>CAYRPX010000034.1:0-16599 GCA_964426195.1 uncultured Salinivenus sp.
GGGCGGCGGAAATAATCATCAGGTTTCGGATGTCGTCGGTGGCTTCCGGCTGGCGAGCCGCCCCGTCCATCGACGAGCTGGCCAGCCAACCAATTCCCACGCCGGCGCCAATGGCAGCAAGGCCAGCACCGAGTCCTGCAGCGAGATAAGCGAGAGCAGCGGCTTCCATAGTATTCGGGTCTTAATGAAGGAGGAGTGTAGTGATGAGTCGGAATACAGTTAAGAGATCTTAGGCGGGCGAAGCGCCTGGGGCGGATTAGGCCGAGGTCGGCTCCACCGCCTCTTCTACAGCGTCGAGACGCTCTTCCAAGTGACCCGCCGTGTGCGCGTCCTCGTCGTGTTCCCCGTGGTGATGCTCCTCCACGGCCATGCCAATGAAAAGCGCCGACAGGATGGTGAACACGTACGCTTGAATGAAGGCAACCAGCAGCTTGAGCAGCAAGATAAAGACGGTGAATCCTATGCTAATGATGACGGTCCCCACGGCCGCCACCTCCCCAAAGAGGATGTTCATGATGAAAATGAGCCCGATCAGACTGAAGATAATCAGCGCCCCGCCCATCATGTTGGCAAAGAGACGAATGGCGAGCGCCAAGTGCCGCATGACGAGTCCCACGATCTCGATGGGGACAAAAATGATGCGCACAAGCACTGGTGCGTCCGGGGGACCGGTGAAAAGTTCCTTGTAATAATCTTTCGAACTGTAAAGGAGAACAATGACGAATGTCATCACCGCCAGCACGCCGGTTACGGCAATGTTGGAGGTGGCTGCCCCCGCGTAGGGCACGAGTCCGAGAATGTTGGCAACGAGGATGAAGAAGAAGGCCGTGAGGAGGTAGGGCAAGAACGTACGCCATTTCTCTCCCTGAATGTTGGGCTTGGCGATCTCGTCACGGATGAAGATGACCAGGACCTCCATCATGTTCTGCAGGATTCCCTGCGGGGCCTCCGTGCGACCAACACCCTTCTTGTAACGCCGGGCGAGCGTAACGAAGACTCCAAACACGATCACCATCGACAGCAGACCGAAAACGAAGTGGCGGGAGATGGAAAGGTCCGCCACGACGTGTCCCTCCGCCCGCCTCACTGAACTGTGCAAATGCTCCTCGGCGGCGATAGCTTGATCGAGCTCAGCCCCGTGCGTCACGAGGTCCTCATGCGCGCCCGACTCTCCGTCGCCGTGAGGCACGACGCCATAGGGACCGGCTCGGAGCATGGCCTCTGTACTTCCGAATGCCTCCAGCGAAATCGACCCGCCCGTCGTACGGACGAGCATGATGCGCGGAAGCTCGACGTTACTGAATGGCTCAAAATTGAGGTAGTACCCGTCAGTGGCGTGGCCCAGAATTACATTATTGACAATCCCCTCAAGTGTCACGTCCTCCTCCTCGGCCGCCTCTGCGGGCGTCGCCGTCAACACCGGGCCCATCCCCAACACGAGGAGAGTGACGAGTCCAAAGGATCGGACGCGAGCCATCATGTATTTCTCGTATGCGAGCGTTGGAAAGCAAACTCAAAGAGCCAGAATATCCGGCGACCGCGAAGCGGGCCCTCAAGACTCCAGTGTCCCCCGGTCCGGCTGGCGAGCAAAAAAGTACGTTTCCCCCCCCATGCTCAGGATGAGAAGCAGAAGTACCGTGGCCACAAATGCGACGGGATGGACCGGCACGAAGAGAAGCACCAGTGCCACCGCTCCAAATACCACCATCATTCGCCCCGCGAGTCCCCCCAGCTCTAGAAACACAAATGTGCGGTGGTCCGACATCCGAAAAGCAAACAGATGCGCCAGTATTCTCAGCGCCGCATGGAGCCCGATGACCCCAATGCCCAATAGAATGCCGAGCCACCATGCATCCATCTCGTCACAATCCCCCGGCCACGAAGTCTGTTACGGTCAGCGTAGAACGCGACGGCGGCTCCGCAGACCCCTTTGCCCCAAATCCGCTCCTGAAGCTATGGATCCCAACAATCGAGGACTTATGAGAACTGGTGAATCGTACATGAAAGTATTTCGCAGGTGGCACTTCTCCGAAATCGCCCGGGACAGTATCTCCGAAAAGAGTCGTTTCCTCACCAGAATTTCCCGTTTAGGGACTGAACTCCCCTTGAAGGCGCTTGAGCTGGAGAATGGCCCCGGCAAGCCCAAACACGCACCCCCCGAGGAGCATCCAGGGGGTCGTTTGCAACCACAGGTCGATTCCAAACCCAAGAATCGGAGGTCCCGCCGCAGTGCCAGCAAGGCGCCAGCCCAAATCCAAATACGGAGCGATGTCCCGGAGGGCCCGTCCCCACGCCGTCTCACTGTCAGAAGAGGAGCGACTCGATAAGGGGTTCTCCTCATCCTCGGAAGACTCGATCGGGGAACTCGACCCTTGGGGCTCAGAGCGTTCCTCGTTTCCTGGAGGCTGCATGATCGGTGCCCCGGTCACTACCTCGTCTTGTGCGGACCTCGTCTTGTGCGGTCTCCCCGGAGGAAATTCCCCCTGTTCGCTCATCATCCCACTACCCATCGACAGGTTCTGGGGACAAGTCTGCCTCACTATCCGCGCCCGTCTCTCCCAACTGAGTCCCGTCACCCTCACCAGAGGCACCCAGCTCCTCGGAAATTGGAGTGCCCATCTCACACTCACCCGTAAACTGGGCGCCCTCCTCGACGATCAGACGATCCGTCTCAATTCTCCCCTCAACTCGGGCGGAGCTTTTGAGCACAAGGCGCTCTTCGATGTGAATCTCGCCCTGAACTTCCCCTGCGATGTCGGCACTGGTAGCAATAATCTCACCCTCCACAGTGCCCTCTTCGGCAATCATCGTCTTCCCCTCCACCTCAAGCGTACCGATGATTTGCCCACTGGCACGGACGTCACTGTCGGCCCGGACCGTGCCTTCGAAGACCGTGCCTTCTCCAACGAGGTTGACTTGATCTTGAACGGTACTTGTCTGATTTGCCATGGAGGAAGACGAATCGTCTGTTCGTGTGTTGCCGAAAAGTCCCATATAAAAGTCCCATATAAAGGGTAGAACACGAGTACGAAGACCGAAGATGCTTATACGGCTGCCTCGGACGAAGCGTTCTGAGTGCCGATTCCTACATCCTACCAGCCCGCGATATACGACTCGGGGCCCTGGGCAAGCCCGTTTCGCCAGAGCTCAAAGTGCAGGTGTGGTCCCGTCGTAATCGCCCCTGTATTTCCACTGACGGCCAGGGGCTCTTGTGTCCCTACCCGCTCACCAAGGCTCTTGAGTAGGCGTTTATTGTGCTTATATACGGAAAGATATCCATCAGCGTGTTGGACAGCAATCGTGTAGCCGCCGTCCTGCGTCCAGTCGGCCCACACGACGTAGCCGTCCCCCACAGCTCGAATATACTCTCCCTCCGACACCGCCACGTCGATGCCGTAATGGCCCGTTTCTGCGTCAAAATCGCGGGTAGGGAATCCGTCCGTTACCGGAGGGGAAAGAGGAAAGGAGAGTCCCGATGCCGCGTTCCGCCCCTCCGGCACAGCCTGGTCGGACGCCGAGAAGACCGACGGATTCAGGGACGACTGTTCGTGAACGCTCTCATCGGAATCGAGGGCTTCCCCGCGTCCCTCCTGACCTCGGCGCTGCTGCCCAACACTCGGAATCGCGCCGTTCGCATCGTTTTGTCCCGGCTGGGCAACCGAATCGACCCGACCGGTCATGAGCCGCCGAAGACGGTTGAGGTAGCTGCGCTGGGCGGCGAGGGAGTCCTGAAGCGACTGAAGCCGCATGGAATTAAGCTGAGCGCTCTTCTTCATCCTATCAGTTCCATACCCCGGAATCTGCTTTCGGAGGGGCGTCCCAACGAGCAAAAGAGCCACGACAAGCCCCGCAGCAGCCAAACTTCCGCCCCAGGCGGCCATCATACGCAAGGGGTGAATGCGGTACCGTCGCGCTCTCCCCGTTTCTTCCGAGTCCATCACCACGACGGTCCGTCCTCCCCCCGCATTCCGAACAAGATCAATGAGGAACGACCACATGAAAACCCTCGACAGATGGTCAACGGAAGTTCTGAGAATCGGATGTCGTCTCGCCCCCAGAAGGAAAGCTCCTGAACATGTTTGTTTGATATAGGGGGGAACGGCTTGAGGGATTTCCAGTTTCTTCGTCGGCGGTTTCCAGAACGCGGAGCGAGTCCGGATAAGAGGAAATGTCTAATCTCTGAACCGGTAAACCGGCAGAGACAGTAGTCCACAGGCTGAGAAAGGGAATTCTCTCTAGACCGCCGTTTGTCTGGGGCCAACACCGATTGGACCCCATAGATTTGTTTGTTCGTAGTCGGCGCTGAGAGTAAGACCGCCAAACGCCAGCGCGTCAGTCCGGCCTCTTCGACCTCCCTGCCAGCAGCGCAGCTCAGAGATTAGGCACCACCATGGTATGACCAATATACACTCGTAGGAATATGTGTAAGTCACGCTCCGTCCGCTTCACCGCTTGACCATGCAGTGTCGTCGATCGAAACCACCGGTGCGCGCTTTTTTGAGCAGTCTGGCGTTCTGAGTGGGACGGTATCGAAGGTGGGCTATACCATACCTCCACCTCTATTGAAAGGTGTATGAAAAGCCAAAGCGTAGTGCAGTATCAGGAAATCCGAGAAGCATCACCCCAACATCTATCTCGTTGTAAATTGTATACTGGCGCCCAAGTGCAAATCCTCTGGGAAGTGGAGCATCTAGGATATCTCGAAGTCCTGACCCTCTGTCCTTGTCCGTCAATTCGTCGCCGAACATAACCCCCCCACCAATACGATATTGAGGATTTCGGTACTTAGTCTTCCCTCTAAACGCCTGAAAGAGAAGTCCGTCAATGTCCAGGTAAAGAAGGCGAATCGGGATTAGTGCCCAAGCTGCACCTTTAAGTTGATCAGGGAACGTAAAATTCATTCCATACTTTACGCCGTACTTTAAATCTTTTCCTATAACAAAAGAATCAGTTTTATTTTCATTGTCGCTATAAATACCCTCGTACGAGATTTCCCCAAAATATTGGACATAATTAAGTGTAACTGTGTGTTCCCCAAGGCCAAGGTCCATTCCGATTGTTAGGGAGGAGGGGAGAGATAGAGACAACGATCTTCCTAGAGAATCCTGAGCCGGACTCGTGAGATTAGGTTTGGCAAGACTTAGATCGTCAATGCTCACTCTATCTTCCCCTTCAGGAGGGGTTAAGTCTACAAATCGAGGAAGAAATCGTCTTGAAGATGCATCTGGATCCCTCATCTTGAAGTCCGGCGCAGCGGTGTACAACGCCGACAGCGTGAGCCACTCGAAGGGGAGCTGATAGTGAATTCCGGACCGGTACCCCCAGGCCTTGTCTTCATAATTAGCGTTTGCTTTCCAGAAGAATCGATTCGTTTCGTCCTCCGCAAGATTTGGATCACCACTTTGGTTGAAGAAAAACTCTTCTGACCCATTGAGTATGATCATCGCCTGCGGCTGAACATCGATCTTAAGCTCGTGCGTAGCATAGTGTCGGTTAAGGGCCAGCCCAAGTGATAGACGCCCATACTCATTGTTAAACACATACCCTCCAGTTCCGAAGCTCAGAGATGTGATATCGACCTTTGCGTCTAGTGACCCATACATCTGAGTTAAAAAGTCGATACTGATCGTCTGACCTCCGCTTTCTTGATCCGCTTCGAGTTGTGCTTCAATTCCGGAAGCACGGGTACGGAGATCAAAATCGACAGTACGACGCAACCCCAATCCTACACTGAATCGGTCTTGAAGAGGAAGAGTCACTGCGAAGGACGAAAGTTGGCTTTGCAGTCCAAGGTCAATGTCCTTCACTGTCGGATAGGTTGGGGATCGATTCTCTGGAAAAGATAGCTCTTCAAGTACTTCGTCCGTTTCACTGCGCACATCGCTTGGTGGAATGAGACTGGTCCCATCTACCCCAAAGTTACTGGTCCCTAATCCCAGTCGAGTGTCGAATGCCCACTGTGGAGCTGTCACCTTTCCTAGATTAGCAGGATTCGAGAATAACCCCGAAGCTCCATCGCTGACGCGTCCCGAGAGCACTCCGCCGAAAGTTCCAGAACCGATACCTACACCAGCCAGATTCAGTCCCATTCGAAGATTAGCTTCCACCTCTCCCCCCCGGAATGTAGTAATTGAGAAGTCGTCACTGGACGATTGAGCAAACGTTACCCCAGGAATCACCGCAATTAAGGTGATGGCAAGCAGTAACCGGAAGAGGAAAACACCGCAATCAGTACCCTTCATACCCTTATACTGATATTAATTATTGGCTAGTCTACTAATTCTCGCTTTGGTTATTTTCTACTCAGTGTAAACTACCCTAGCTTCGTAATAACTTTACTTACCTTTCTTTTTACTCATACAAATTTTTCTTATCTTATTTTCATGTCGAAATTTTTAGTCTTGTTTCAACTGCACCTTGAGTTTGTATTTCGAATACTCAAATTTTTCTTGATTTTTGCCTTCATAATTTAATACCTACAGGTTTTTCTTATTTTATCTAAAAATGTATAGACATAGATACTTGTTGTGTCTTGTTTATTTCCTCAAAACGGTAAGTGTAGTCAGCCGATATGAGAAACTGATCTTGGATAGGCAATTCTACTCCAATACCAAGTGAGTATTTTTCGTCATTTCGATCATTTACCCGTTGTTCCATTCCACCACGTAAAGATAAAACTCCAAGGAATTTCCCCTCTCCTCCTACTCGGATCTTATTGACAGTCTCATCATGAATACCAGGAGAGTAGTCCGCAGTGATGACGACATTATTTCGCACGAAGTACGCGGTGCCAAGTGCGATCTCCATCGGAATACGCTCCCTATAGGATCCGAGTGTTTCGCGATCCGAATTGTTGACCTCTGAGTTCCACTTTATAGGAGCGATAATATCGCGTACCCGAAGGCCTACGCTAACTGGAGAGTCAGGCTGATACAAAACGCCTAGGTCTAAACCAAATCCATTAGCCTGTCCACTCACTTGGTTCGAAATTCCCTCTTGGATTTCTTCTGGTTCAAACACCGCATAATCATCGGGATCCAAAGTGTTGTTGCCGTAGGAGGCATTTCGGTACTTGACTCCGACCCCAAACGATAGTGAGCGGAATGAACGGGCAATCCCCATTTGAAATGTCAATTCCCGCATGGCTTCGTCGCCCGAAGAGACAGCGGCGGCACCGAATCCGAATTTTTGCCCAAGTGGCACGGACGCCGCGAGGTGCTGATAGCCAACCAGCCCCAACTGATCGATGTAGGCGAATGAAATCTTTGTGCTATCCTGACGGGCCATCCCTGCTGGATTCCACTGGACACTAAATGCGTCGTCCGATAATCCGACGAAGGCTCCCCCCATCGCAGCCGGCCGCGCTCCATACCCGACGTCCACGAAAGCCGCCGGAATTCCCGAAAGCTCTTGTCCACTTGCGGCGGTGGGAAAGAGAGGAACCGACAAAGAGATCAAAAACAGGAACAGAGTCGATGCCAACCGGCGCATAAATCGCACTCCGAAAAGCTGAGAAACGTAACTCATGAAGCTCCCTAGTTGAGTCTACTTGACAAGGACGACCTGCACTCGTTCAGTAACCACTCCGGTCTGGTCACGCGCTTTGATCTCTATTATATACCGTCCATTCCGAGCTTTTAGCCCCCCATCTGTCATTCCATTCCAGGTTACTTCCTTTACCCCGGTTCGGCTTCCATAGCGACCGGGGTTTTGTAGGTCGTCGTCCAGGAGGGTGCGAACGAGTTCACCCCGGACGTTGAAGATGCGAATCGTGACCTCGGCCGGCGGATCGGTAGTATCCAAAAAGTACCCAATCTTCAGCGGAGACACCTCCGGCGAAAACGGATTCGGAAGCACCGACACCTCACGCACGTCAAGCGGTCTATTTTGGGTCATCACCGCATACTCTCCAAACTGTCGAACCGAGCTCGACCGGAGGCGGCCACCGTTTTTTTCTGTAGGCTGCATCTGCCACCGAGCTTCCGCCTTGTCGAACCACCCAATCCGTCGTTCTCCTTCATGAAGACGCAGCGACGGAGGTGATCGGAAGGAGAGTATTGCATCCTGCTGGAGGCTGTCACCCGGCAGCGACTGGTCGGCCCGAAAGGTGAATTTTCGAATATCATCGGCGACCTTATAGCGCTGATCGGTGCCAAGTGGACGCACGTGTTTCTTTGGAGGGGCTTGTGTCCCCGACGCCAATCCAACTTCGGCCGGAAACGAAACGGCACCAGCAGGGAGCGTAAACTCGGTGCCGTTTTTGCCTCTGAGCGTCACGTCGGTCTGACCATCCACGGTCGCGTAAATCTTCACTCGTTGAGTGCTCTCCAGGTCTGTCTGAGTGTCTTTTGCGTTTACAGTGACAGGGCCAATGAAAGTAGAATCAACCACTGATAGAAATCCGGTTTCGGATACTGTTGCGACCTCCTCAGGGGAAGCTGACCACGCTAGTTTTTCCCCGAGCAACACGTTGGCCCCGGTGGTATCTACTGCACTTACACTCAGTTGGGTGCCTCCTGCTTGGTTACTCAGACGCGACGTTGGGCTCGACACCGAAACTTCCTTGAGTTCCGGGTCTGCGACCTGCACCGTGGCCGATCGGTCCACGAAAGATCCTCGGAGCTGTGCCTGTATGTCGAGGCGATATTGGCCCACCTCCTCGAACAGAATTTCAACCCGCGTACTGTCCTGTTCGTCTGGGAAACGAATGGTTCCGGCAGACGGATCATCCAAGGACCACGATACCTTTCCAATCGCCTCCTCCCCGACAAATTCCTCCTCGACCGATTCACTTAGTCCATCCCGGAGGAGGAGTTCGACATCGTAGGCGTCGCCAATCCGTAGCCGCGAGTCATTCAAAGACGGGGTCAGACGAGCCGACGATAGGATGCCGGCCGCCAAAGGCTTAATAGTTCGCTCAGGCGACGTGTACGTAATTCCTGCCTCTTCGTCCTTCACCTGAACGAAGTACTCCAGCTCGGAGACGGAGAATTGAGCCGGCAGAACTCCCGTAAACGAGGCATCGACTTCCGTCATTACCGTGTCCTCGTACGTCTGCGCCGACGCTTGCTTGTAGAAAAGTGTGGCTGTCGCTTCCGAGACGGAGGTTTCGGGCTCAAACGTAATGTCGAACTCAGTATCCTGATCTGCCCGAACGCTGTCGGGAGGGATGTGTCGATACGGAAGCGAAAGCGTGGTCTCAAGGCGTGACGTATCGGTTTGCAGTTCATACTCCAGAGCCGTAGAGGCGGGATTCAAGTAGCCCTCCTTCGATGCAGAAACTCGGTAGGTTCCCGAGGGCAAGCGACTCTCAGATACGATTTGTCCGTCGGATCCGGTGACTTTCTCTCGCGACTGACCACCGGGTCGGGCAAGTGTCACACTCACCCCTGGGAGGGGCTCGGTTCCATCGGTGACAGTTAGAGTAATTTGACCACTTGGAAGGAGGAAGTTGTCAACTCCCACTGTCTCACCTGCCTGTGAAGAGGGTATATTCAAAATTCTGCGTTGGGTAGCGAAATCTGCGCCGGAAACGGTGACTTCGTACGTTGTTGTGTCAGACTCGCCAGTTCGGATCGGAGCCGAAGGAAATACAAAATTCCCGCTCGCATTCGTGGTCGTTGTCAGGGTGCTCTGACCGTTTGCTGTGACTTTGACTCCCTCAGCGGTTCCTTCGGCCTCTCGTACAGTCCCGGTCAGTCGCACATTCGACGGAATCAATTCGAAGTCAACGTTATTTTCGGTCGTCCCTGGTCCCAATGCCACTTCAGTCGTGTCGGCAACAAAACCCGGCTCCGTCGCCACGACTTCGTAGGTTCCAGAGGAGAGTTGATCGATTGCATAATTTCCCTGGTTGTCCGTTTCGGCTGAGGTGACGCTTCCATTTTCAATGTGACGGGCGGACACCGACGCCGCGTCGACAGCATTTCCCTCGTCATCGGCAACGCGGCCGCTTATGGCACTCTGGTTCGGAGTGAGCGTAAAGGATGCGGTGACCGTTGTCCCCTGCTCAAGACTAACGGACTCTGACTGGGGACTGGTCGTGAATCCCTCGAGTGTCGCCCGAAGCTCATATGTGCTCCCTGCAGGGACCTCAGCGAACGTCACCTCTCCAGTCTCATCGGAAGCTTGATTCCGTGACACATTATTGTCGGTGCCCGTTGCCTTGACCTGCACCCCTTCCGGCGACCGATCAGCGTCCACATCGATCGTAACTTCAATTGCACCTGTTGCCGAGGTCGCCTCGAAGTCAACGGTCTGACTCTGATCTGTACTCAAGCTTACATTTTGCGAGTCGGGGGTGAAGGTGTATCCCTCCTTGACAGGGCGTACGGTGAACGTCCTTGCGGGAAGAAAGTCGAACTGATATGCTCCGTCAGACTGCGATTCCGTGACTCGTTCTGTGTCTCCGGTTTCCGTATCTATAAGCTGGACCGAGGCTTGAGGAGTACCCGCACTTCCGACAATAGTGGCCGTTCTTTTCAGCACTTCCAACTCAACCGGGCCCGCGGAATTCGTGCCTTCAGGGAAAGTGAGAGACATCGAAGTATTGGAATATCCTTCCTGAAATATTTCGGTGGAGATGGAATACTCACGTCCGTTCTCCACGCTTCCCATGGAGAATGCTCCCTCATCGTCAGTGGTAGACGTGAACGTAAGCCCCCCGGAGGTCGCCTTGACGGAGACAGAAAAATCGAGTGGTTCCCCGTCAGAACCGATCACCGTGCCTGTAATTTCTCCGGTGTTTGGCCCCAGTGAGAGGTCGAGGGAACGGCTTTCGCCATTTTCCAGGTCTACCTCTCGGGTCGGACCACCAAAGCCGCTTTTTTCTACAGTAACGGTGTAGGTGCCAGGAGCAAGCCCATCAACCTCGTACTCGCCGTCGGTATTTGTCGCATCTGAGCCTGTCCCCTCCCCTCCCGACAGCGTAACCGTAGCGTCGAGCAGCGGTTCATCGGACGTTGAATCCGTCACGATCCCCGAGATCGATGCCTCGTTCGCCGTAAAGTCTGAAACGTCGGCGGTGGCCTCCTGTGAGTCCTCCGATAGGGTCACGGACACGACCTCATTGCTCGAGAATCCGGAGAGCGAGGCCGAGACATCATACGTCCCTACCGGCAAGGAGGAAATGCGATAGGACCCGTCTGATTCGCTGACAGTGGAAAAAGTCTGGTTGGTCGAAGAAAGAGCCGTAACCGTAGCCCCCTCGAGAGACGTCCCGTCAGCGGTCGATATTTGGCCCTGGATTTGACCTCGGAGTAACGGCAAGGTCACATCCTCTGTCGTCGAGGTCCCTCCCTCTAGGGTCACCTCAAGCTCTTGGGTTTCGAACCCCGATTTGCTCACGTCGATCTCGTAGGACCCGGCGGATAGACCTGTGAGAATGTATGAACCATCCGATCCACTGCGCACGCTCGATGTGCTAGGTCCCGAGACGCTGACCAGTGCATCGGACACCGCATCGCTTGAGTCGTCGATAACGGTCCCACGAAGGGTCGAAAAATTTTCTGCCAGGGTGAAGTCAAAACCCCCAACGTCTTCGCCGACATCTAAACTTGTCTCTCGCTGAGAGGTGGAATATCCGCCTAGGCTAACCGCGATCAGGTAGCTTCCGTCTTCGAGGCTCAGGGAATACGAGCCGTCGGCTTCGGTGGACGTGCTATCAACAGCTTCTCCGTCCTGAAGGGCGCGAACCGACGCTCCGGAGAGCGAACCTCCATTCTTGTCCGTCACAATTCCGTCGACAGACGCAGGCGTTGGGGACAGCTGCAAAGAAAGGCTTGTCTCTTCCTCCGGAGACAGAGTGTCGGTTGTATCTGCATCCGAACGAAATCCTTGCTTCGTAGCTTGGACGCGATAACTGTCCCCCGACTCAACGGAGACAGAAAGTCCCCCGTCTACTCGAGTTTTAGTGCTTCGTGGGTCATCGTCCGTTTCCTCGAGGCTCATCACTGTGACTGAGGCGTCCCGTATTGAAGAGGAGCCATCTGTTACGGTCCCACTTATGAGGGCCACTCGGCTTCGGAGATCAAAGTCGTTTCCGCTGCTCTGTTGACCAGCCCCAACCGTCAGGGTCGTGGTATCAGAAGGAGCGAAGCCAGATTTATCAGCCTGAACGGCCCATGTGTCCGGGGAGACACTGAGCGAATATTCTCCAAGATCCGTTGTTGTCGTACTCACGGTCTGGTCGTCCCGCGTGGCCGTAACGGTGGCATTGGGCACTGTCTCTCCACTGCTCGTGACCGTACCGGAAATGGTCCCGGCGTTGGGGGTCATCGTAAAGTTTATGCCCGTAATCACCCCGTCCGGACCGACAGAAATTGAGGCCGGACTTGGGGCAATGAGTCCCTCTTTGGAAACGGTCACGTCGTAAGACCCTGGGGGTACGCTGAGGGTATATGCACCGCTGGACAGCGTCGTGGTGCTCGCAATGTTTTCAATCGAGACCGTGGCATTCTCAACGGGGGTTCCGTCGGAGAGAGTGATCTGGCCATTGATTTCCGCAGAGTTCGGAGTGAGCTCGAAGTCGACTCCCTGGAGTGTCTCCCCCACGTCAAAGGTAACTTCTACGCTTTCGGAAGAGCTGAAGTCCTCAGCTGAAGCCTGGATCGTATATGTACCACTTTCCAAGTCAAGGGAGTATTGGCCGTTATCCGACGTGGTGGCCGATTTGGGATCTCCAGAGGACGGCGTGGCTGTCACCGTTGCCCCTTCGAAAGGGGCAAGGTCCGTGCCTCCATCGGGAAGCGTCACCACCTCGGAGACGGTTCCAGAGGCCTGGTTTGCTCGTGCCGTGAGCGTAAAATTCTGGTTCTGCACATTGTCGCCCGGACTCAGGCTCAACTCTGCGGGATCTGAACTCACGAATCCCGACTTGTCCGCCTCCAGAACCCACTCGCCCGAAGACAGGACAAACGAATAATTCCCCGACCCGTCCGTTGAGACCTCTCGTTCTGTATCCCCAGAGGTCGCGGTTACATCAGCAAGTTGAAGAGCTTCACCCTGCTGGTTGACAACGGTGCCGGACACCGGTATTTCGTCATTCGTAACGGACAGGGGCGAGTCGAGGGTCCGGTTCTCGTCGGGCGACAGCGTGACCGTCCGGGGATCTGATGAGATCAGACCTGCCCCTCCGGCCTCGATGTCGTAAGTACCAGTAGGAAGAGAAATATTAAATTCCCCGGACGCGTTTGTGGTTGTCATCCGCGTGTCTCCAGTTGTCGTGTTGGTAGCAGTTACCTCTGCGTTCTGTACAGCAGATTCATCCTCGTCGACCACCGTTCCCAAGACGCTGGAGGGAAGAGGACGCATGTTGATGTCGAAGCCAGTGCTCGTAGCAGCCTCAACGTCAACAGTGACCGTAGTATCTGCGAACCCGCCGAGCGTTGCCTTGAACTCGTAGGTTCCAGCGGGGAGGCTATCAGTCAGAGTGGCTTGGCCACGTGCGATAAAGGGGTTGCGAGGAGTATATCCGCGATCCAGCGAGCGCGCGCTGACTGTGGCCCCGACAATGTTGTTTCCGGTACGGGTCGATCGAGTGCGAAACCGAAATTCCCCCATCGGAACTTCGTAGTCGAAGATCCGGATTTCGCTGTCATTTCCCGCTCCCGCACCACTCTGTGGAACGACATACCACACGTAGCTCCCGCGCTTGAGATTTGAGGCCGCTGGAAAATCCACGAGCGTGTTCGTGGTGGAAGTACTCCAAATTGGGAGGTCTACCTCACTCCCGCCCTCGATCGTCCGCTCCAGAACGTAGACCGAATAGTCGTTTGCCTCTTCGACGGGATCCCAGTCGAGAGTGATGGTGTCCTCCCCATATACAGTCGCTGAATCCGAAGGACTACTCAGCGTAGGAGCAGGAAGTCCCGCCTCTCCTCCGGGCGAAAAGGGGACTACACTTCCAAACACGTCACTGGCCAGAGCCAGATTATCCTCACTGAAGACGTTTAGGACAGTGTAATTATACTCATTACCGGGCTCCAGGGGAGGGGGCTGAATGTTGGGGAATGCATCGTCTGGGTTTGTAGTCCCGTACTGAATAGAGGTGTTTGTTGTAATGACCTGCCAAACAACGTTGGCGCCTTGAACTTCAATCTCGTCCGTTTCTTCGTTCCTCTCGAGCTCAAAGGGCGTGCTTGACACCACCACCCAGTACGCGGGAACGCCCGAAATTGTCTCCCACTCGAACGTAGGGGTAGCCTCATCGATGGTCCCCCTTGGATCCTCGATCGTAGGTGCTGTCGATGACTCAACGATCACACGGAACTCTTGGGAAAACTCGATACCGCTGTTGTTCTCCGCGTCAGCCTGTATTTCTGAAAACGTATCTTCGTCTGAGTTTGTCACGACGGCATAGTACTTTCCCGTCGAAAGGCCTTCGTCCTCGGGGATAATATCCCTCTCGGTTCCAGATACAGACACGGTAGCATGGTCGTACACCTGAGGCGATGTCCCCAGCTTGAGGGTGCCGGAACTCAACTGTTTTGTCCAACTGATTCGGACAAGGTCATCTTTTTGAAATAAAGCCTCTGTATCAGTATTCCCGTCCGAACGTACGATTTTTAGAGGTGAAACAGTAAATGTCTGTGCATCTGATGTATTACTGAAAGGAAGTGTTAAAAGTACTATTAGGACTATCGATAATATTCTCATGTTTAACTTAGACAACATGCTTTCTTTCTGGATTCTACGTTAAGAGCAGTCTACGCTCCGAGAGTTTCGCCGGTATATACAGAGCAAAACACGGTCGGGCTTCGATGACCTTCAGGCAGGTGAAGGGACGTGGCACTGAGGTTGAAGCATTCGTGATTCTTCAGAGCCGAATCAGTCCCCGTAGCGAAGATGCTTCACTGGCGTCTCCGCCTACTGGTCTTGAAGCCAACTGCGTCATTCGGTGGAGATGGATCTCTGGTCTCCGACTAAACTTCGATATCCAACGGGTCGCCAGCGGCGAAAAGCGCCGGAATGCCCAACAGGGGTCGATCGGTCCAAGAGGTTCCCCCATTCGAACTGATCGGAAAAGCGGTTCTTTTGTGTGCAATACTATTCATCAGACATAAAGGACTGGGACACCCCCGAAATACGCCTCCATACGGTCCAGAACGACCGTGTATGGAAATGTCTGCGGTAGCAATTTAAAATTAAAAACATGGCCAAGTGTCGGAAGGTCACTCTCGGAGAAAGCGACGGATCGACCGATAGGGCCTTTTCTTTGACGCTCGCCTTCAGGGCAATGGTAATCCTCTCAGAGATCCATTGTCTGAACTTCAGCAACGGGGAACGTATAGGGTCCCGTACCCAGGCACAATGCCACCCGAAATGATCGGAAAGAGCACCAGTGACCGATTGTACAAGTCTCGCAGCGAACGGGACTATATCGGCAGAAATCGTAATTGAACTTACAGCCTTACGATCTGGCCTCAGACCTGCTCAGTTTGTAGACCCGCTCTGTGTCTATCTGGTACAGAGATTAACAGCACACAATTGCCCCACCAATTAATCTGTTTCTTCAAAGTTACCAACGCTCATCAGAGAATCAAGACCATCCTCAGTCCCTGACTTTCGATAGAGCCGTTGAACTGACCGTAGGGTAGGAGCCGGGCTCACACATTGGTCCGGAGCGAATACCTTGCGGCAGCGATCTTCCAGCTCTACCCTCTTCTCCATTCGTCTTTCAAGCGAGCCGCTACCTAGGACTTGTGTAATCTTCCAATTGGGTCGGGAACCCAGCAACGCCACTGAATCTACCCTCTACCCTAAACGAACTGGAGTTCCTTAACCGCTCTTTTTCTACTCAACAATACGACGTGTACCATGCCCCGGCATAAGTCAGCCAAAAAGCGGATGCGACAAGATGAAAAGCGTCGCGAGCACAATAAGTCACAGAAGAGTCGCGTTCGCACAAAAATGAAGAAGCTTCGCTCACTAGACGACAAAGAGGAGGCCCAGGAGCTGCTGAACGACGTGAAGGGAGACCTGGACCGTCTCGCCGCCAAGGGGATCATTCACAAGAATAAAGCTGCAAACAGAAAGAGCAAACTCGAAAAATACGTGGACGGCCTTGAATAGCCCCGATGGGCCTGACAGGAGAGAAGATGCCCCTGAAGAATACCGCTATCGTTGTGAAGCCGGGAAAGTAGCCACAAATGGTCCGGCTTCTTCCCGTCAGTTCCTCGCCCCTGTCATCGGGACCTCCCCGATCCGAAGCCGCTGATTCTCGCTGCCTTGGACCAACCACTGCCCTGAACCAACCAATTTCACTCCTCGGACGGGCCTGGCGGCCTCCTCCAAGGGGAGAAAAATGAGCCCATCTGTACCTTCCCGTGCACTTCACGGAGGAGAGATGAAATTGGGATCATTCGTGAGTAAAGAATTGCGTATCCGACCCACGTCCCGTAGCTTCCGGGTTCGAAGTGGGCTTTAAAAGAGTTCTCACTTCAGGGAGTGTATTTTCGGAGCTTCTCCTTTCTCCTTCCCCACCTTCGGTAATTGCCTACCTAATTTTTCTACCTATGACGAAATCAGGATTCCCCGTGAATACACATTCGGCATCTTCATTCTGGCTCCCCGCTCTCCTCATCATTGGCGGACTGTTTT
>CAYRPX010000035.1:0-15124 GCA_964426195.1 uncultured Salinivenus sp.
GGCGTTCCGTCTTTCCGGTAGTTGACCGACTCCCCCTCCCAGGCCTCCCCCGCTTCTAAGGCCTCCCTCATAGAATCCAATACGGCCCGATCCGTCTCCGGCCCCTGCAAGATCCGAGGGGTCTTCCCGAGGACCTCCTCCTCCGAGTAGCCACTCATCTCCTCGAAGGCCTCGTTGACGTACTCGACCTGTGGGCCCGGCTCCTCCAGGGGCTCCGCCTCGGTGATCAGGACCGCCTCGTTCGCCTGCCCGATCGCCTCCGACAGGACGCGAAGCTTCTGCTCCTTTTCCTTCCGGGCGGTAATGTCGGTGATCGTCCCGTCGTAGTGGATCGGCCGCCCGCCCGAGTCGTAAGCCGGCTTCGCGGAAAGCAGCCCGACGACCGCCGATCCGTCGGGCCGCCTGAGCTCAACCTCAATGCCCTCGGCCCCTTCCTCGACCAGCATCCGGCCTTTCTGGAAGGGATCGGCGCAGAACTCGGTCAGGTCCCGCCCGACCAGTTCCTCCTCTCGCTCGAAGCCTAGCATCTCCACCAGCGCCTCGTTGGCGTACTCGATCCGTCCGGTCGGCCCTGCGCGAAAGACCCCTGCCGAGAGGCTCTCGGTAATCGACCGGACCCAGGCGTCCCGCTGCCGAAGCTTCCTCTGCATCTGCTCCCGCCGCACGGCCCAGCGCAGGGTCCGGACCAGCAGCGCAGGGGTCAGTTCCTCCTTCCGGAGGTACTCGGTGGCCCCGGCCTGCTGGGCCTGAAGAGCGACGTCAAGGCTGTCCTGCCCGGTGAGCACGACGATGGGCACCTCCGGGGCAGCTTCGGTGGCGGCCTCGACCGTGCCCGTGCCCTCGCTGTCGGGGAGCCCCAGGTCTAAGGCCAGCACGTCCGGCCGGTCCGTCCGGAGGACCTCCAGGCCCGACTCCAAGGCCGATTTGTGGCGGAGGGTCGCCTCGATGGGGCTCTCCTTTAGCTGCTCCTCAAAAAGGCGGGCGTCGCCGGGATTGTCCTCGATGAGAAGGACCTCTGAGACGTCGCCACCGGTTGGGCCGGAGGATGTCGGGCCGGAGGCGCTCCCTGCCGATTGGTCGGAAATAGTCATAACCGAAAAAGGGATTTTTGGGAATGGCCACGCTTTCCTAATCAGCGACCAGGATGAGAAGTCTAAATGGCGCTTTTCCATAAACTTTTCGTAACCACGCCCGGCCTTAACCACGCCCGGCCTTTGGCCCGGCTATCATCCGGCCGTGAGCACAGGTAGGAAAATCAGGCAGGGAAAGGCACCGGGAAGAAAAGCACCGGGAAGAAAAGCCCTGAGAAGAGAACCTCATCCGCCCTCTTGCAGGGGTAAATCTTCCCGCTCCGGGCGGGGGTCCGCTGCCGGGATTTATTGCCCCCGTTCCCTATCGCCTCCGTTCCCTATCGCCTGCGCTGCTACCGCCGCCGTTCCCCGTCGGGCCCGACGTAGCGGTAGAGCGTCGCCTTCGAGACATCGAACCGATCGCAGATCTGCTGGGTCGATACATCCGGGTCCTTCATCAGCGCCTGTAGTTCAGGAATGTCTTCTTCCGAAAGAGCGCGAGGCCGCCCGCCAACGCGTCCCCGCTCACGGGCCGCCCGAAGTCCTGCCATGGTCCGCTCCCGACCGAGTTCCCGCTCAAACTCGGCCAGCGCCCCGAAGATGTGGAAGGTAAGCTTTCCCTGCGCGGTGGTCGTATCGATGCCTTCAGTCAGGCTAACGAAGTCGACGCCCCTGTCTTCGAGGGTTTCCATTTTTGAGACGAGGTCCTTCAGCGAACGGCCAAAGCGGTCCAGCCGCCAGACCACGAGCGTGTCATCCTTTCGGAGCGACTCGATGCACTTCTCCAGTTCGGGGCGATTCTTGGCGGCCCCGGAGGTCTTCTCGTCGTAGATGCGCTTGCACCCGGCATCTTCCAAGGCGTCGAGTTGGAGATCCATCTTCTGCTCGCCGGTGGACACCCGTGCATATCCGATGCGCATATCGAGGTTGTTTTGGCCGATGAAGGAGTAGTATCAAAACCCAAGTTGCTACCTAAGATATGAGACGGAGACTTTAGATACAAGTATTGAGACGATGGCTCCCCTCCTTGTCGGTGCTCAGGCGAGGTAGGGCGAGCGGTCTTCCGGCGTTTCAATAAGAACGGTTATTGAAGCAACCAAAAAAATAGCCCTTTGGTCTATCCTGAGATGTCAATCCCGGTTTTCCTCACACCAATCTCATGCGTTAGCTCTGGGAAATGAGCAGTTCAAGGGAACTTTTTTGGAAGATATAAATTTTCAAATACAGTGATACTGGAGTGACCCTCTCCAAGAACATGCTTTCCTTTTCGGAAGGGGAAACGAGCGCCCGATGGGTGGTAAGGCGAGTCGTTTTGCTCGTGCGCTCGCAACGACGCCAAGCAGGACGTTGCAGGACGTACGCAGCGTCATCGCGAATGACACGGCGAACAACCTCGCCTATTGCCTATGGTTGGTCTTGCCTCTGATGAAAAGGACCATCTCTTAAGTCTTGCCGACAACATCCCCGGGGTGACATATCAGTTTCGTGTCTGCGGGCACGACGATCACGAGTGCGTATATGTGAGCAAGCACGCGGAGGAGATGCTTGAGCTCTCCCCCGTGCCGGACGCTTTCCTGTCGCGGGTGACTGGGCAGATTCCTGACGGCTACCGGAGTAAGATGACGGACGCGCTCAAGTCCGCCGTCGAAACAGAGAGCCGCCTCAACGTCCGCGTTCCTTTCGACAAGCCTTCGGGGGAGCGAATCTGGCTCCGCAATGCCGCGATTCCCGAGACTGTGGAGAGCGAAGTGGTGTTCAGTGGGCTCCTTCAAGATGTTACGCAGCGCCGCACCCTCGAGAAAGAGGTGGTGGCCACGAGCGACGAGGAGCGCCGCCGTATCGGGGAGGAACTGCATGACACGCTTGCCTCGACACTGGCGGGGGCGGTCATGGTGTTACAGTCCGTGTCCGCCTCCATCAAAGAAGAGGGGGGGGACACCCCGGATGTTCTCGGGGATGTGGTCGACCGGATCAAAGAGTGCGTCGACCAGTCGCGTCGGCTCTCCCGGTCGCTCACGCCGCTCGACATCCAGCACGGGACGCTGGCGGACGGACTGCAGGGACTGGCCGAACAGCACAGTCAAATTCAAGGGCTCTCCTGCTCGTCTACGATCGAAGAGGGCATCGATCTCCCTGAGAACGTGGCCGCACAGCTCTACCGCATTGGGAGCGAGGGCGTCCACAACGCGGTCCGGCATGCAGAGGCCGACCACCTCGATCTGTCCCTGGAGACTGAAGACAACCGAGTCGTCCTAACCGTAGAGGACGACGGAAAAGGCTTCCAGAAAGAAGAGGTGTCGGACAAACACGGCCTTCAACTCATGTGGTACCGTGCTGATCTCCTCGGCGCTCGCCTCCGAATCACGTCGACCGAGGGAGAAGGAACTCAGGTGCAGTGTGCCCTTCCACAGTCGAGGATTTCCAGAGCGGACGAGGCGTGAAGCAGGCGGTAGGGACCGCTCCGAAGTCCCTCAGTGTCTACTCGATTTCTCTCAATCTCGCCAGTGCCTATGTCCGCGCCCGGCATGATGCGCCGCATCTTCATCGTCGAGGACCATCCGCTGGTGCGGAAGGGATATGCGCGCCTGTTCAAGGACGAAGCCGGGCTTACGATCTGCGACCAGACCGGATCGGCGACGGAAGCCCGGGATCTTTTCCGGGAGCTGGACCCTGACCTCGCGATCATTGACCTCTCGTTGGAGGATGGAAGCGGCCTGGAGCTCATCAAAGATCTCCACGCTACACAGCCAGAGCTAATGATCCTGGTGGTATCGATTCACGACGAGGCGCTCTACGCCGAGCGGGCACTGCAGGCCGGGGCCCACGGGTACCTCATGAAGGACGAGGCAGACTCGAAAGTCCTGGAGGCCGCCTATGAGATTTTCGGTGGGGGCGTGTACCTCAACCCCGATCTCAGCAACGAACTGCTTCTGAAGTACACCAGAAACGAGGAGACGGATGCGGAGTCACCGCTCGATCCGCTGAGCGACCGGGAACTTGAGGTCTTTCGGCTCATGGGGCAGGGGCTCACGAGGAACGAGATTGGGGACAAGCTCTCGCTGAGCCCGAAGACCGTCGACTCGCACCGCGGCCGCATCAAGAGCAAGCTCTCCATCGGGTCGAACGCGGAGCTTCGACGACGGGCAGCCGTTTGGCTGGAGCTTGACGTCTGGGCGGGGCACCTCGATGGCGATCCCCTGGAATAGGACGTGAAAGGGGAAGGATAAACAGGCGTGGTGGCAACAGGCGTGGTGGCAACAGGCGTGGTGGCAACAGGCGTGGTGGCTCAGGTGGAGATCGGCGCCGAATTCTCCGATGAGGATTCGGGGAGTTGAGGGCGGAAGCTGTAGGGGGGCCAAGGCCCGGTGAGCCGAAACTGCAGGCCGGTCGCCTCGTGGTCTGCATTTGCCTGTCTGATCCGACGGCGGAGAGCGTCGCGTCGGCCCTCGTCCACGAGCAGTGCCCAGTTGAGGGCAATCGAGTACTCCGCGTTGGCCTCGGTCGTGCGGCGGGGATCGAGGACGTTGAAGCGGTCTGCGAGGTTCTGGAGGGTCTCCTTGACGGGAGTGCTCGTTTCCTCGAGCCAGGCGTCGACCGAGCGGCGCGCCTCCTGCTCCTGCTTGCGCCTCTTGAGGTACGCCGTCCCCGACTCGTGGGGGTCGGCCTCCGAGGGCCCGGCGCGCGCCGCCAGGTGCGAGGCGGCCTGGTCCCGGTCCAAAAGGCCCTTCACCGCCCATTCGTCGGCCGTTTCGACGCGGGCGAGAAATTCATCGATCGTGTCGCGACGGGCGGTCACGGTGTCCTGAAGCCGCTCTGTCGACGAGTACAGGGTGCCGAACCGGGCCGGATAGACCGGTCCTGCCTCCATGGCCGCCTCCACCACCTCTTCGTGGAGAGTGGCCCGTGGGGCCACCCATTCGATCGACTTCATGTTGTCGTCGGCCTGCGGGCCGGCCCACTCATCGCGGGGGACCCGGTCGACGAGGGCTTCCAGTCCCTCCGCCACGCGGACGCGCTGGACGGCAGTTCCGCTGAGGCCCTCGTGTTGGACGGCCGGCGCGGCGGCCCGCACCAGGCAGAAGAGGTACAGGGCCTGCTCGTCGGGGACGGTGAAGGCGGACGGGGACGCAGTCATGAGTCGGCACGGTCTGTCTGCTGAGTGCGGACCGTCTGGACGGCGCGGGCAAGGTGGTCCTGGCGGACGGTCACAGAGCCATCCCGGGCGGAGCCGTCGTCGGCCCGGCGCGCCGCGGGACGGATGGCGTGGAGGGCGGCGCGGCGGCAGGCGGCTGCCAGCTCGGCGCCGGAAAATCCGTCGGTCTGCTCGACGAGAGGCTCCATATTCAGGTCCTCGGCGGTCGGCTTGTCCCGCAGGTGTACCGCCAGGATTTCGCGTCGGGCCGCCGCGTCGGGCCGGTCTACCTCAATGAGATCGTCGAACCGACCAGGGCGCAGAAGCGCCGGGTCGATGCGGTCGATGCGGTTGGTGGCCCCCAGCACCACCACGTCGCGCAAGTCCTCGATGCCGTCCATCTCGACGAGGAACTGTGCCAGCACTCGTTCCGAGACGCCTGCGCCCTCGGTGGTGCCCTGGCGGGCCGGAGCCATCGCGTCGATCTCGTCGAAGAATACGATGCAGGGAGCCGCCTCGCGGGCCTTCTGGAAGATCTCGCGCACCTTTTGCTCCGACTCGCCAATGTACTTGGACAGCAGTTCCGGTCCCTTCACCGAGATAAAGTTCGAGTCGGTCTCGGTGGCCAGGGCCTGCGCCAGCAGCGTTTTGCCGCAGCCGGGCGGCCCTGCCAAGAGCAGGCCGCGCGGAGGACGCACGTTCGCCTCGTCGAAGAGATCGGCGTGGCGGAGGGGCCACTCCACGGCCTCCTGGAGACGCTCCTGCATGTCGTCCAGCCCGCCGATGTCGTCCCAGTGCACGTCGGGGATTTCGGTAAACACCTCCCGGAGGGCGGAGGCCTGCACCTCGCGGAGGGCGGCGTCGAAGTCATCCGTGCGCACGTCGATGGCCTGGAGGCGGCCCTGGGGGAGACGGTCGCGCTCGAGACCAAAGTCTGGGAGGGTGCGGCGGAGGGCCGCCATGGCCGCCTCGCGACACAGCGCCTCCAGGTCGGCCCCCACGAAGCCGTGGGTGGTCTCCGCCAGCGTCTCCAGGGACACGTCGTCGGACAGGGGCATGCCCCGGCTGTGCACCTTCAGAATTTCGCGGCGGGCCTGCCGGTCGGGGATGGGAATGGTGACCTCCCGGTCGAAGCGGCCGGCGCGACGGAGCGCCGGGTCCACCGCGTTGGGACGGTTCGTAGCGGCGATCACGATGAGGCCTTCGCGGGGCTCCAGGCCGTCCATGAGGGTGAGCAGCGTGGCCACGATGCGCTTCTCCACGTCCCCCTCCACGTCTTCGCGGCGCGGCGCCAGAGAGTCGATCTCATCGATAAAGACGATGCTGGGGGACTGGCTGGCGGCCTGCTCGAAGACTTGACGCAGCTGGGCCTCGCTCTCCCCGTACATCTTCCGCACAATCTCGGGCCCGCTGATCGAGAAGAACGAGGCGTCCGTCTCAGCGGCCACGGCGCGGGCCAGCAGCGTTTTGCCGCAGCCGGGGGGACCGGCCAGCAGCACGCCCTTCGGCGCGTCGATGCCAAGCTGCTGGAAGACAGCGGGGGCGCGCAGGGGAAGCTCGATCATCTCGCGCACCTGACGCACCTGGGGGCCGAGTCCCCCAATGTCTTCGTAGGTCAGGCGCCCGCCGCCTGTAGCGGTCTCCCCGTCGACGTCCTCGGCCTCCTCCACGACTAGGGTTGTGTCGGGCGTGATGCATACCGGACCACTCGGCCGGGTGTCGCTCACGACAAAGTCAGCGTCGGCGTTGCCGAGCAGGGCCACCCGCACTTGGTCGTCGGGCTGGACGGGGCGGCCGTCGATGCGGCGCCCCAGATAGTCGAGGTCCTGGTCGCTGAGCGTGGCGTTGAGGGGACGGAGAGCTACGCGGCGAGCCGCTGGGGCGTCGACGGGGGTAACGGTCACGGAGCCATGAACGCCAACGTCCGCATTCGCGCGCAGAACGCCGTCCATCTGGATGTGCTTCTCCCCGCGCTCGTCCGGACGCAGGGGGAGTACCTTCCCGACAGCGCGGTCGTCGCCCTCAATGGCGACGATGTCTCCAATCTCCGCACCCAGGGCCCGGAGGTCGGCGGGATCGATGCGGACGACACCTCGCCCGGCGTCCTTGCGGGGGGCCTCCGCCACCGTACACCGGACCGACGCCTGCGTGTCAGAAGGAGCGTCTTGGGGGCTCACACTGAGCAGAGGATCTTGACAATGCCGTTGTTCGCCTGCACGTCGGTCGGGGACGAGGCCTCCTGTGGAAGCAGAACTTCCGTCGCGTACGTGCGGTCGCCCGTGCGGGCTTCAATGGAAAGGACGTCTCCCTCGAGGTCCAGGGACACCTGATCGGCCGCCACGCCTGGCATCTCCGCCACGACGAGCACATGATCGCCCTCGTCGAACACGTCGGTCTCGGGCTCTCGGCGCTCCTCCACCGGCACTTCCCGTCCTGTGGAGGCGTCGTCCGCAGACTGATCGGTCGCGGTATGGCGCGCGGAGGGCGATGGGGTGCGGGGATGGCCACCGAAGCTGTCGCTTCTTCGGGCGTCGTCTCCGGTGCGAATGTTCAGGTCGAAGACGCCTTGCAGACCCGAATCTTCCGATCCAAGGGTCGTGGTGTTCGACCAGCTTTTGCCTTCCTCAGCAAGATCGCTGATCTTCTCAACGGCGGATTCGAGCTCGCGGAACAGCTGACCGAGCCCCGAATCGTCTGCATCAGTAGAATTCTTAGGGTCCGACATGGGATGAAGTTGCTGGGGAAAAGGACATATGGAGAAGGGGGATGTGTATCCTCTGCCTCTTTGCTTTCTCTATCGAACCCAAGTTGCGGGGGACAAACCGTTTTGCCCCGATGACTGCGGACCACAGACGGCGGACCGCCGAAAAATGCACCCCATTGAGTACTTCCAGTCTAAAACTACTTCTTCACTTCGTTCAGGGCGCCGTTATTCCGCGGTCTGCTGCGCTGGGAGCGAAAGCGACCGGGTACTCCTGGTGTGTCCGCCGTCTCCTCGAAAACAGCACGTGGGTCGCAACTTAGTGCAAAATCAACCGTTCTTTTTGTGGTGATCATGCAGATCCTGGTCTCACCGTCGCCCTCCTAGAGCCGTTTCCTCAGCCTTGAAGAGCCGGGTGCCCGGACGAAGGCGGAGGCAGAGCAGCCACAATCAATCTTGTTTGAGCCCGAGGACCGGAGGAGTCGGGCGAGTTTGATTGATTGTAGCGGCACAGGAGCCGGAGTCAGCCCGAGTCTTCACAGCCGTGATCTTTTTGGCTCGTTTTTGCATCTAGGCAAAAATGAACGTCAATCTTGGAGGAAGCCTCAAGCGAATGGATCTGGCCCCTCTCGCTCGTTCGAGCAAAAACTGCTTTATTCTTCCGGTCCAAAAGAGACCGATTGAAGTTACATTAGGTTACCAATACGTATCTACCGACCGATGGGTTCTCAAAGCTCAATGTCCGCAAACGTGTACGGGGCGGTAGGATCCGTGTACTCGAACAGGAAGTGATCCTCGAACGACTCGGCGGCGTCGTAGATGGCCGACTCTAGATCATCCACCCGGTCTCGCCGCACCAGGCACACAAGCCGCATCACGTCGCTCTCCTCCTGGCAGTCTTCAGCGTGAATTTGATCGGCCACCGCTCCCAGCGTCTCTTCCACCGCGTGCTGATGGGCAGCCCGCTGCGAGCCGAGCACCTCCTGGAAAAGCTCTCCGAGGTGAATCTTTTCCTGACGCGTGGGCTCACGGTCCCCCCCGTCGAAGTACTCGTCGCGGGCACGCCGGAGCTTCTCGTGGCGATCCACAAAGTACTGAAACAGATCGTCGACCTTCCAAGCCACGCGGAAGCTTAGCTCCACCCGGCCCCGAAGCTGATCGAGCTGCCGCCAGAGCCGCCCCTCGTTGCGGGCCAGAAACGAATGGAGTTGCGACTTGCTCTCTGCGACGACCCCAAACGACATGGGCAGAAGGTCCACCCCCCGCTCGATGAGGGTGTCGATTGTGCCGTGGTGCGCCTTCAGGTGGCGCCGGCGAGGCCGCACGTCGTCGAGCCCCAGGTCACTCACGATCGTGGCCAGTTCCCCCTCCTCTACGGGGTACACGGCCTCGTCCTCGATTCCGGTCAGGGCGTTGTCGCCAAGCGCACCGGCCTCGGTGATGGCGTAGAGGTATTTCTGCGATGAGTTGTTTGCTTCTGCGCTCATGGTGCTGCGGAATGGTTCGAAGCGAACGGGCGCCAAGTGCGCTGGACCGAGGGACCCGTCGTCGACTAATACTGGTACTCGAATCCCTCCTCCTCCGCCGAGGAGCCTGGGTTGGATGGCGGATTGCTCTCCTCGATTTGCTCCTTCACCGCCTCCACCTTCTCGTCAATCTTCTGGATGCGGCGGGTGCTCTGGTCCACCTGGTCCTGCAGGGCCGAACGGATGCGGGTCTGTCGCGTGCGCGCCATTTTCAGATTCGCAAGTTCCACGTAGGCCTTGTGGTCGGACTGCTTGGCGGCCCGGAGGCTCGACGGTGGGCGGGTGGAGGGGGGGTGCGGCCGCTTCGGGCGGGGCTGGGAACGGCTGGATCGCTCGCGGGGAGCGGTGTGGGCGTCGTCGTTCTGAGTTTCGTCGTTCTGAGTTTCGTCGTTGCTCATGGGAAGGGATGGGGCTGTGCTAGAGGTTAGAGCGCTGGGGAAGATCACTGCGCGGGGGCGTCAGCCAAATATGTCGTCGATGGCTGCTCGGATCCGTTCGTCCATCTCCTCCGCGTCGGAGGAAGGTCCGGTGGCCCGGCTGGGGCGCAGCACGTCGCCGCACACGTCGAGGAAGAACGAGGAGTGCGGCCCCAGGTCTTCCTCCTGGCCGGCAAACACGCGGGCCAGGATGATCGAGGTCCGAACCGACGGGCCGTGATAGGAAGACGTGTGCGCGCGCACAGTTCGGACAAGCTTCACGATCTGCTCGGCGGCCTCCGTGCCAATGCCCGAGCGAGTCCGGGTGATCTTGACCTCCGTTTCGCGGTCCGGGTGGTCCAGCTCGATGGTCACGAGGCGGTCCAGAAGAGCGCTCTGCGTATCGTGCGTGCCGGCGTACTCCTCGGTGTTGGAGGTGAAGATGGCCCGGAAATTGGGGTGGACCTGAATGTAGTTGTCCTCCCGGCTGCCGCGGGTAGGGAGGTTCAGGATCCGCTCTTCCAGAATGCTGAGCAGCACATTGTTCGCCGTCGCCTGCGAGCGAGTAAACTCGTCGTAGATGAACGTGTAGCCCTTTCGGCAGGCCGTGGCAAGCCGCTTGTCCTGCCAGACCTTCCGCACGTTTTCGCTCTTTTTGAGGACCGAGGAGATAAAGTTGTCTACCACCTCCGACTTCCGGTAGCCCACCTCGCCGCCCACCAGGTCCGAGCGGTCGAACTCGCTGTCTCCGTGGAGCAGAACGGCCGGTTGGTCGAGCTTCGAGGCAATGTGAAAGGCGAGGCTCGACTTTCCAGTGCCCGAGATTCCCGTCAGATGGATCGGATACCCGGCGTCGAGGTACGCCAGGGAGCGCTTGGTCACTTTCTCGATGGTCGGGGTCGTCACGAACCCGTCGCTGGGCTCAGGGACGAACGCCCCATTGTGGCCGTTGGTGTTTGGGCGGTTGGTGGGGGACTCTGCGCGTTCCATAAGGAGAGAACACAGGGGATGGGGAACGAGGATGCAAGCGAGCACGGAGGGTGCGGTGCTTGCGAGTAGCCACAGGGCCGTTTGCTGCTCAAGGTGAGGCCCGCCGCGTGAAAGAGGAAAAGCAGGAGGGAAAGCCAGGAGCACGATAGATCCCGCGCCGCAGGCTTTCCGCTCCTGCTCGTCCGGCGCACAAAATTGTGCGCGTCTCCTCCGTGTACAGCAGTTAAGAGGACGGAGCCGCCGCTGTGGCCGTCAGGCCGATGCCTTCGGCGTACTTCAGGTACGTCTCCACGGATGCCACGACGACGCGGGCCTCTACGGATACGAGTTCGATACCGACCAGTGAGACGCGCACGAAGGCGTCGATCACGATGCCCTTATCCAGGATGCGATCGACAACTTCGGCTAACCCACTGGAATCTCCTGTCTTCTGTACTTCAGCCATGAGACTGAGGTGTTGTTGTGAAAAGGAACGCGAGAGCGGTCGTGGACTCCGACCACTCTTCATAGGCCACTATAAGGATGGTGTTGTTAACACGGGTAATCACTTTGAGGACGACGGGGTGGCAACATTGCGGAATCAGGAGTCCTGGCCGTTCTCGTCCGCACCTCCGTCCATGTCGCTATCCCCATTCCTCTGCTGTTCGGCGAGCCGACCCATTGTCTTTTCCAGCCGGTCGAGGCGCTCGTTGAGGGCCTCGAACTGGTCCTCCTGGGCGTTGCTCTCCGTGTCCTCTTCCGAAGAGGTCGACTTTGAGGTCAGGTAGTTGGCTGACTTCCACCAGTCCAGTCCCATCTGATCGGCCTTGTCGACCGAGCAGACCACGAGCCGGATCTGCACGGTCAAGAGCTCTACGTCGTTGAGGTTAACTTTGATGTCGCCAGCCACCACAATCCCGGTTTCGAGCACCCGTTCCAGGATGTCTCCGAGGGTGTCACTTCGGGGGGCGCTCATCTTCTGCGTTCGCTGAGGCATGGGAAGACGTTGGGTCAATGACAGAGATTGTCAAGCCGTACGGCTGTCGCTGCATCATGTGGACATCACATGGGGGAGTTGACGAGTTCACCGAGGGCATCGTCGAGAAGATGCAGGTCGTCGAGCTCAAGCCCGAACTCCTCGCAAATGCGCTCGAGCTCCTTCTTCTGTTTCATGAGTGTTCGTCCGATGCGCTCGACTTCCTCCTCCGTTAGGCTCTCGCTTTCCATCCGCTGGATGGCTTGCTTCTCCAACAAGTCGTGCAGCAGCTTGACCAGCGTGAGGACGAGTTGGGCCAGCCCGGACGCCGCCGAGCCCTCGTCGTCGTTCTCGTCGAGAGCAATGCGCTGTTGCGGAGAGGACTCCGCGACGGTACCGTTCCGTTCGTCGGGCCCGTCCGTCGCGTCGCCGTTCCTGGACGGGATCTTCGTCGGGTCCGAGAGTTGCTGGGATTCGGAAGTGGGAAGGTCATTCATTGGACTTCGGGTCTGGTTCGCTAATGGCCTCTTGATAGTGGGCTCCGTAGTCGAGTGCCGTGTCGACCGAGCTTAGAAACAGACGCAGGTCGAGGTAGAGCAGGTCGACGTCCGCGACCGAAATTACGACGTCGCCCCGCAGCACGGCTCCCGTGTCTAGGACGCGGTCGAGCGTCTCGGCGAGGGTTACGTCGGAGGCAGGATCGGGGGGAAGATCGGCCATGGGACGTGGGATTTGGAGGGAGAGAGACTGTGCGGGCGCGATTACGCGTAGAGAGCTCGTCCCCATCGCCGGAGCGCGTCGGTACCGCGGGGCGGCACAGAACGCCCAACGAGGGTGAGATGCTTTGCGGGAAAGGCCTCCCGAAAGGCCTCGACGGCCTTGTCGTTATCTGCCGACTCGGCGTTTTCAGCGGTCACCGAGCCGGGCGCCACTTTGTTGAGGAATAGAGTGGGCATGGCAATGCCCCCCTCTGCACAGTGGGCAGCCAGGCGTTTTGTCTCCGCGAGGACCATGTTGCCGGGCGTCGCTACGCCGTAGACCGCCCCGGCGGAATCCGCCGCGTCATCTTCGGCGCCGGTGAGGGTGGCACGCAGCTCTTTTACCTGTTTGGAGAGGCGCACGAGGCGGTCCTTGAGGGTCGGGGCGCGGATGACGCGGCGGTACTTGCGAAGGAGTTCAAAGAAAGCCCGGATCCAATCCTCGAACACCTCAGGCATCTCGATAAACCGGAAGAAGTGTCCCGTAGGGGCCATGTCGAGCACCAGTTGGTCGTAACGATTCTCCGTCAGCTTCTCCATCGTCATCGTGAGGCCGATGATCTCGTCGACGCTCGGAGGGACCAGGTCCATCAGGTGCTCGGTCACCGTCCGAGCGTGGGGCAGGTCGAGGCGGCTTCCCTCGCTCCCTTGAAAAAACTGCCGGACCTCCTGCGTGTAGGTCTCTCGCAAGCGGTTGAGCCGGGCGGACGCGTCGACACGAAGGACGTCGAGCCGGTCGGTCACCGGCGTCGGCTCTACCCCGACCTCCGTACCCAGCACATCTTCGAGGGAGTGAGCGGGATCGGTGGAGAGCAGGAGCACGCGTCCGTCTTGGGAGGCTGTGTCGCGGATCTCAGGGGAGGCGTCGGCCAGGCGAAGGGCCGTTGCGCAGGCGAGTGTCGTCTTCCCGACTCCTCCCTTCCCGGCAAACAGGGAAAGCGTGTGCGGGGGCAGGCGGGCGGTGTTTGACACCGGCGGCGCCTCCGAGGTTGCGTCCTCGCGCCCGTCCGGTCCATCGGCCGCCAGCGCGCTCCAGTCCTCTGGCTCCAGGCGGGAGGCTTCCGACCAGAGCGTCGGCAGCGCGTCGGCAGCCGACGGGAGGTCCAGGGTTGGAAGGGCCCAGCACGACCGGTCCGAAAGCCACTCGCGATGCGCACGCAGGGCCGCCGCCTGGAACCGAGATTGCTGGCCGAGCCCAGGCCATCGGTTCAGGACGAGCTCCTGGGTCGGGATGGCCAGCTCGTCGAGCCGTTCCAGGAGCCGACGCGTTTCTCGGAGCACCACGGTTTCGGGCTGGGTGACCGCCACGAACGTGGTCCGCTGGTCGTCCCGAAGAGCCTCAAGAACGCGCTCGGTCCGGGCCTGCAGGTCTTCGACGAACGCATCCAGGGGATCCGAGTCGGTGACACCCGCAAAGCGAGACCGCATGTAGCGGTGCTTTTCCAGGAGAATGTCAAGGAACGTCACCCACTCCTCGAACCGATCGGGCATTTCGAGGAGGCGAAGGGTGTGCCCGGTGGGGGCGGTGTCGACCACGATAGTTGCGTAGGCCTCTTCCCGCACGGCCCGGTCGAGCCGGAGCACGCTCATCGTTTCGTCCATGCCGGGAAGGGCCAGGTCCAGAAGCTCCTGGATGTCCTCGTCGTCGAAAAACGTCCCGCGCGCTACAATTTCGTGGAGGGTCGGCCGGTGTTCATCGCGGAACTCGCGGAGGGCTGCGTCCGCCTGAAACTCCTCGATGTCCAAGGAGTCGGGATAGGCACCTTTATCCAGGCGGTCGCCGAGGGAGTGGGCGGGGTCGGTAGAGAGGAGCAGCACGGTCTTCTCCCGTTGCACGGCCAGGTGAAGGGCAGCCGCGGTTGCGCACGTCGTTTTTCCAACGCCGCCTTTTCCGCCAAAGAGGAGGAGGCGCGGGGGCGACGTCAAAAAACGAGGGAGTCCGGACATGCGTGCAATGGTTCTTTGTCCGATCAAGGGGCGCCGCCAGTCCCCATAGTGTGGAATGGGCGGGTGCTCGCCGCTTGCCCGGACCTCACGGATGTTTGTTCTCCCCTTCGTCCAGGGACTGGTCCAGCTCCTCCAGTTCTTCGAGGCGCTCCAGGATCTCTTCCTCCCGCTCCTCGAACGCCTCCTCAGAGAGATTGCCAGTCTCTAGCTCCATGTACAGGTCGTTCAGCTCCTCGCGGAGCGCCTGTCGCTCGTTCTCAATTTCTTCCTGGGCGGCGTCGTAGATCGAGGAGGCGATGAAGTGGAGTCCCCGGACCGGGGCCAGCAGTATGTCGTCGATTAGAAACACAGCCTACGTGCGCTCTTGTGCCTGTTCGATCCAGGATTCAACGTCGGCAAAGGACGGAATGTCCTCCACCTGCTCGCGGATGCCCTCTGGGCTCTGCTCGGCCAGGTCGGCAAAGGTAGTAATGCCGACGTCCCGAAGCTTTTCTCCCCTCTGCTCCCCAATGCCCTGCAGCTCCGAAAGATCATCGGGCCCCTCCTCTTCCTCTTCCGCTTCCGGCTTTTCTGCTTCCGGCTCTTCCGTTTCTGGCTCCTCCGTTTCTGGCTCCTCCGTTTCTGGCTCC
>CAYRPX010000035.1:15224-16572 GCA_964426195.1 uncultured Salinivenus sp.
TTCCGGCTCTTCCGTTTCTGGCTCCTCCGTTTCTGGCTCCTCCGTTTCTGGCTCCGGCGTTGGTTCCGCCTCTTCGGGTTCGGGGGGGGCTTCCTCCGTCGTAGAAACGTCGGACGCGGTCCACGTGCGGTGGACCGCTTCCATCTCGGATCGGAGCTCGACTTGGGCCTCGCGGGCCGACGACAGCACTGCCTCTGCGGCCGACCGGATCTCGTCGACGACGCCCTGCCGCTCCTCGTGGGCATCGCGGAGGGTGGTTTGTACGGCCGACTGCACCTCGTCCAGGAACGTGCGGCGCTGCTCCCGGGTCTGGTCTCGAACCTCGGCGCGCCTGTCACGCAGATCCTCGACTAGGTCTTGCGTGTGCTCTCGGATCTCCCCGACCGCACCGCGCACCTGTGCCTTCACCACAGCGCGCTCCTCGCGGCTCTCCTCGGCCATGTCCGAAAACTCCTCCTGGAAACGCTCAATCTGCCCGGCAACGCCTTCGGCAATGCCGTGTACCTCGCCGCGGAGATGATGGAGGCGCTCCTCCCGCGCCTCGCGGTCCGCCTCGGCGGCCTCGCCCCGCTCTTTGCGGAACTGCTCGAGCTGGTCCTGCAAGGTATCGGCCGTTGATTGGACCTCGTCCTGAAGAGCACGGAGGCGGTCGAGGCGCTGGCTCTGGTCGACGTCGGCTTGCTCGGCCTGGACATCGCGAAACTCAGCAAGCATGCCACTCACGCGGCTGCCAAGGTCCTGAACCTTGTCGCTGAGGGCCTGCAGCGCATCGGCGCGGTCCGTTCGCTGGTTTTCAATTTCTCGCTTCAGGTCCCGAATCTGGTCGGAGAGAAAACTCATGGGTGCGTGATGGTCCTTTTTGGAAGAAGGATCCGATGGATTTGGTCAAGTGCGGACTTCTCTGTGTCAGGAGTCTGCTGGTCGTGCGGGACAAACAAACATAATGAGGACGTACAGAATAGGAATACGCATATTGAGGAAGAGTGCGTACAAACATTGCGGAACAAGGGAGAAGGCCAGCCGAGCTCGCTCCCTCCCAGTGGCCACTACGTTCCCGGTGTCTGCTTCCGTTCCAAGAGAGGAGAGCGCCTCGCGCCCATCTACAAGCGCCGTCTGAGCCTACTTGCTTATGATAACCCTACACTTGCAGCCTCCAGCAAGTAGTCGTACCCGGTCAAGGACCCGACCGTCTCATCGGTGTATCGGAAAAGAACCGTCGCTCTTGTGTAGAAACGCGCATTGCTTGAGATCGTGCCAATCGTCCAGTTCAGCCCGAAGCATTGACACGCGATCTGCTATGGCCTTGAGTGAGGAGTCCTTCTTGCCCGACGCCGAGGACTGCGCGGAG
>CAYRPX010000036.1:0-16432 GCA_964426195.1 uncultured Salinivenus sp.
TGCGGAGGCCGTGTTCTTCGAGCGAGGAGACCGCGGCGATGGCCGTGCCGCCGGGCGTGGTGACCTCGTCGCGGAGGATGGCGGGATGCTTGCCGGTGTCGATGGCCAGCTTCGCGGCGCCGTAGACCGTCTGAGCCGCGAGCTTCGACGCATCCTTCCGAGACATACCCTGTTTGACCCCCGCGTCGGTGAGGGCCTCGATGAACATGTAGACGTAGGCCGGACCGCTTCCCGAAAGGCCCGTCACGGCGTCCATGTGCTCCTCGGGCACCACCACCGCGTCGCCCACCGCTTCGAAGATGGACCGGGTCTTTTCAAGGTGTTCGTCTGTCGCGTAGGTCCCCGCCGAGAGAGCCGTTGCACCCGCGTCCACCAGAGCGGGCGTGTTGGGCATGGCCCGGATCACGGGCTGGTCCTGGCCGAATCCGAGCTGGAGCCGCTCCGATGTAATGCCGGCGAGGACACTGATGACCAGCACGTCCCGGTCCACGTGGTCGCGAATATTCGTAATGACCTCGGCCCGGCTCTGCGGCTTAATGGTGAGCAGGATGATCGACGCGTCCTTCACCGCGGCCACGTTGTCGGTTGTGGTTTGAAGTCCCGGAAACTCTTCTGCCATCTCGTCGAGGGCAGAGGCGGTGCGCCGCGTGGCAATCACGTTCTCGGGGTCGATCAGCTCACTGCCAATCATCCCTCCAATGAGAGCGTGACCAATGTTGCCGGCGCCGATGACAGCCACCGTTTCGTCTGAAAGCATAAATTTAATGCGTTGGGTGTTGTGCGTTGAGGGTCAAATGGTAAGCGTGGGGTGTTGAGAAGCTGTTTGGCGGATTGTCTGAGGCCTGCGACTTCTTGGATCTCGCGCAAAAAGCCTTCTGCACTCACCCGGTAGCTCCACTACAGGGTTCGTTTGGGCGACTTTTTGCGGCTTCGCCCACTGTGTCTCGGACTTATCATCCATCCGCCAAACAGCTTCTGAGGGTTGAGCGTGGAGTGGGGGTAGGGGGGAGACGTTGGCGCAGAGCTCTTTTCCGTGCGCCGCGATTCGGGCTCCTGAAAAAGGCGTAAGTTCCAGACCCACACTCTCCATTCCGAACTCCACATCTCGAACTCACGAGAGCGTTCCCTTGGTCGACGCGACCTCGGCGTGTTCGGCCCGACGGCGGGCGGCGCTCCGCAGGGCTCGGGCCACGGCCTTGAAGAGGGCCTCGATTTTGTGGTGGGTGTTGTGGCCATAAAACACCGTCAGGTGAAGGTTGCAGCGGGCGTGCTCAGCGATGGAACGCCAAACGTGCTCTACCATCTCGGTCGAGAGATCACCGACCTCTTCCCGTTCGAACGAGGCGTCGAAGTGGCAATAGCTGCGGCCCGACAGGTCGATTACAGCTCGCGCTAGGGCATCGTCCATGGGGACGTACGCGTGTCCATAGCGGGCGATGTGGGCCTTGTCGCCGAGGGCTTGTTGGAAGGCGCGGCCGAGTCCGATGGCCACGTCCTCCACCGTGTGGTGGTCGTCCACAGCTAGGTCACCCTCACACTGCACGGTCAGGTCGAGCCCCCCGTGTTTGGCGAGGAGGGTGAGCATGTGGTCAAAAAACCCTACCCCGGTGTCGATCTCGGAGGATCCCTCGCCGTCGAGGGTCAGGCCGATCGAGACGTCTGTTTCATTGGTCGTGCGCTCGACAGTGGCGGTGCGGGGGGGGGAAGAGGGCTCGGCCATGGGCAAAAGAGGGGGGGACAGGTGGAGAAAAACGTTCGAACGGCGGAACAGGGGTTGTTTTCACGCGGGGCTCACGGCCCACGAACATGCACGTGTCTCCACTGGTTTTTATACTCCTCTGCGGGGGCAGGGTCCCGCGGGGCGTTCGCAGTGACACCTGACGCAGGATAAGAAAGGATTGTGGCAACGTACAGTGAGGAAGACTTCAAAGAAAGTCGTTTTGACTACGGAGAACGAGTTCGGATTCTGTTGCGCCATCCCAAGCTCGGCGGCGTGTACGGCGAGGCGGAGGGCACCTGTGCGGCCCGGGAAGAGAACGTCGAGTTTGAGGCGCGCGACGGCACAGAACGCACTAAGACGCTCGTCTGGCTCAAAGACATTGAGGGCTACGAGAAGCCCCACGAGAATCTGCCGGACACGACGCAGGAGGTGGAGGAGGCCTGGTTCGCCGAGGAGGCGCTTCGGAAAAAGGAGGGGGATCCGCTTGATGGAGTGAGCTTTAATTGATTCAGATCACACTCGTTTATGTCCACCTCCGATTCCGAGCGCCTGCTTGTTACGTCCGCCCTCCCGTACGCCAATGGCCCCATCCATATCGGCCACCTGGCTGGGGCGTACCTCCCGGCCGACCTGTTTGTCCGCTACCAGCGGCTCAAGGGACGAGACGTGGCCTTCATTTGCGGCTCCGACGAAATGGGCGTTGCGATCCTCATGCGGGCCATCCGTGAGGACCGAGCGCCGGAGGACATCATCAACACCTATCATCCGCAGATCCGCGACAACTTCGAGCGGTTCGGGATGAGTTTCGACTATTACGGGCGCACCTCAAGCGACACCCACGTCGAGACGACTCAGGACATTTTCCGTGTCCTCGACGAGCAAGGGACCTTCGAGCTCAAGACGGAAAGACAGCTCTATGACCCGGAGGCCGAGATGTTTTTGGCCGATCGCTTCGTGGTCGGCACCTGTCCCGTATGTGGTTACGAGGAGGCCTACGGGGACCAATGCGAGCAGTGCGGGTCGTCGCTCAGTCCCACAGAGCTGGAGCATCCGCAGAGCACGCTTACCGACGCCACGCCGGAGTTGAAAGAGACCACTCACTGGTATCTTCCGCTTGGAGACCTGCAACCGGCGTTGGAAGAGTACATTGGCTCCCACCCGGAGTGGAAAAACAACGTCCTCGGTCAAATCCAGAGCTGGTTTGATGAGGGGTTGAAGGCGCGGGCCATCACGCGAGACGTTCCCTGGGGCGTGCCAGTCCCCGAGGACGTAGCAGCACGTCACGGACTCGAGGCAGAGGGAAAAGTGATCTACGTCTGGTTCGACGCCCCCATCGGCTACATCACAGCCACGAAGGAATGGGCCCGCGAACAGGGCGAGCCGGAACAGTGGAAAGATTACTGGCAGGACGAAGAGACCACTCTCGTCCACTTTGTCGGAAAGGACAACATCGTCTTCCACTGTCTCATGTTTCCGGCCACGCTCATGGAACACGGCGACTACATTCTGCCAGAAAACGTCCCCGCAAACGAGTTTCTGAACCTGGAGGGGAAAAAGCTCTCTACGAGCCGTGGATGGGCGGTGTGGCTGCACGAGTACCTTGAGGATTTCGGAGACGAGCGACACGGGCCCGATCTGCTCCGGTACGCCCTGGCCGCTACTCTTCCGGAGACGGGCGACGCCGACTTCAGCTGGGACGGCTTTCAGCATCGGGTGAACGGAGAACTGGCCAATGTCTTCGGCAACTTCGTGCACCGGACGCTCACCTTTGCGCACCGCTACTTTGACGGCACGGTACCGCCCCTCGAAGATCCGTCCGAGGCCGACCGGGCGATGCTCGACGCGATGGGGGAGGTTCCAGAAACCGTCGGCTCAGCCTACGAGGAATACCGGACGCGGGAAGCGGTCTTTGAGACAATGGCGCTGGCCCGCCGGGGCAACAAGTACTTCAACGAGACGGAGCCCTGGCACACGCACGAGAGCGACCCCCAGGCCTGTGCCAACACCATCCACGTCGGCCTTCAGGTCTGCGCGGCCCTTTCCATTCTGTTCGAGCCGGTCCTGCCCAGTGCCTCGGCAGAGTTGCGCGATCGTCTCGGGCTCGAAAACGTTCGTACGAGCACTCCGGGCGACGATCCCGCCGACGCCGTCGGATGGGACGACGCGGGGGGAGCGCTTCTTTCCGCCGGGCACGTGCTCCATCAGGACTCAGATTCAGAACCTCTCTTCGAGAAGATTGACGATGCACAGATTGACGCCCAGATCGAGAAGCTTCGTGAACGGGCCGAGACGCAATCCTCCCAATCAAGCACGTCCACCGCCATGCTCGACGACCTCAAAGATCCCATTTCGTTCGACGACTTTAGCAAACTGGACCTTCGCGCCGGGACCGTTACGACCGCCGAGCCAGTGCCCGACGCCGACAAGCTCTTGCGCCTGGAGGTGGACATTGGCCTCGAAGAGCGGCAGATGCTAGCCGGGGTGGCCGAGCAGATGGAGCCTAAGGAGCTCGTTGGCCTGGAGGTGGTCGTCGTGGCCAATATGGAGCCGAAGGAGATGTTCGGATTCGAGAGCCAGGGCATGATCTTAATGGCGGAGGAGCCGGACGGTACGTTTGTTCCGGTCACTACGGAGGCGCAAGAGGGCTCTGTCGTGCGTTAGCGATATTTTGGCTTCGGGGTCTATGTATCAGTTTTTGCGAGCTCGTTAATTGTTAATGTAGAGGATAAGGTCTATAGCCCCATGCCATTGGCAATCATGTCCGCGATGGACGTCGAGATTGAGCTCTATCTCGATCGGTGTGATCTCCGCGGCTCCGTCCAACGGGCCGGCCTAACCTTCCACAAGGCCCACTGGCACGGCCATGACCTCGTACTCGTTCGAGCGGGAGTGGGAAAGGTCAACGCAGCCCTGTGTACGCAGATTCTGATCGATGCCTATGAGGTCGATTCGGTGATTTGCACCGGGTCGGCGGGGGCCCTCACCGCGGGGCTCGACATTGGCGACATCGTGGTGGCGGTGGACTGTGTGCAACATGACGTGGTGGTGGACTTTCTTGGTCTGCCCCGGGGACAGATTCCGTTTACCGACCACCGGTTCTTCCAAACCGATCCCGCGCTTCGTCGGCGGGCTCAGGAGGTGGCCCTGTCCGAACACTCCATCGTAGAGGGACGGGTACTGACTGGGGACACCTTTGTCGAGGATGAGGCTTACCGTCAAAACCTCCGCGACGACTTAGATGGTGACTGTGTCGAGATGGAGGGCGCCGCCGTCGGTCAGGTATGTGCAATGAATGACGTGCCCTATCTGGTGGTACGGGCCATCTCCGACCGGGCCGACGCTACGTCGGACATCGACTTTGAGGCATTCCTCGAGGAGGCTGCGCATTCCTCTTCGCAGATTGTGCTACATCTTCTGGAGGCTTTGAGTCCGACGGAGTCGGGGCGTTCGGTAGAGGATGGGTCGGCGAGTGAACCGCCCGATGGGTGAACTAATTCGTATTCATCCCTCATTCTGAACAGGGCACCTTTCCTTTGGTATCATTTCTGAATGAACGCTGGCGAATTTAGACGGCCCTTATGCGGTTCTACGCAGTTGGTCTAAATCATGAATGTGCGTCCCTGGAACGAACGGAGGCGTTTGCCCTCGACGCGGAGGAGCAGGAGGCCCTCTACTCGAATCTTAGCCTCAGTGCGGAGGCGGAGGTCGTGATCCTCTCCACCTGCAACCGCACCGAGGCGTATCTCTACGCCACCGATGCCGACGTTCGGCAGGTCGAGGCCCTACTCGGACAGGCTGCCGGCGAGCCGTGGCCCTCTGACGCAGCCTTCCGAGTGCGGGACGAGGCCGCGGTGCGCCACCTTCTTCAGGTGACGAGCGGCCTGCGGTCGGTGGTCCTCGGCGAGCGGCAGATTTTTGCCCAGATGAAGACGGCTTACGAGCGTGCCGTCGACGCGGGGGTCGTTCACTCCCTCATGCATCGCCTTCTCCACACAGCCTTTCGGGCCGCCAAGCGCGTTTCGTCGGAGACCGGCCTCGCCCAAGGTGCCGCCTCGGTGTCGACCGCTGCCGTGGAAATGGCCCGGCAGGACCTTATTTCTAACGCGAACGTCGGCAGTCTCGCGGAGACGAACGTCGTCTTAGTCGGAGCGGGGAAGATGGGGCAGCTTGCCCTGCAGGCCCTCGCGGACGATTCGCTTCACTCTCTCACCGTGGTCAATCGGTCTCGCAATCGGGCGAAAGACGTTGCTGCTGCTCACGGCGGCACGACGAGGCCCTGGACCCAGCGCCATGAGGCCGTGGCTGCGGCGGACCTTGCCCTGGTCGCGACCGGTGCCTCCGACCCCATTCTCTCCGCGGCGTCCCTGCCCGCTCCTGACGACGGAACGACCCTGGTAGTGGACGTTGCGATGCCCCGGAACGTGGAGCCGGTCGTGTCCGATCGTCCCGGATACCGGCTGTACGATCTGGACGACCTTCAGGCATGGACGGAGGAGGTCCGTGAACGCCGCGCCGCCGCCGTACCTCGGGCGGAATCCATCTGTGAGGACCTGCTCGAGGATTTTGTGACCTGGGTCTTCCACCAGCAGGCCCTTCAGCCCGCGATTCAGGCCATCCGTCGCACCTTCGACACGATCCGGAAACAAGAGGTGGACCGGCACGCTCACCGCACCGAGATGGACCGGGAGGAGGTGGATCGACTCACGCAGTCGATTATGCAGAAGCTCCTGGCCGTCCCCATCGTTCGCCTCAAGAACGTTGATCCGGAGAGCATCGATTTTGTGCAGGGCATCGAGCTGCTTCGCGCCCTCTTTGCTCCCTCCGAAGAGGAAGACGCGGGTCGCTCTCTGCCGGACGCCTCTGACGCTGATCGCCCCTCTCTCGGGGATGCCCCTTCCCGGTGTCCATACCTCACCCACGATCCGGCGACCAACGGCCGGGAGACGGAGGCCGTCCAGCAGGCCCTTCGCATGACGGAGGACGAGAGCGACACCGATTGGAGCGAGGTCTCTACGACGTCTGGGCCCGAATAACGCACGGTGTGCCTCTATCTGTATCGGCCACCGCTGAATTTGCAGAGGCCTCTCTGTCCTATCTTTTTCTTATTCTCCCCGGACTCCTATGTCGATTTCCGAACCGCTCGTCCTGGGTACCCGTGGTAGTGATCTGGCACTCCGACAGGCCACCGCCATTCGGTCAAAGCTCGAAGCTGCCGGGTACCGCGTCGAACTCGAAACCATTTCCACGCGGGGGGACGAGTCAACAGAGACGCCGATCTCGGAGATCGGAGACGAGGCCGTCTTTACCAAAGAGCTCGACCGCGCGCTGCTGAACGGAGACATCGATCTGGCCGTTCATTCGCTTAAGGACATTCCCTCGAGGGTTCCTTCGGGCATTGCCCTCGCCGCCATTGGAGAACGTGAGGATGCCCGCGATGCATTTGTCGCCCACCCGTCGTTCGACGGCTCACTAGAGAACTTGCCTGAGGCGGCCACCGTGGCTACAGCCTCTCTCCGTCGCACGGCTCAACTGCTTACCTGGCGATCGGACCTTGAGGTGGTGCCGGTGCGGGGCAATGTGGACACCCGACTCGAGAAACTAACGGAGAGTGACTGGACGGGCATGGTGCTGGCCGTGGCGGGCCTCGTCCGTCTTGGACTGTCGATGCACATTCGCGACCGCATCGATCCAGCGATTATGATTCCGGCGGTCGGACAGGGGGCCCTCGGCATTGCTTGCCGAAACGATCAAGAGGCACTTCAGGATCTTTTGCGCGGGGTGCTCCACCACGAGCCCAGTGGCTACGCTGCGGAGGCTGAGCGTGCGTTCCTTCGGCAGGTGGGAGGAGGCTGCCAGGTACCGCTCGGGGCCTGGGCGCGCCTCCACGGAGACGCCCTCGTGCTTGATGCCTGTATCGCGGCCCTTGATGGAAGCGAGCACTACCACGAGCAGCGACGGTGTCCGCCGGAGGAGGGGGGCACAATGGGACGGCAGCTTGCTAAGGATCTGATGGGGGCCGGCGGTGAGACGATTGTCGACGAGGTGCTCGGGGAGGAGCGACAGGAGCCGTCGGGATCACCGTTTCGTCCGTAATCGGTTGCAGGAGTGTTGTTACCAGGGGGTTCTCTCAGAGCAAGAAACGGTCTTCACTCGCCCAGTATAACCCTTTAGGCCCCATATAGATAGGCGGGCAATGTGAGACAGAAACGTGGAGGAAGGCCATTTCAACGATCCTTAAGGTCTTGCGCCTGGGCAATACCCTTTCGCACGACTCCTACGGAACGGACCGATGACTGAATCTCCGGACGTCATTCTCTTGCGCTCGGCGGACGAGCCTGATCGGTACCTCTCAGCCTTCGAACGGGTGGGACTTCGGGCAGTCTGTGAGCCGGTCCTCACGTTTGCTTTTCCCAATCAGGTGGAGCTCGTTAGCACGCTCGATCGCCACGATCGATACGCAGCTCTTGTTGCCACGAGTCCGCGCGTCGCAACGGCCCTGGGTCGGGTGTTCGCTGAAGGGGAGGCGCTTGCCGAGGTATGGCAGGGAGCCCCTGCCTATGCCGTAGGGCCGAAAACGGCAGGTCGACTGCGGGAGGTCGGACTCCAACCGCGAGGTGAGGAAGCGGGGAACGCGTCGGCTCTTGCCCGGCAGATTGTCGACGACGCGCCGTCCGCTCCGCTCCTTTTTCTGTCCGGCAATCGGCGTCGCGACACGCTTCCAAATCGCTTCCGAGAAGGGGAGGTCCCGTTTGATGAGGTTGTGGTGTATGAGACCCGAACGCGAGATGCCCTGACGCTGCCTCCGTCCGGATCGCCGTCGGGATCGACCTGGCTCGTCTTTTTCAGTCCCTCGGGACGAGAGGCCGTCGAGAAGGCAGGCTCGGTAGACCCGGGAGACTATCGCGTCGCGGCGATTGGGCCGACCACGGGTAGGGCGCTGGAAGAGGCTGGCTATGCCGTGGAGGCGGTAGCCGAGGAGCCGTCCCCCGAGGGACTCGTTGTGGCCCTGCGGGCCGCGCAGGCCGAGAGGAAGTTCCCCTGAGAGCTACGATTCCCACTCGCGGAGCACGCCGTCGATAGAGGCGCGGAACCGGGCCGTTGCCTGTTCGGGATCGTTCGCCGTCACCACTGCCGAGAGCACAGCGACGCCGTGGGCCCCTGCTTCAAGAGCGGGCCGCACTCGGTCATGAGTGACGCCTCCAATGGCGATGACAGGAATGGGAACGGCGTCACACGCCGTTGAAAGCCCTTTCGGGCCCTTCACAGATTTTGGGTTCCGCTTCGAGGTCGTCGGGAAGACGGGTCCAAAACCAATGTAGTCGGCACCCATTTCGTAGGCCTCCACTACTTGCTGAGTTTTCGTGGCCGTTGCCCCAATCACGATTCCCGGGCCGAGAACTGTGCGGGCCACATCCACCGGAAAATCCTTCTGACCAAGGTGGACTCCGTCCGATTCGACGGCCTGAGCAATGTCGATTCGGTCGTCTACAATGAGGGGGGTCGAGGCGTCGGCGCAGACCGCGGCGACCTTGCGGGCCTCGACGAGCATGTTTTGAATGCCACCATGCTTCTGCCGAAACTGAATCGTGTCGGCTCCGCCCCGGATGGCGAGACGGGCAAGCTCGGCGTGGGTACGTTCTTGCTGGAGGTGGAAGTCAGTCAGCACGTGCAGTCGGCCAATGTCCGGGTCTGGAGCGGTCGGTTCACCGTTCGTAGGGGGCGACTCCTCCATGGTGTGCGAATTTTCTGATCGACATAAACGCATGTTCTGCACATCTCAGGACACAGGCAGTTCCCGGGCTGGACTCAACATTGCCTCTTTTTCGTGGGGGGGGGCGACGAGTTCTTGCATTTGGGTCTCGTAGATGAGAATATGTGACGCAATCCATCTGGGAAACAGGCCCGTACTCTTTAGGCGGACTGGTGTCCTGGAACTGGGTCGTGCGAGGCGGTTTCCCACGCTCCACCAGGTGAAATCCGGTCCGACCTACATTGGATTCTCTCAGTTTCTCGCAGAAAGGTGCAGAACCATCCCTCCGAACCTCTCGTCGCGGACGCGCAGGATCTGTTTCGTGCCGCGGTTCGCCGCGTTCAGGCGGATCGAATGATCGGCGATCTCGACTCTGAAGAGATTGCCCTTCGCCCCTTTTCGTCCTACGACGTGGTTCGGGTGGTGGGCATGGGAAAGGCCGCGATGGGGATGGCCGGGGTGCTCGAATCCCGTCTTCGCGACTTGTCGATGAAGGGGACAGTGGTCGTGCCGAATGGATACCCGGGCACCTATCCGGATCGCTTGCCGGCGCCGTCGACGGTACGGGTGATTGAGGGAGGGCATCCGCTCCCGACCGAGGGGAGTGTGCAGGCGGGTCGGCGTCTGCTGGAGCAGGCGCGGGCCGTGGAGGAGGGGGATCTGCTTCTCGTTCTCATTTCGGGGGGCGGAACCGCGCTCAGCTCGGTTCCCGCAGAGGGGCTCGAATTGTCCGATCTGACCACCACGTACCACCAGCTCCTGACGCAGGGCCTCGACATCCACCAGGCGAATGCCGTCCGGAAACACCTGACGCAGGTGGGAGGGGGGCAACTCGCCCGGGCCGCCCACCCTGCCGACGTGTCGGCCCTGATCGTGTCCGATGTGGTGGGCAACGATTTTTCCGTTATTGCAAGCGGCCCCACCGTCCCCGATCCATCCACCTACGAGGAGGCCGTTCGCGTCCTCTACCAAAACGACCTGTGGCACGACCTACCGGCTCCCGTCCAGGATCACCTCTCCGAAGGCGCTCAAGGCCGTAAACCCGAGACACCCATGGCTGGTGCGCCCTGTTTCGAGGATACGCAGACGACACTCGTTGGGAGCAACGACCAGGCCCTCGATGCAGCCCGTGTGGCGGCGGAGGAACGGGGGTATCGGGTCCGTGCCGTGACCCCTGGTGTTGAGGGCGAGGCCCGATCGGTGGGAGCGGACCACGTGGAGCGCATCCTTGACTCTCCTCCTGCGGAACCGACGTGCTGGCTCTGGGGGGGAGAACCGACGGTCACGGTCACGGGCGACGGGACCGGGGGGCGCAACCAGGAAGTGGCGCTGGGAGGCGCTCTTGCCCTTGAGAACGCCTCAGATCCCGCCGTGCTTTTGAGCGGGGGTACGGACGGAATCGACGGGCCCACGGATGCTGCAGGGGCCTGGGCTACGCCCGCCACGGCGGAAGAGGCTCGGACTGCGGGATGTGACCCAGAGGATCACCTTGCCGAGAACGACGCCTATCCACTCTTCGACGCGATCGGTCACCTGATTCAAACGGGACCGACCCACACGAACGTGATGGACCTCCACGTGGGTCTCGTAGGGGCTCCCGATGAACATATCGACGTTTAGTTGAGGCGAACTTCCCCCATCGAAGGAGAGTCACTCATCTGCTGAAAGAAAATTGTCTGGTCGTCGGTAGGAGTGGTGAGAATGTACCGTTGTGCGGCCCGGAAGACGGCGTCGGTGCGCACGATCTGGTCGTGGACCCAGAATTTCCATTCGAATTCGGGCATTTCACCTTCCTGCGCGTTTTCGTATACTGTGCAATGGGGCGGTCCGCCGGGCGGGGTGCTCCTCGTTCCTTTCTTGATTGCTTCAGCCAGCACATGACGCTTCGTGTTGATTCGCTTCTCTTTTCTTTGAATTGTACGCTCGTGGGAATGCTGCTCGTCGCGGTCCTCGGGCCTACCGGGGTCGCGGCTCAGGACCTTCCCTTTTCGATGGACACGCCCCTGCCGGGCACGGAGAGCTACGACGACGCCATTCCAACGCCGACGGAGGTGATCGGCCACGAGATTGGCACGCGCCACACTCGTCCTGCTCAGGTGGTTCGATACTTCGAGGCGGTAGCCGAGGTGAGCGACCGGGTTCGGCTCCGTGAGCATGGCCGCACCTATGAAGGGCGTCGTCTCATCCATGCGGTCGTGACGAGTCCGAGCCATCAAAACAATCTCGAGCAGATCCGCCGGGCCAACCGGCGGGTGACCACGGCGGCAGGACAGGTCACCGATGCAGACCTGGAGGATCGTCCCGCCGTCGTCCTCATGGGCTACAGTATACACGGGGACGAGGCGAGCGGGACCGAGGCGGCCCTGCTCTTGCTCTATCATCTGGCCGCTGGCAACGGCCCGGACGTGGAGGCGGCGCTCCAAAATGCCGTGACGATTATCGACCCCATGTTCAATCCCGACGGGCGCGACCGCTTCGTCGACTGGGTGAACGGAAACCGGGGAGGGACCCCTACGGCCGACCCCCAGGACCGTGAGCATAACCAGCCGTGGCCCGGCGGACGGACGAATCACTACTGGTTCGATCTGAACCGAGACTGGCTCCCCGGGCAGCATCCGGCCTCACAGGGGCGGCTCAACTACTTTCACAAATGGAAGCCGCAGGTGCTGACCGACTTCCACGAGATGGGTTCGGAGGCCACATATTTCTTCCAGCCGGGGGTGCCGAGTCGCACCAATCCCAACACGCCCGTCCGCAACCAGGAGCTCACCGGCCGCATTGCAGAGCGACACGCGGATTATCTGGATCAAATCGGCTCGCTCTACTACACCCGCGAGACCTACGACGACTTCTATTACGGCAAAGGGTCGACTTATCCGGACGTCAATGGTTCGATCGGCATTCTCTTCGAGCAGGCCTCCTCCCGCGCCCTCCAAAAGGAGACGAGCAAGGGGAAAATGTCGTATGCCTTCACGGTGCGCAATCAGTTTATGACGTCGCTCTCTACGTTGCGGGCCGTCGACGAGATGCGGATGGATCTTCTCCGCTATCAGCGCGACTTCTTCGCCAACCGCGAGGAGGCTCTGGAGGACACCGAAACGAGGGCCTTTGTGATTGATCAGGCAGAACACCCGACCCGCACCCGCGCCCTGGCACAGTTGCTCGACCGTCACGACGTGCAAATGTTTGATCTGGGCGAACAAGTCCGAGCCGAGGGACAGACCTTCCGGTCCGGTGAGGCATTCGTCGTCCCTCTTGACCAGCCGCAGGGTCGATTCGTCAAGGCGGCCATGGAGCGGACCTCGTCCTACCCCGATTCCATCTTTTACGACGTTTCGACCTGGACCCTCCCCCTCGCATTCGGCGTCGATCACGCCACGCTTGAGGAAGTGCCCACACAAGGCCGCGCAATGAACGACGTGAGTTTTCAGTCCGGCACCGTGGTCGGCGAGCGCTCCGAGTATACCTACGTCATTCCCTGGGGGCGCTACTATGCCCCGCGGGCCGTGCAGCGCCTCCATAACCACGACATTCGCCCCCGCGTCATGACCGATCCCTTCACGGCTCGCGTCAGTGGATCCACGCAGTCCTTCGAAAGGGGAGCCATCGTCGTGCAGGTGCAGCAGCGCGGCGTGGCGCCGGATAGCATCCATCGTGTCGTTGAGCGCATCGCGGCGAAGGACTACATCAACGTCTACGCCGTAGATCGGGGACTTACGCCGGAGGGGCCGGACCTCGGCAGTCGGAATTCCCCCATCTTAGAGCCACCGAAAGCGGCCATCATTACCGGGACCGGCGGCGGGTCGCGCTACGGGGGCACCAGTGCGTATAACGCCGGAGAGGTGTGGCACCTTCTCAGTGAGCGGATGAACGTGCCCGTGTCACTTCTGGACCTCTCCGACGTGGACAACGCGAACCTCGACCGCTACAGCACGATGATCCTGGCCGGTGGGAACTTCGATGATCTGCCGGCGGAAAAAGTGACCGAGTGGGTTCGGAATGGCGGAACGCTCATTGGGGTGGAGGACGCGGTGGAGTGGCCTATTGAACAGGATCTCGTGGAGTTGGAGGAACGGGAGTTGGACGTTGACTCTCTGGTTCAGGATCAGCCATATGCAAACCTGTCCGACGCTTTTGGGGCACAGGGAATTGGCGGCTCCATCTTCGAAACGCATCTCGACACCACCCATCCTGTAGCCTACGGCTACGATGAGACAGTACCCGTCTTCCGCGTCGGCACCGGCTTCTACGATCCGAGTGAGGAGCCTGGAGCCACTGTGGGCACCTACGATGCCGAGACGCCGCGCCTCAGCGGGTATCTCTCCAAGGAGCAGGCAGAGCAGGCCCGAGGGGCGGCCTCCATCGAGGCCCACGAGGTGGGTGGCGGAGCGGTCATCCTGTTTATGGACAATCCCAACTTCCGAGCGTTCTGGTACGGCACAAATGGGCTCTTCCTGAACGCCCTACATTTTGGGCAGATCCTGTAATTGGCTGCCCAGGGGCTGAACGGATGAGGATGGATCCGCATTGATAACAATGTCTCGTGCTTTGCCCTCCTTAGCGTCTCCCGCCTCATGCCCAACCGTTTGGCCGACGAACAGAGTCCGTACCTGCGCCAGCACAAGGACAACCCCGTAGGCTGGTATCCTTGGGGGAAGGAGGCCTTTGAGAAAGCTCAGCGCGAGGACAAGCCGATTTTCCTCTCGATCGGCTATTCGACGTGTCACTGGTGCCATGTGATGGAGCGTGAGTCCTTCGAGGACGAGGAGGTGGCCGCGATCCTTAACGAGGGCTTTGTGCCAATCAAGGTGGATCGGGAGGAGCGGCCCGACGTGGACAGCATCTACATGGACGTCTGCCAGATGATGCGGGGACAGGGCGGCTGGCCGCTTACCGTCTTGCTGACGCCCAATCGCCGACCCTTTTTTGCGGCGACATACCTCCCGAAAGAGGGCCGCTTCCAGCAGACCGGCCTGATGGATCTGCTGCCCCGTGTTCAGAAGCTCTGGCGCACCGATCGTGATCGCCTCCTCGACGATGCTGACCAGGTGACCGACGTGCTGCGGCGCTCGACCGAAGAGCAAGACCAGGGCGATGCCCCCGGGCCGAAACTCCTCAACGAGGCAGCCCGCCAGCTTTCCCGCCAGTTTGATTCGACGCATGGCGGATTCGGGTCGGCCCCAAAATTTCCGGCGCCACACAACCTACTTTTTTTACTCCGCCACTGGCATCGGACGGAGGAGGAACGGGCCCTGGAGATGGTGACCGAGACGCTCGATCAGATGCGACTGGGGGGCCTGTTCGACCAGGTGGGGTACGGGTTTCATCGGTACTCGACGGACCAGCGGTGGGTGCTGCCGCACTTCGAGAAGATGCTCTACGACCAGGCGATGCACGTTCTGGCGTACACGGAGGCCTACCAGGCCACAGGAGAGTCCCGTTACGAAACGACGGCGCGGGAGGTGCTCACATACGTGATGCGCGATCTTGGAGCTCCGGAGGGGGGCTTCTATTCAGCGGAGGACGCGGACAGTCTCAACGAGGCAGGGGAGATGGAAGAGGGCGCCTTCTACGTCTGGTCGACCGACGAAATTCGGGAGCTTCTGGACCCTGAGGCGGCAGAGCTCGTGATCGACGTGTACAACATGGCCCCAGAGGGCAACTACCAGGAGGAGAGGACGGGGGAGCGAACGGGGAAAAATGTGCTGCATCTTGAGCGGTTCCTGGCCCAGGAGGCCGATCGGCGCGATATGGACGAGGACACCCTTCGGGAGCGCCTGGAGACGACCCGTGCTACACTTTTCGAAGAACGAGCCGAGCGACCCCGTCCGGGTCTCGACGACAAGGTCCTGACGGATTGGAATGGACTCATGGTTGCGGCCCTCGCGAAGGCCGCACGGACGTTTGACGAGGCCGACTACGAGGAGGCGGCTCGGCGCACGGGACGATTTCTTCTGGACACGATGCACGATGGGGAGGGGCGCCTTCTCCATCGGTATCGAAAGGGAGAGGCGGGCATTCGTGCGACGCTCGACGATTATGCCTTTCTGGTGTGGGGCCTTCTCGAGCTCTATGAGACAACCTTTGACCCCTCCTGGCTTCGAGCCGCCCTGGACCACATGGACGCCTGCATAGATCAATTCTGGGACCACGAACGAGGAGGATTTTACATGACGCCCGAGGATGGGGAGACCCTCATAGTTCGTCCCAAGGAGGCGAGCGACGGGGCCATGCCGTCCGGCAACTCGGTTCAATTGATGAACTTGCTGCGCCTCGCGCGCCTTACGGGACGCACCGAGTATGAAGAGCGGGCGGCGGCGCTGAGCCAGTGGGCAGGATCGAGCGCTCGGAGTCGGCCGACAGGATTCACGGCGCTGCTCGCCGGACTCCATTGGGCGCTGGGCCCGCCGCGGGAGGTGGTCGTGGCCGGAGACCTGGAGGCCGAGGATACAAAGGCACTTCTTGAAGTTCTCCGCAGCACCTATACCCCGACCACTGTCACCCTCCATCGCCCGCTCGGCGAGAGTCCTGAGATTGCGGAGTTCGCGCCGTTTACGGCGTCCCAAACGCCCCTCGACGGCGAAGCGGCGGCCTACGTGTGCCGCGACTTTCAGTGCGAGGCGCCTTCGACGGATCCCGAAACGCTCCGACTACAGATTGAAGAGTAGGGAGCCGGGGGATGGAAGTGGCCGTTATGGGACGGGCGCAAGTCAAGGCGCTGCGACGCGGTGCTATGAGCCGAACTCACCGGTGTGTTATATCCATTGATTCCGTTTTCCCATGCGTGACGTCTACATTGCTTCCGCCGTTCGGACCCCCATCGGGACCCTCGGAGGAGCCCTGAAGGATCACTCGCCCGTTGATCTCGCCGCTCCCGTGATGCGCGCTGCGCTCGATCGGGCCGACGTGGAGGGCAGAGGGCTCGATCTCTACATCTTTGGGAATGTTCTTCGGGCCGGGCA
>CAYRPX010000037.1:0-16349 GCA_964426195.1 uncultured Salinivenus sp.
AGCTCACGTACGTCATCAGTGGGGTCGTCAAGCAAAACCAGGTGGACGACATCGTTCGCAAGGTAAACCACCTCATCGAGAGCAATGGCGGAGACGTGCTCGAGGTCGATGAGTGGGGCAATCAGCGCCTCGCCTACGAGATCGACCGAAAGCGTAGCGGCTACTATGTGAACATGTACTTCCAGGCTCCCGGCTCGCTCATTCAACGGCTCGAACGGGAGTTGGAACTCAACGAAGACGTGCTTCGCTATCTCACCCTCCGGATGGACGCGAAAATGCAACGGCACTATGAGAAGCGAAAGCAACGCCGTGCCCAGGAAGCCGCCGAGGAAGAGACGGCCGATGAATCGGACACGGACGAAGACAAGTAATGCCGTCGGTGTTTCCGTCTCCTTTTTCGAGTTTCTCGAACCTGACATTCCGATGACCCATGGCTGATCAAAACGACGTTGATTACGAGCACATCGAGTACGTGGACTACAAAGACACCGAATTCCTGGAGCAGTTCATCAACAACCAGGGCAAGATTTTGCCCCGTCGCGTCACGGGCGTGCCAGCTCGCGTGCAGCGCCAGATCACGACGGCGATCAAGCGCGCCCGGCATCTCGCCCTGCTTCCGTACGTGTCCGAGTCGATCCGGTAATCGACCCCGGACGAACTGCCTCCACCATTTCCGACCGATTGATCCGATTGCATCATGCAAATTATTCTACTCGACGACGTGGAACACCTCGGCGAAAAGGGGGAGGTCCACGAGGTGGCCGACGGCTATGGCCGCAACTATCTCATTCCGCAGGGCCTCGCCCGGGTCGCCACCGACGGGGCCGTCCGCCAGCTCCGCGACGAACAACGTCAGCAGGCCCGCAAAGAGGCTGTGAAGCAGGAGCAGGTTGAGCAGCTGAAGGAGGAGCTCGAAGACATGCAGGTCGTCTTTACGGCCAAGGTGGGGGAAGACAACCGCATCTTCGGAACCGTGACGACCCAGCAAATTGCGGTTGAACTCTCCAATCGTGGCTTCGACATCGACCGGCGCGACATTGAGCTCGACGAGGACATCCGATTCGTGGGGGCCTATACCGCGACCATTGACCTTGGGTATGACATCACGGCGACGCTGGACATCCAGGTGATTCCGGAGTCTGGGTAGTGTCAATCATGGGGTTTCAGTGATGCATGTCCGTGAAACGCGTTGGGCGTGAAATATGGGGCCCGTCGACGAGGCCCGGTTGGTTGTTGTTCACTGCTTCTTGCCCTCGTCATGACCTCTTCTGTCCACGAAGTTTCGTTTGCCGTCGAAAATGTTCGAGGCGATACGGTCGACTGCGATGTGCGATTCGTCGACGATGGGACGGCTAACCCCGTGGTCGTCTTCTGCCACGGGTTCAAGGGCTTCAAAGATTGGGGCCCGTTTCCCGAATGGGGACGCCGCCTTGCCCGGGCCGGATTTGTCTCGGTCCATATGAACTTCTCCTACAACGGCGTGCACCGCGATGCGCCGACGGAGTTTACGGAGCTCGACAAGTTTGCGGACAACACCTTCACCCGCGAGCTTGACGATCTTCAGGCTGTTCTCGATGCAGTAGAGGAGAAACGGATTCCGCACGTCCCCGCAGATTCGAGTCGTATCGGCCTGATGGGCCACTCGCGGGGCGGCGGGACCGTAATTCTGCAGACCGCCCGTGACGACCGCGTGGATGCGCTTGTCACGTGGTCCTCGGTCGCCACGTTCGTCGATCGCTTCAGCGACGAACAGATCGAGGACTGGGAGACGGAGGGCTACACCGAGATTCGCAACAGCCGTACCGGGCAGGTCATGCGGCTCAACAAGGTGCTCTACGACGACACGATGACGCACCACGACGAGCTAGACGTGCCCGGCGCGGCAGTCCGCATCGACGTGCCTTGGCTCGTAGTGCACGCCCGCGACGACGAGTCCGTAGACTTCGACGCGGCGGAGACGCTAGCGGGAGCGACCGAGACCGCCGAGCTCCTGGACGCTGAAGGCGGACACACGTTCGGTGGGGCGCATCCCTTCGATGGTACGGTGCCGGAGTCGTTGGAAACCGTCTGGGACCGGACGACGGCGTTTTTTCGGGCGCACCTCAAAGCCGCGTAGAGCCCCTTCCGCAACCGGTCGCGTCACTGTATCGATTCCAGGTCCGCGTCGGGCGCCATCCTGGCCTTCCGCTTGGCCTCGCGCATCATCTGCCCGACGTCTTCTAGAAGCTGCTCGGCGTCGAAGAGGATGCCGCCCTTGATCGTGTGGTCGATGCCTCCCGTGCGCTTCAGGGCCCGTGCCTCCTCGTTGAACTGCAGGGCGCCGGTGCCGTCGATGAGCCTGGAACCCCGAATTACGGGACGTCCGTAGGCACCGTCTCCGCGGGCTCGGTCGGACGCTTCAGGAAGGGAGGCGTCGGGACTGGGCCGAGGCCGATCCATCGAGTCCCGGGATGAGGAAGAAGCATGCCCCAAGGACAACCCGTGACTGCGTGAGGAAAAGACTGGTTTGGCAGAACAGAGGTATGCCGGCGGGGCTTAGGTGGATTGTAGACTTGCGTCGAGGGCCGACGTCAGGTCTTCGACGAGATCCTCCGCTCCCTCGAGACCGACGGAGAGCCGCACGAACCGCTCGGTAATGCCCAGTTCTTCTCGGACCGCCGGGTCTACGTTCTTGTGTGACGTATGGATGGGCTGCGTAATGAGCGTTTCGACCCCGCCGAGGCTGGGGGCTCGGATGGGGAGGGAGAGCACATCAAAAAAATGATCGACGTTTCCCCGAGGGGTGAGATCGAAGCTCACCATACCGCCGAACCCGTCGAGGAGCGTGCGGGCCCGCTCGTGGTCGGGGTGAGACGGGAGGCCGGGATACCGCACGCGGTCCACGGCGTCGTGATCAGCGAGCGCCTCGGCGACGGCCTGGGCCGTCTCGTTTTGCTGGCGCACCCGCACGCCGAGGGTCTTGAGGCTGCGGTGGAGGAGGAAGCACGCGTGCGGATCGAGCATGCCCCCGAGTAGTTTCGTCGTGTGGCGCACCGGCTCCAGCAAATTCGAGGGGCCCGCCACCACCCCCGCGGCGAGGTCAGAGTGCCCCCCGAGGTATTTGGTGCCGGAGTGCAACACGATGTCGAACCCAAGTGTGGAGGGACGAAGGTTGGCCGGCGAGGCGAACGTGTTGTCAATCATAGCCACGAGATCGTGGGCCTCGGCAAAGCGTCCCATCGCCTTCAGGTCGGGCACCTCCAGGAGGGGGTTGGCAATCGACTCGGCGTACAGCACTTTTGTGTTTGGCTGCACCGCTGCCGCCCACGCATCGGCCGAGTCGTCCGTCACCAGCGTGTGGTCCACCTCGAAGCGGGGAAGCAGGTCGTCGAAGAGGTCGAGCGTACCGCCGTACAGGCCTCGGGGGGCTATGAGGTGGTCGCCCGCGTCGAGGAGCCCCAGGAGCGCCGAAGAGATGGCCGCCATGCCGCTTGCCGTCACGAGGGCACTCTCCGTCTCCGTGAGGGACGCGAGCTTGTCGTGGAGCGCCTCGTGGTTAGGCGTGTTGTTGTAGCGGACGTAGCGGGGGGAGTCCTCCGGGTCGTCGTGCGTGTAGGTGGCCGTTTGGAAGATGGGCAGCGTGACGGCCCCTTCGATTCGGGGATCCGGTTCCCCGACGTGCACAGAACGCGTATCAAGGGTAGACATGGCCCAGCGGAACGAGAAAACAGTTGCTACAGGCCCGAGGACAGCGACCGGTTGCGCAGCTTGGAGTGCAGGGTCGAGATGTCGCTCTGCAACTCTGCGTCCGACTCTAGGGCCTCCTCGATCTTGCGGTAGGCGTGAATGACGGTCGAGTGGTCGCGCCCCCCGAAGCGAGAGCCGATGTGGGCGTATGACTCCTCCGTCAGTTCGCGGCAGAGATACATCGCAATCTGGCGCGCTTTGGCCACCGATTGTTTCCGAGACCGCGAGAGAAGGTCGCCCTTCTCGAAGTGGAAGTGGTCGGCCACCTGCTCGATGATGTCCCCGGCGTCGAGGGTAGTCGGCTCTTCGTCGGTGTGCTCTCGCAGGAAACGGCGGGCCGTGTCCAGGTCCAACGTACGGTCGTCGAGTTGGACGAGGGCAGTGAGGCGGGTGAGGGTGCCTTCGAGCTGGCGTACGTTCGAGTCGATGCGCTGGGCAATCAGTTCCAGTACGTCCGGGGACACCGCGATGTCCTGCCGGGCAGCCTTGCGTTGGAGAATGGCGATTCGGGTTTCCAAATCGGGTCGCTGGATGTCGGCGCTCAGTCCCCATTGAAAACGGGACAGGAGGCGCTCCTCAATGCCTGGAATTTCCGCTGGGGGGCGATCAGCGCAGAGGAAAATCTGTTTGCCGTTCTGGTGGAGGTCGTTGAAGATGTGGAAGAACTCCTCCTGGGTCTTTTCCTTCTCGCCGAAAAACTGAACGTCATCGACGATCAGGAGGTCGGCTTGGCGGTAATAGCTGGAAAAGGCGGCGATCCGATTTTCACGGACCGACTGGACGAACTGACTCGTGAAGCGGTCGCTCGACACGTAGAGCACGTGCTCGGCAGTGTCGTGCTTGAGAGCGTAATTGGCCACGGCCTGGGCCAAGTGCGTTTTTCCGAGGCCGACACCACCGTAGATGAGGAGGGGGTTATAGTTGGTACTGCCGGGCTCCTGAGCGACGGCAAACGCCGCGCTGCGGGCCAATCGGTTGCCGTCCCCCTCGATAAATTCATCGAAGGTGTATTCGGGGCGGAGGTGCTGCTTGGCCTGCTCGTAGAGCGCCGATCGTTCGTCGGAGGAGCCGGCACCGCTCTGCTGCGGATGGGCCTCGTCAGTGGAGGCTTCTTCTTGCGTCCTCGGAGCGGTCTCCTCCGCGACGTCCGTCGAGGCGGGGGGGGACGTCGGCTGGGAGGGAGAGGCAGACGTTCGGTTCGATTGCGGGGACTGTTTTGGAGAATGGTCGCGGGCTGGATTCTCTCGTGACGCGGAGGAAGTGGGGGCCGACGAGGGCGGGGCCGTGGACCGACTATTTTGGGGCTCGGTTTTGGGGGAGGAAGGGGGGGAAGAGAAGGATCGATCAGAGGATGAGGGAGACGCCGTTTCTTCGGAGGGGCCGGATGCCGAGTCGGCGTCGGTCGTGATCTCGTCGGGTCGCTCTTCCTCCGGGGCGACCTGGTAGGCCACGTCCGTCGGCTCGCCTACAGCATCGGTTACGGCCTGTCGGATGGAGCGCTGAAACCGGCTACGCAGGTACTGTACTCCAAAGGGAGTGGGCACTTGCAGGGTGAGCGTCGGCGCGCCCTCGTCGGTGTTGAGGTCGAGCGGCTCAATGGGAACGAGCCAGTTCTGAACCGTGCGCTCCGGAAGCGTTTCGCGAAGGTCATGGAGAGCGGTACGCCAAGCGTCGGAGGCGGACGGAACCATAGACGAAGAAAAGGCCGTGCGTTAGCGGCGACAGAGAAACGGCGCCGGCAGGAGGCTTAGCTCGACGCTTGCATAACGTAGATTACAGCTACTCAGAACGCAAGCCCATCCCGGGAAAATTTACAGAGGAGCGGCTTCGCGGCGCTCAAGGACTCTTTGGAAAGGCTGGTCTCACGACCCCGCAAAAACGTCGAAAATCAGAGACGTCTAACGTGCGTACGCATAAATCGTCGAGCAGAACGTGTCCCCCCTTTCCCGTTCTGAGAGGAGTCGATTCCACTGGAACCTCACGGTCCTGATCCGTCGGTCTGCGTGGTCTTTGACGCTGCCGTGAGCTGAAACCTGACGGGAAGTTTCATGCGGATCGGGATGAGAGTGCCATCTTGCTTGGCGGGCACGAATTTGACCGAACGAAGTCCTCTTACAGCGGCCGAGTCGCACAGCGGATGAAGGGAATCTGCGATCTCCACATCCGTGACGCTCCCGTCGGGCTTGATTGTGAATTCGAGCTCTAGTTCGCCTTCGATGCCTTGAAGGCGGGCCTTTTTCGGATAGTTGATGTGGAGGTGCAAGGTGCCCATCCCCCCAACTATTCGCGGGGCCCGGTCCTTGACGCTGAGCGCGTCCACCGATTGTACGTCGGTGTACTCGGAGAGCCGGTTCGAGTCGCTTGAGTCCGATTCCGGGGCGGATGTCTCAGAGGAGGCAGGACGGGCCTGTTGTTCGTCGGAGCGTGGGAATTGGAGGTCCGTAGCCGGAGGCGCGTCCTCGGGTTCATTCGAGCGGGCGTCGTCGGGAGGATCGGGGATCACGTCGTCCAGAATAATCTGCTGGGCAGACGGGTGGGTCGACCAGCCCACGCGGTTGGTGCTCGTTCGGAGGGGCAGACGCACAAGCGCGAGCAGGAGACTGAGGCTCGCCACCAGTCCCAGCATAATCCGCACCGGATACGCATCGAGGACGGATGAATTTGTCGGACGGGGATGGAGAGTACCCATATCGAGAGTTTACTGCAGAGAAAGCACGGGGCATCCATCACATCTTCTTACGAACAAAAAATGAAAAGATCCTAGGAGGAGATGCGGCCGTGGCAGATGGAAATTTGCGAGCAGAACGGTTCCTCGGGACCCATGAATCAAATTCCGCCGCCGGGTGTGGCATGCTCGAACGTCCATATTCCTGTCCGAGCTTTCCCGTATCGTGCCGATGTTTTCAGCCCTCGTTCTTGAGGAGGAAGGTGACGTGATTCGTGCTCGTGTCCGTCGGTTGGAAGAGGAGGACCTTCCCGGTGCAAGACCGGACGAAGTCCGCCTTGAGGTTTTGTATTCCAGCCTCAATTACAAAGATGGCCTGGCGGTGACTGGACGCGGGCAGGTGATCCGGGGGAAATATCCGATCGTACCCGGCATTGATCTGGTAGGTCGAGTGCGCGGAAGCGACCACGATGCGTTTAGCGAAGGAGATCTCGTCATTGGGACCGGTTGGCAACTCGGCGAGGTGGACTGGGGGGGATTCAGTCAGCAGGCGAAGGTGGACGGTCAGAAGCTCGTGCCGCTCCCGGAGGAGCTCTCGCCGGACGAGGCGATGATTCTCGGAACGGCCGGGTTCACGGCGATGCTCTCAGTCATGGCGCTCGAAGAGCACGAGGTGCTGCCGGACGCGGGGGAGGTCGTGGTGACGGGAGCTTCGGGAGGGGTCGGAAGCATTGCCGTTGCACTTCTAGACGTTCTCGGGTACGACGTCGTCGCCTCGACCGGGAGTACGGACGCACACGGGTACTTGCGGGCGTTAGGCGCCGATCGGATTGTACACCGACGCGAGTTTGAGAACGGTCCGGACCGACCGATGGCGTCGGGCACCTGGGCCGGGGCCATCGATGCGGTCGGCGGCGACACGCTCGCGACTCTCATCGCTCAGTTGCAGCGGCACGGCAGCGTGGCGTCCTTCGGCAACGCCGGGGGAGAGGAACTGTCCACGACGGTTCTTCCGTTCATCTTACGTGGCGTCAATCTTCTAGGCATCGACTCGAACACATGCCCGGATGACCGCCGGACCGCAGCCTGGACCCGACTTGCGGAGTTACTGACCAACGACCATTTCGAACGCATTCACGCCCGCACGATTCCACTCGACGACATTCCCGCGGTCAGCCAAGAGATTCTGAATGGGGAGGTCCAGGGGCGTATTTTGGTAGACGTGCAGGCGTACACCAGTCCTTGTTCTCGGAACATCGAGGCCCAGGTCGAGAGAACGAGTCCCTGACAGTTCGCGTGTGCCCACAATCCGAATCGAGAGGGGATTATTCCGTACGAGTGTGTACGTTCCCGCAGGGAGGTTCCCGAAGTCGTTTCCACATCCATCCCGGCAAAGGCTGCGACCCGATCGTATGACGGTGTCTATCTGGCAGCAGGTCCATCGCGAGCAGCAGACAGACTACGATGTGCTCGTGGTCGGTGGGGGCATCGTGGGGTGTTCTACGGCGTACTGGCTTTCGCGGCGGCACCCCTCTTTACGCGTGGCCATTCTGGAAGCCCGCACACTTGGTGCGGGAGCTAGCGGACGGAACGCGGGGTTCATCCTGCAGGGGACCCACACGGGCTATCGCTCGGACATGGATCGATACGGCGAACGGACGGCCCGTCGCTTGTGGAATTTCACCTGTGCGAATCGGGACCTTCTTGCGAAGGAACTGCGCGGAACGGCCTTTGAGTGGCAGTCGGACGGAAGCCTTACGGTGGCGGGAAGTGCAGACGAGGAAGAGCGCCTTCGGGCGGGACTGTCTCATCTGCGGACCGCGGGGGTTCCGGCCATGTATCTCGATTCTGAGGAGGCCAACACCCGCGTCCAGGCCTCCGGCTTTCATGGGGGATTATTTGTGACATCAGGGGCCGTTGTGAATCCGCTCCGGCTCGTCCACCACATTGCCACCGAGAGTGAGGCCGATGTTCACACGCTTCATCCCGTCGAGCGCATTCACTGGCGCGATCCGGGCGTTCTCCTTGATACTCCGGAGCGCCGTTTCCGGGCCGACCGCGTCGTGCTGGCCCTTGGGCCGTCACTGCCGGACCTCGTACCCGCCACGTCGTCGTTCGTGCGCCCCGTTCGCGCTCAAATGTTAGCGACGGCACCCACCGACACTCAACACATTCCCGTACCGGTCTATTCTCATCACGGCGGGTTCTACGTGCGGCAGCTCCCGGACGGCCGTGTGCTTGCAGGGGGCGGTCGTCATCAACACCGCGATGCGGAAGAGACAGGTGCAGACGCGACGACACCGGCGGTCCAGGCGACCATCGAGCGGTACCTGCACACGCATTTTCCGTGGACCCAACCGCTCTCCATTGTCCAGCGGTGGAGCGGCATAATGGGGTTTTCTCCGGACGAACGTCCCGTGGTGGGACGCGTGCCCGAGCGCCCCGAAGGAATCTTCGCGACCGGCTTTACGGGGCACGGGATGGGCTACGGCTTTCGGATGGGGCGTCTGCTAGCCGACTTAGTGGGCGGTGCCCAGAAACCGGAGGCACTTGACCTGTTTGCCGCGTCCCGTTTTGAGGAGTCGACAAAACAGTCCGATTCGGGGTCGCAGCGAACGGCGAGTCAATAGCTGGTCACACTTTGCAGCACTGTTGCATCGGAGAGGAACTGGCACGCAGAAATCGAGATGTAAGTCATGTACATGTTTCTCCCAACTCTTCTCTCGGTGCAATGCCCCGAGTCCTTGTCGTCACCGCTTTAATTTTGATGCCAACTGTCACCATGGCCGCGTCGCCCGCAGACTCCGTAGATTTTCGAGTCGAAAATCACCAGTGGGAGCACCGCCTGCTCTTCGTGTTTGTGGCGGCCGAGACCAGCGATGCGCTGGCCCGCCAGGAGGAGGTCTTCACCGGGCACGACGCGGGCTTTCGCGATCGCGACCTTCTACTCCTAACGATGACGGGACCTGACCGCGGGACGTATCGGTCTGCCCCCGGGAGCGACTCGCGTCCCCTCACGGAGGCAACAGTCCAGCGTTTGCGCAAGCGGTTCGACGTGCCCCCGGAGATGTTTCGGGTCGTTCTCGTGGGCAAGGACGGCACCGAGAAGCGCCGCGACGCCGAACCAGTCTCCCCCCGCTCCATCTTTGATGCCATCGACGCGATGCCGATGCGCCAGCGCGAGATGCGGGAACAAGACGGTGGTTGACGGCCTGGATAGACAGGCTACAGATCCACCTGAACGCCGATGAGCCAGCGGAATGCGAGTGGATCCGTGCGATCTGGCTCGTGGGCCCACACCGGAAAGCGGGCCGTCAGGTTCAGCCCCGACAGCACGTCGGACTGGCGGGTCCACCGGCCGAGTGCCCCGACGCTACCGAGGTCGTAAGACACGCCAACCCCGGCGTCGGCGCGGAGGGCGTCGGCGGAAAAGCCGGACAGAAACGCGCCCTCGTCCCACGTCTCGCCGATGCCGGAGAAGGCAGAAAGCTGGAAAGGGGCTGCAAGATCGGGGTTCGGGAAGGGCTGCACGCTCGCTGTCAGACGTCCGGCCAGAAGATTGCCCCCCACGAGCCCTGAACTCGCATTGCCTGCCTCGTTACGGAGGTAGGCAATCGGCCCAGCCGGTCCGAACGCTGTCAGGTGTACACCGTCGAGAGGACGCTCAAACGTGGCCGCGATCGAGCGGAAGGCCTCCTGCCGCCACTGATTCTCGAAAGAAAGACCGCCGAGCTGCGGACGCTTGTAGAACGCGAGAAACCGATTGGCCCAGTTGAATTGGAAACTGGCATCGAGTGTGAGAGGACCGGCGTCAAACGATTTTGTGGCGGCCAGGGAAAACTGGCTGGCGGTGGGTGCGTCGCGACGGTCTGGGAATTGTACCACCGAGCCGCCCAATTCAACAGTCGCCACGAGCCGGTCGCGGTCCTGCCCCGCCGCGTACTGCAGGCGGGTCGAGAGCAGGTGGGTCTCCCGAAATGGGTTGAACGAGCTGTACGACCGGAAGACGCGGTCGCTCAGGTTAAACTGGTGCACGAGGGCCACCGATGCGTGCTGCGAACCGTCCTCTAGGACCGGGCCGAAGGGGCGTGCGAGCATCAGGCGGTTTTCCATCAGGCCCAGCTTCTTGGTGAACGCAGCGGTCATCGACGCTTGATTGCCCAATGACTGCACCGGCAGCGCGTAGCTCAGCTCGTAGTCGAGGCCGTCGAACCACGACCCTGTGTCCGTGTCTGGGCGAGGGGCAGGGCCAGGACCGTCGAGAAGCGCCGGGTCGTCCCCGCCGGAGAAGAGTACTTCGGGCCATAAGGTGAGCATGCCGCGGAGCTGTCGTTCTCCCCGAAAGTACTGCCCTCGGACCTGCAGGCCGCCCCCGAATCCGAAGTCATGTGCGTAGCTGGCGAGTGGGCGCACGCCGAGTTCGTAGTGGGACCAGCTCGACTCCGGGGCACGAAGGAAGCGCGTCTGGAGTGGCAGGGTGGTCGAATTGTTGAGACGGTTTACGTCCGGCGTCTCGCCGTTCGGGTCGACCACCGCTTTTTCTACCCGGCTTGGCACCGTTACCGTGACGGTTTTCTTCGGAGCCACCCAGGGCCAGGGTTCGGTGACAATCCAGTCGTCGGGGACCGGCTTGTGGCCGTGCATCGATGCGAGCGGCACGTTGAGCCACTGCGTAGAGCCGTCGGCCAGAGTGAGCTTCACGTCCTGGGGCATTCGGATGGAGCCCTCGCGCTCCAGCGTGAGATCGACCTCCACGCCCTCGGTCGTTTGCTGCTGTTCGAGGTGCGCAATCGCGTCGTCCACCCTGCGGGTCGTACGGGTGAACTGGTGGAAGTACCAGTCGAGCATCAGGCCGCTCTCCTGTTCCGCGAACAACTCAAGGTCAAACGGGTCGGGGTGCATCCCCTCACGCTCGCGGAAGTAGCGCTTGAGCCAGCGGTCGCGCTGCTCGTCGCCGATCACGTATCCCATCATGTCGACCAGCATCTGCCCGCCGGGGTACGAGGAGATGCCGTACGCGAGGTTGGTTTCGAACCAGTCGGCCGGTGTGCTGAAGGGTTCGGCGAGGCCCATCTTGTGCATGGTCACGACGCTCCGGCGCGCATTGGTGTGGCTGGCGGGCCGATTCGCGAGGTGGGCCATCCCTTCCGTAGTCGCGTAGCTCGTAAAGCCTTCGTCCATCCAGGCATAGTCGGCTTCGTTGCTGCCGAGAGCGGAGTAGTGCCACATGTGCGCAAACTCGTGGACGGTGGTGCCGAGGACGGAGGGATAACTGCTTTTCTCTTCAAACGCCGGCCCATCGTAGCTGCTGACGACCGTAAACATCGGATACTCCATGCCCCCATCTCCGCCCTGCGCCACCGTCATCTGCGGGTACGCGTAGTCGCCATACTCCTGGCTGAAAAACCGAGTCAGTTCCGGCATGTCCTTTTTGAGACGGCGCCACTGCTCGGCCACCTCGGGCTTGTAGAGGATGTGGTGCGTCGTGCCGTCCTCCGTTACCTTATCGTGGATGTAGTCCGGATCGGCCGACCACGCGAAGTTATGCACGTCTTCGGCCCGGAAGTGCCACGTCAAGGAGTCGGTGTCCGGGAGGCCGTCGGCGGGGCGCCAGGTGCCGTCCCCCTCAATGTCGTACCCGTGGCCGATCACGTCGGGGTTTTGGAGGACACCGGTGGCCCCAATCGTGTACTCGGCCGGGAGGGTGATTTTGATGTCGAACTCGCCGTAGGGTGCGTAGTACTCGCGGTTGACGTAGAAATTGGCATGCCAGCCCCGCTCGTCGTACTCGGCGATCTTCGGGTACCACTGCGTCATGGTGTAGTCGATCTCATCGCCCCGGCTGTCCCGTCCACTGCGGCGCGTTTGCAGGGGCACCTGCGAGCGGTAGTCCATCTCGAAGGTGGTAGACGTGCCCGGTGGAATGGGGTCTGCGAGGTCGACCCGCATCACAGTGTCGTTGATCTCATACGATACGGACGTGCCGTCCTGCGTGAGGGACTCGATCTCGTGCCATCCTTGCTCGTTCGGTGCCAGGTTGAAGATGCGCGGCACAGTGCGCCCATCCGGGTCGGGCAGATGACGGTGCCGCTCGGCAAACATCGACTCCGGGTGGAAGGCATTGAAGTAGAGGTGGTAGTAAACCGTGTGGAGTGTGTCCGGCGAGTTGTTGGTGTAGGTGAGCTGCTGGTGTCCATCGACTCGATGCGTTTCGGTGTTCAGGCGAATGTCCATGTCGTAGTCGACATGTTGCTGCCACTGGCTGGGCGACTGGCCGAGGGCGGCGGAGACGCACAAGAGCATGACGGCGAAGAAGAAAGCGAGGCGAGCGATCATCGGACGGGCAACAGTTGAAAAAGAGGGTGAAAGCGAGAGCGATTTCCGCTTCTCTTTCTTCCAACATTCCGATTTTTTCTCTCCACGTCAACGAAAAGCCCGGAGATTCTCAGCAGGTTCTGAATCACGAAATGGCCGACGGCGTTCGTCGACACACGTCATCGGAATTCTCCTTTTCGACATATATGCCCCTAGCTTCCTCAGACCTATGACCAAAGCGGATCTCATCGATCAGATTGCAGACGGGACCGGCCTCACAAAAATCGAAACCAAGGCGATCGTGGAGGGCTTCATGACGGCTGTACGAGGAGCGATGAAGGAGGGCAAACGGATTGAGTTGCGGGGGTTTGGCATCTTTGAGGTTCAGCATCGAGCCCCCCGGACGGGACGCAATCCTCAGACCAATGAGCCTGTAGAAATCGACGAGCGGTATAAGCCTGCTTTTCGGCCGTCGGAAAAGTTTCAGGAAGCTGTAGACGAGGCTCACAAGTCCGACGCATCCTGAACCAGAGACAGCCCTATCTGCTCCCTGTCTATCCTCGTTCCATCTCTTGATTTGCCATGAGTGATGATTCTCGGACCTGTCCCTCGTGTGGGGCCCACGTGCCCGTCGAGGCTGACCGGTGTGATCTGTGCGGCACATCTGTGGGGGCGTCTGACGCTCCAGGCGACCCCGAAGACCCTTCGGAGCCTGATCTCTCCTCTTCGACCTCCGAAGACGCGGATCTTGAGGAGGGGAGGGAGGAAGAAGCACCGAACGTTTTTTGCAATCAGTGTGGATGGGAAAATCCGCCGGGGGCTCAATACTGCAGCCGCTGTGGAGAGGAGCTACAGGACCTCTCAGATCCAGCACCAGCTGACACGCGCCGAGTGGAGGCAGATCTTCCCTCCGGTACATCTGCGTCCTCCGACGAGTCCACCGATACGGACACTGCAGACACATCCGACGGTCGGGAAGGCGGGGAGCAGGCGGCCATGGGGCGCCAGATCGCGCTGGTTGTAGGAGGTGCGCTCGTTGTCGTACTCGGCCTATTTTTCGTGACCCAATGGAGTGCCCAGTACGAGTGGGAATCCGGCTCCTCGGCGAACGCTCCCTCTGCGCAAGCAGGGGCGGACGGTGAGGCAACGGCCTCGGCTCCGACGTCGGATGGGCAGGGTTCGATGAGTGCACCCGGCCAGGGGGGGGAAGCCGCGGAGCCCACGGATCTACAAGGGCTTCTCGATCAAACGGCAGACTCACTGACCGGCACGATGGCCGATCAAATCGACTCGCTGGAGACGCAGATTAGACAGGCCTCAGGGGCAGAGAAACAACAGTTGCGGACGGAACTGGTCAATTTGCTGATCGGGGCTGGGCATCCGGGTCGGGCAGCTGTAGTTCAGCAAGACCTCGCTGAGTCCACCGGCGAAACGGACGCGCAACGCCGGGCCGCCGATCTTTTGTACCGGTGGATGCAGAAACTTCAGGAGCAGGGACAGCGCGAGCAGGTGCTTCAGGTGGCTCGTCACGCTGCTCAGGCCTACGAAGCCGTTGCTCAGCAGCAGCCCGACGATCTTGACGCCCGGACCCGGATGGGAGAAACCTATCTGCTTACCAACGAACCGATGCGGGGCATCGAGGCCATTAACGGGGTGCTAGAGGACGATTCGACCTTCGTGCCGGCTCGCTTCCAGAAGGGCCTTGCACTACTGCAGATCAGTCGGCTGGATCAGGCGGTGCAGCAGTTTGAGATGGTGAAACGATTCGCCGATGAGGGGTCGCCCTTTTACCGGCAGGCCGATCGGGCCCTCACCGTCATTGAGGAGCAGCAGGCCCGATCGTCATCCGGTGAGACTGCTGCGCCAGGGAACTGATCTCAAGTGCGAAGATTCATCGTGCAGTGATTCCGGTCTGCTCACCAAGAGACGACTGGGGGTGTGAAGCGAATTCAGACTGCATTGGTGCGCCTTTTCCCTATCCCGGCGACTGAAAAATACCCAACGAAACTTCGCATTTTATACAGCTGGACGGGCGCTTTTCGCACGCTGACACAAACGACTCTCCCTACGATGGAGACGATGATTGACCGCCTCGATCTGGACCGCATTCGGGAAGCAGTGAGTCGTGCGGAAGAGCGGACGGCCGGCGAAATTGTGCCGGTCGTGGTGCCCCGGAGCGACGACTATAAAGAGGCAATCTGGCGGGGGGCAGGAATCTTGATTCTTCTTACACTTCTAATCGTTCTGCTCGTCCTTCGATTTTACACGGGCTGGGGGCTCGGCTGGCTGTTTGCGCCGTGGGGGGTTGCCTTGTCCGTACTTGGAGCGGGAACCGTCGGTGCACTGATTGCTCGGTACGTCTACCCCGTGCAGCGACTACTGGCTGGAAGCGAACGCCTCGATGAGACGGTTCATCGGCGGGCAATGCAGGCATTTGTGGAAGAAGAAGTCTTCGACACCCGCGACCGGACCGGCATTCTTCTGCTCGTCTCTCTGCGAGAGCACCGGATCGAGGTGCTCGGCGACGCCGGCATCAATCAGCAGGTGGAGCCGGACGACTGGGCAGAAGTGGTGGCTCGCATCCGGCGCGGCATTCAAAACGACAACCTCACAGAGGGGCTCGTGGAGGCCATTGAGATGTGTGGTCTGTTGCTGGAGGAACGAGGCGTCGAGATTCGACCCGACGACAAAAATGAGCTCACCGATACGGTCCGGACGCCCGGCAGTGATCCGGAGGGGGAGGGAGAGTAGGGAACGGCTGTTCTGCGTGTCTCGCAGTGCGTACGTCGCGGGACAATGGGTAGTAGATGATTGCGAAGTACGCACTACTGTAGTGTCAAGCGTCAATGTTGGTTTAGCGTCGACACGATCTCAGGCCCCGATTTACAGCACTCATTCCGAGCGGAGTCGAGGAATCTCCCTCGGGCTGACAGCTCGTTTCGAGGAGGGTTCTCGACTTCGCTCGAAACGACTTGCCCTGGGATTTGAGATCGTATCTTGGATATAAAAATCAGGATTGATACTGCACTACACAACGCGAACGAAGGGCCTCCCTTTCCTCCGTCTTCCCCGCAGCCGCAGGAACTCTTATCCTTTTTCGATTTCAAGGACGAGCCCGTCCGCATCCCGGGCAAAGAGGCGTCCCTTGACTTCTTCGTAGGGATGATCGGCTGCATCGAGCCGTGACCGTAGCGAATGCCACTTGCGGGGCGGGAGGGAAAACCCGAGGTGGTGGATGCCGCCGCGACCTGGCACCGACGGATGCTTCATTTCTTCCATCTCGATCAGTTCAATCACGTCCCGGTCCTGCGCGTCGGTCAGCATGGCCCGCTTACGCCCCTCCCGAACCGGGTCGTCCTCGACCGTCCGCAGGGAGAGGCCGATGAGGTCGACGTAGAAGGAAACGGCCTCGTCGAGGTCCGTCGTCATAATCGAGGCATGATCCAGCCGAACATCGGCGGAAATCTGCGACTCCGGAGTGGACGGAGATGTGTTCATAGCCATAGGCAGAGAAAGGGCGCGTGAGTCGTCCGTGGGGATCAGGCCGGGGCAGGCTCTGAAGAGGACTGAAATGCTGATGCGTCAATATCGAGGCGCTTCATCTTCTTGTAGAGGCCCTGCCGGGTGAGGCCGAGCACGTCGG
>CAYRPX010000038.1:0-16098 GCA_964426195.1 uncultured Salinivenus sp.
CGCGTAGTCTCCCGGCCCCGTCTCCAGGGTGCCCACCACCAGCGGGTCGTTGGAAAGATTGAGGTCGAGCGCATCGGAGTTAGGAGCTTCTTCCTCCATCAGCGACGCGGCCTCTCGAATCACCTCGGTGAGATCGACCGGCTCTGGCACGCGGGTCGGCAGCCGGGCAAACGTCGAGAACTCATCGGCAATGCGGACGAGCGAGTCCACCTGCTCGATGAGCGTGCTCGTAATGCGGTCGAAGACCTCTGCGAATTTTGACGACTCTGTCGCCTCGTCGGCCCGGTCGAAGGCGCGACGCAGGTGCTGAATGGACAACTTCATGGGCGTAAGCGGATTTTTGATCTCGTGCGCCACCTGGCGGGCCATCTCGCGCCAGGCCAGCTCCCGCTCCTGCCGCGCCAGTTTGCGGCGGCTCTCCGCAAGCTGGTCGCGCATCTCGTTGAAGGTCTGCACGAGATCCCCAATCTCGTCTCTCGTGTCTACCGATAGCGTTCGCGCAAACCGACCTTCCCCGACGGCCTCCAGACCCTGACGGAGTTGAGCAATGGGTTGGGAAAGGGCGTTTGCCAGCACCACGCCCGTGAGGATGACGACCACAACCAGAAGTAGCAACGCCCCGAAGAGATACGCTAGGGTGCGCGATTTTTCCTCCTGAAGCTGTTCCTGCTGTGCGAGCGTGGGCACTCCAACTACCAGCCGCGGTTGCCCCGACTCGTCGACCAGTGCTTGATAGCCGACTCGATATCGAAACTGTCCTCTGGTCACCTCCGCGGTCACAAATCCATAGGCTTCATGGTAGAGCTCGTGGTAGACGGCACCCGGGAGACGCTCGTCCACCAATCCGTTGCGGAGGAGGCGTGGCTGACTCGTCCGGATGAGCTGACCCTCCTGATAAAGATGAAGATCAAGCCCAACCCGGGTGGCGAGGGTATCCACGTCCATTCGCTTCGCTCTTCGCCATAGGGGCTCGTTGGGACGGGCCTCCAGGGTCAACCTTTCCTCCACCCGGGCGAGATCTTCTTGTATGCGCCGCTCGATGATGCGCTCGTTTTCTCCGGTGACCACGCGCTCCCCCACCACTCCTACGGCAACCATCGAAACAATGCCGACTACGAGGAAGGCATTGAGGACTTTGTTCCGGAACCGTACCCGCGGAGCCGGAAGCTGTCCCCGTTTGTACCGCACGTACAGCCCCAGCAGATACACCATGAGCCCAACGCACAGGCCGGCGACCGTGAGCCGAAGCAGGTAGTAGAGGTGATCAAAAGCGAGAATGTCGGGAATGCGTACCGCTACGACGGATGGAGACGACTCTTCACCCGACGTGAATCGGTGGTAGTACGTCAGGTACTGGCGCCCGCGCACCACCTCCTGTCGCCACAGGGCCGTTTGCTCCGATACGGCCTCACGCTCAGCAGGGCGGAGGCGCATCCGCCCAAAGCTTCGCCCCGTGCTGTGGACAAGCCTTCCGTCCTGAAATTTGGCGACGGACAGGTCGGCGTACAGATCTCTGAATGACCCATCGGGCGGGAGCACAGGGGATTCCCCAAATCCCAAATCCGGCAATAGGGACTGCGGCTCGACCCGGAGTAAGACCCAGGTCTCTACCGAATCCTTGGCCGGGGGAAGGCCGAGGAGTCCAGCATACTGAACACGGTTCCGTCCGAAGGACTGCACCCTGGTATCCTGAGAGAGTTGCTCGACGACGGGACCCGATCCTCTCCCGTAGACGGACCGAAGGGCGGTGAAGACGTCCCGAGTGGCCTCCTCGGAGGAGGCTTCCCGCACGCGGCCATCGGGGGTGTACTGACGACGAATCGTCCCGTCTCCCCCGAGCAGCGTGAGCCGGACCTCATATGCCGCAAGGGACGACAACAAGGACTTCCGCACGAGTTGGGTGGCTAGTGAATCCATCCGGGCGTCGGCGTTGGGAACATCGGCACGAAGGGAGGGAGGGAGGGCTTCTGAGGTAGACTGCAAAACCTGACGAATCGAGTAGAGGACACGAGGATCTTGTCCTCGCTCGAAGGTGAGAGCTGCATCGACCATGTGCTCCTGGCGCTTCGCATCCATGCCAGCGTAAAGCAGCGGATAGAGCAAGACGGTCACCACAAAAAGCCCCCCCAACAATCCGCGGAGGGTTAGGACGCCAGTGCCCTTGTCTCCTCCCAAAAGTCCATAGGTTGCCACTCCTCCTATGCCAACGAGGGCCATCAGCATATAGGGGAGCGAAACGAGCTCCTGTACGTCTGTCCCGAGATACACCGTCCCAATCCCCCCCCCAAACAGGAGCGCCCCGAAAACGAGTCCACTGTTCCAAGGCCAGCGGGGCGGACAATGACGAATCACGTGACGGAGGGCCACCCATGTACCGCCGATGACCGCAAGCACGGCGCTGGCGACTAGCAGAAACAAGCCGGCCAAGACCCCCAACACGAGCGGTTCTGGGAGCAGCCCCGTGCGAGAAAAGAAGTCGAGCGTGCTATCGAGCACAGCCCGCCGCACGACGACGGCGAGCGCCACAATTCCTCCAAGGCTGATGCCGACAACTCCAAGGAGGGTCCCAAAAAACGCTCCAGTATGGGGCGACTGCGAAGCCCACTCGCGAAGGGTCGTTGGAAGTTCGTTCAGGGTGTTGGCCTGAGGGCGATAGTGCCGGGCCAAGTACACGACTCCCACCGCAATTCCACCGGCCCACAGTCCTGTGAGGAGGAGATCTCCGATCGACCGGAGAATCCCTCCGCCAAGCGTCGACGCGAAGTATGTCGGATCGAAAAGCGACGCTCCCCCCGTCCCGGATCCAGCCCAACGGGACGGCACATCGAGCACCAGGAGTGCATAGCGGGCCCCGATGGCAAGGAGGGCCACAACGGCGAACCGTTTGGCCCCGGCCCTTCGCGCCCTTCGGTGGCGGCGAAGCCCGTCGCGACGGGCGAGCCGGACGTACCAGCTTCCAATAAGAACGAGCGCCCATGCAACCAGTCCCACGACCCCGGCCACGAGGAGGTCGGTGTAAAAGGAGGCCGTTCGCTCGACTAAGCGCTCGGGGGACGGCGGCTCTATAGACCCGTATCCGAGAATCTCTCCGCCTATCCCGCGGAGGGCCCGGTGGGGGTCCTGCGGCGGAGTCGAGGTCCATCGAACACGAATCAGCTCCCCCGTTTGCTGGCTCCACTGTGCCTCCAGACTTCTCTCCTGCAGGTGCCGGTTCTGCACCGGGGGACGATAGCGAATGATCCGCGCGATCCGTACAGCCCCAAGTATGTCTCCTCCACGAGAGACGGGGATCCAGGCCCCAAGGGCCCACCGTCCTTTTCCGTCCCTGACGACCGTTGTTCGGACCTTTCGGGGAAGGGGCATTCCAATCCGTGCGCTATCGACGGGCAATCGCCTCCCGGTCCACGCCAGGACGGTTCCATCTCCACCATACACCTCAACGGTCGTGTGAGCGTCCGTCGGAAGGCTCGCGACGTACTGGACGAGCCGAGACGAATCCTCCGATGGCTCAGGCTCACTCTGCAATCCTGAGATGATGCTCGAATCGACAGCAAGGCCTTCGGCGCGCCTGTGGAGACTCCCCCGAAACGTGGTAAATCGTTCATCGATCGTGTTTAACGCTGCTTCGACGACTGCCTCTCGTCGAGACTCTGCGTTGGCCTCAACGCTCCATACGGCATACATCCGAACGAGCGCCGTCCCCAAAATGACCACGCCGAGCCCGATGCCAGTTCCCCACGTCCACGGATGCCGTCGCAGTGTACGAAGCAGGTGGTCCATGGTGGGCAGTGGAAAGGTGAATCCACGGAGCAGAACGGATACTCCTTGATGTCCGGTCTACGAGACGTGTGCCCCCCGAACCTCAGCATTTGCCCAAAAAGCTCCGCTCTCACTCAGGAGAAGCCTCGATCCGAACTTCGTGCAAATGCCAACGATCGTCCCCCTCCGACTGGCCGAGCCGAACGTGCACCTGGAACCGACGAGCACGCCGAGCCTGCTCGTACTCTCCACGCACGAAGCAACTCGCCTGGGTCTCCAAAACGTCCTGGACCGAGAAGCGGCGAGGCGCATGGCTTCGAAAAAACTCCCGCAGAACGTACAGCGCCTGTGCGCTGCTGTAAAACGTGCGGCCCCCAAAGAGACTGATTTCGACCCGATTGGCCGCCGGTGTAAGAAGACGACTGGCATCCCCCTCCGAAAAGGCTCCAGCCACTCGTCTCACCACCGAGGAGGTTCCTACACTCGTAGAATCCCCCGACGGAGGAACGAATGCCGTCGAGTCCGGGGCGTGCGACACCGAATCCGTCGGTTGTCCCCAGGCGCCCAACGGTGCTCCTCCAAGTGCAACGATCAGAAGTGCTAACGACAGTCGGAGGGGGAGCATGATGGCGAGGACAAACGAGCGAACAGAGCAGGAATGGCGGGGCTGGCTACGCAACCGGTGCAAAAAGCGGACCGATTCCTCTCTCGGCACTTCTGAGGCGGCCCCACCCCACCAATCGTTCGACACCCCACACATCGGCGTCCACCGCATCGACCAATGCCTGTCGATCGGACGAGCTTTCTCCCCTTACACGAGACGGTGGGGCACGCTCTCGGCATTGCTGAGGAACGCCTCGATGGACGACACACACATTTGTGCCATCCGCATGCGAGCGTCCCTCGTCGCACTTCCGAGGTGAGGCGCCAGGACGACACGGTCCTGATCCAGGAGACCGGGATGCACGTCGGGTTCCTCCTCAAACACGTCGAGCCCGGCCCCAGCAATCTCCCCTTCAGCCAGCGCCTCCACCAGCGCCGCCTCGTCGACGACGGGACCGCGGGCGGTGTTGACGAGGAGGGCCGACGATTTCATTTTCTCTAATGCGGCAGCGTCAATCAGGTGATGGCTGTCCTCGTTGAGGGGGCAGTGCAACGAGACGACGTCGCTCGTTGCCAACAGTTCGTCGAGGGAGACGTACCGGGCGCTCGCCTGGCGCTCGACCGTGGGATTGGCCGGGTGGCGATTGTGATACACCACTTCCATCCCAAAGCCGAGGGCCCGGCGGGCCACCGCCGCCCCGATCCGACCGAGGCCCACAATGCCAATCGTCTTGCGGGCCAGCTCCGTGCCCAAAAGCAGGGTGGTCTCCCAGCGCTCGAACTTGCCGTCACGCACGTACTGATTGGCGGCCGGCACATGCCGGGCCACAGCCAGAAACAGGGCCCACGTCATGTCGGCGGTCGCGTCGGTGAGCACCCCTGGGGTGTGCGTAACGGCCACGTCGTGAGTCTTCGCCGCCTCCAGGTCGATGTTGTCGACGCCTACGGCGTACTGCGACACCATGCGGAGGGGGGGCCGCGCCTCGAAGAGACGCTCCGTCACCGGATCGGCGAGCACCGAGATAAGCACGTCGGCCCCGTCGGTCAAAGCGATGAGTTCCTCCACGGATCGCGTGCTTCCCTCCGGGGGATCGCAAACCGTTACGGTATGCGCATCGCGCAATCCGGACAGTCCCCCCTCAATCAAGGGACGGGTCGATACGATGTGGGCCATCAGAAGAGCTACTACTGAGGAAAAGGTGTCGATACGGAATGCCGCCCACGAAGCTACAAACCGGCGGGCGCTTCGTCCAGCTTGCGTTTGGGCGTGTAGGTGTATGGGGGTTTTTGCATCCAAATACGAAATAGGGATCCTGAGAGAATTCTAGCCCCAAACTCCCACACGCCTACGAGAGCCCCACCTTCGTCACCCCGGCACCGCCCTCCTCGATTGGGGCCTTTCGATAATCTACGACGTCGGGCCGTTCGGCGAGCATCTCGTGGAGGGCCGAGCGCAGTGCACCAGTGCCCTTGCCGTGTAGGATCTCGACCGTGTCGAGTCCGGCCGCTACGGCATCGTCGAGGAAGTGCTGCACCCGATGGCGAGCCTCGTCCACTCGCTCACCCCGCACATCGATGGAGGGACTGGCCTCCAGTGCCGTCATCTCAGTGTCTCCTCCGGTCTGCTCTTCCGATCCCGAAGACGAGCCGCCGACTTTAGTCAAGCGGTCGAGGGGCACGCGCATGTGCATCGAACCCATGACGACGAGGGCCTCGCTGTCTTCGATTTCCTGCACTTCCACAGCCGTAGATCCGTCGTCCACCACCACTCGATCGCCCTCCTCGATGGGCTCGGCGGGAGCCGTCGGGGCCCCATCGCCGGACGCATCGGAGGATACAGACTCCGGCCTCTCCTCATTTGCCTCCGCTTCCTCTCGCCGGTCGTGAAGATCCTCCTTGTATTTTTCCAGCCGCTGTCGAGCTTCCTTCGTTGCTTGCGACTCAGCCTGCGCCTCCTTGATCTCTTGAATCGTGTTTTCGATGCGGGCATTGGCCTCCTCCACGATGCGCTCAGCCTCTTCGAGGGCCTGTTGGCGAAACTCATCCCGCTGTCTTTCGAGCTTGCGGATCTTCTCCTCATAGCGCTGCTGCTCCGCCTCGGCCTCTTCGCGCGTCTTACGGGCCTCGTAGAGCTCATCCTCCAACTCCTGCGTGCGCCGCTCGAAGGTCGAAATGAGATTCTCCATTGCGGTCTTCTGCGTGCCCGCCAGGTCGCGGGCCCGCTCCAACAGGTCGTCCGCCAGTCCCATCCGTTGCGCAATCTCGAAGGCGTACGACGAGCCGGGGACGCCCTCCTGGTAGCGGTAGGTGGGCCGCAGAGTCTCCTGGTCGAACTCCATTGAGCCGTTCTCCACGTCGTCCCTCTCGTGGGCATATACCTTCAGGGTACCGTGGTGGGTCGTGGCAATCGTGCGCGCTCCGGCCTCCGTCAGACGCTCGAGGACGGCCTGCGCCAGCGCAGCACCCTCGTCCGGATCCGTGCCGGTCCCCGCCTCGTCGATCAAAACGAGCGAGTTGTCACCCACCGCTTCTAACATGTGGCGGAGGTTGGAAACGTGCGAGCTGAAGGTCGACAGGTCGTCCTCGATCGACTGTTCGTCGCCGATGTCCGCCACGATGCGATCGAACAGTGGGAAGGACGAGTGGGGGGCCACCGGCAGGGGCAGACCGTAGGCGAGCATCAGCGAGAAGAGACCAACAGTCTTCATCGCCACGGTCTTGCCACCTGCATTGGGCCCGGTGATGACCAGTGTGCGAAAGTCGTCGCCCAGTTCAAGGTCGAGAGGCACCACATCTCGCGGCGGAATGGCGCCTTCTTCCCCCGGGACCCGCCCCTCGGTCTCCTCGTCTTTGTCAAGGGACTCGAAGTGCAACTCCAGGACCGGATTTCGTCCCTCGTAGAGCTCGATGTGCCCCTCCTCGTTCAACTTGGGCACCGTCGCGTCCAGTCGGTTGGCGAGGCGCGCCTTCGACCGCAGGAGGTCGAATTGGGCAAGCACCTTGAGGTTGACCTCAATCGTGTCGCGCTCGGCACGCACGTGGTCGGTGGCCTCGCGCAGAATACGCTCGATCTCGGCCTGCTCGGCGCTCTTGAGCTCCCGCACCTCGTTGTTGAGCTCCAGACACGCGGCGGGCTCGATGTACACCGTCTGCCCGCTGGCAGACCGGTCGTGTACGAACCCCTCCACCTTCCCCTTCGCACTCGCCCGCACCGGGATGACCATGCGTCCGCCGCGAATCGTGGCCTGCTCGCCGGTGGCGTGTCCCTCCCGGACGGTGCGGCGGAGCGCCTTGTCGAGCGTCTTGCGGAGCTCCTCCTCCCGCTTGCGAATCTGTTGACGCAGGCGCCGCAGCTCCGGCGACGCATCATCCCGAATGGTTGCGTCCTCGTCAAGAATCGAGGCGACGTGCCCCTCGAGATCGGGGAGCGGCGTAATCCGCTCCGCGGCGTGGGCCAGCCGCGGATAGTCCTCATTCCGCGTCTCGAAGTGCTTCTTTAGCCGCCGAAGCGTGATGAGGGTTTCCCGGATGGCTTTTAGGTCCTCCGGGTCTATGTAGGCGTCCTCGGGGGCGGCCCGCCGAAGCGCATCCCGCAGGTCATACATCGGACTCAGGGGCACCGAGTCCCCATACTGGAACGCCGCCTGGAGCTCTTCCACCCGATCAAGCTCCGCCCGCAGCCATCCCATCGTCCGGGCTGGCGCCATGGCGTCGAGACGCTCTTTGCCCAGCGGACTTCCCACGTTTGCTTCCAGGCGATCGCGCACGACGTCGAAGCCGAGCTTCTCTTCTAGCGAGTCAGGATACGTCTCCATAGAAAAGGTCGGAGGGGAAAAGTCGGAGTGTGGAATTCGGAGGCAAATGTGATCCGTGATGCGGACATCACGAACCGAAGGGACGAGAGTTCATTCGGGAGGCACGACGGACCGCTCGCAAGACCTGGACTAGCGTTCCCAACAAACAACCGCGACGGCTGCTCCACAGCAGACCGCTCAAAGCGCCCTCTTCGCTTTCAACGAACAATGTCCACTCAAAATCCACATGGCTCCCAATCGTCAAAGTGCATTGACACTCCCCGTGCGCTCGAATACAGCCCACTGATCGCTCCCCACGCGTCCACCGCTATTTCACGACCCGGATGGTGCCGGTAGACGTCCTCTCCCCCACCCGGAGTCGGTAGGGATACGTTCCCGACGCCCACTGTGCTGTTCGCAGCGACACGATGTGCTTGCCCGGGGCATAGGACCCGTACTCGCGCTGGGCCACCCGACGTCCAAGCAGATCGTACACCGTAAGCGTCACAGAGCGGCGCTCTGCCAACTGAAGGTCGAAGTGGGTCGTCGACCTCGACGGGTTCGGACGGTTGGCGCTGAGGTCCGTCGTCGCCGGAACAGTGGGCACGAGATCGGCCAGGCGATCCACGATGTCCGAGCGCCGCGGGTACAAGTGGTCGCCTGGACACGCCGTGGCCTTCACGTCTCGGTGGCCGTAGACCGTGCGAAGTGATCCGTATTCAAAATATGAATTGACGTCCCGCGGATCGATCCGTCGACGCGCCGCAATCCAGGCGAACAGGTCCGTAAAGCTGTCGAGCAACGGCGAGCTAGGCTGTTGATTCTCCGGCGGGTGGAAGTATCCGAGGCCGGCCGTGCCCACGCTCCCCTCATTGAACCCATCGTGGGCGCCCACCACGTCGCGTCGGTCATTACCGTCCTCCCGCCCCTGAAAGATTGCCCCCGTCTGGCAGACGAGGTAGTTATAGCCGACGTCGATCCAGCCGTTGGTGTCCATATGGAAGTCCTGAATGGCCCGCACAGCCGCCGCACAGTCCTCCCAGGTGTCCGCTGCCCCTGCACTAGCCGTGGCAGTGTGATGGATGGCCAAATGCGAGGTCGGATAATATCGGTACCCTGCGGCTGGGGAGCGAGCGCCCCATTCGTCCCGCGTGTAAATGCGCGGCTTGGACGTGTCGGGATCCGCAGTCGTTTGTTTGGCAGCACCAACATCTTTAGGCGCTGACGGTCCGTTGGTCGAATTGACGACGTACAGCGACAGCCGCCGCAGAGCCGGAGCGGCCTCCTCGGCTCCGTGAAGTGTGAGGCGGACCTGGACGTAGCGCGTATCGGGCTCGGTCAGAACCAATCCGCCCGAAATGTCTCCGGAATGCGCGTTGCGCTTCGGCCTTCCTTCGGCCGCCGCCGGAACGGAGGTGCGGTGGGTCGGCTCAATCCACGAACTCCAAGTGGTCCCGTCGGAACTGACGCGGAGCGCCACGTCGACCGAACTTCCTTCGGGCACCGCGGCGTCCCAATGAGGCCCTACGCCATTGACCATAAACGGCAGTTCAATCACGGTAGAGGTAACGCGCCCTTCCGTCGTTCCCGACCGCAGTTCGATTGCCTTCCCAATCCGCACGCCGGTCTGCGTTTTTGCTCTCTGCTGCCAGTCCCTCCCTTGAACGTGAAGACGATCCCGCTGCACCAGTGCCTCCCTGGAGTCGGGATCCTGGCCATACGCAGCGGGGCCGTTGACGACCAGGAAAGCAGAGAAGAGACCGAAAAGGACTCGCCAGTCGGGTGCGTACATGATGGCCAACACGATTGCGTAGACAGATGCGCGCGTTTTCGCCTTCTTCCGTCATCAGCGGAGGAATTTCCAAAAAGGCTCCTCCCCAGTCGCGTCTCCGTCAGTTTTTCGCCGACGGCGAGGTTCGCCGCGGTGCTGAGGTCAATGCGTCTTCTCTGCAGAAGGCCCATGACCTAGGCCGTACTAATAAGTAGAGATTTCATTTGAGAGCTATAGTAGCCACACCATCGTCGAGACCAAGTGTCGCGTTGCCACATAGTTACGTGCGGTCCTCTCGTAGCGAGTAGCAATCGCCGGTAGTGTTTGACCCGGTTGAAGAAGCATTGGGGCTCCCTTCGGTCCTTGTGGAGCCCTCGGTTGATCAGTCGCTGGACCGTTCGGTTTTTCTTCGCCGGAATCACTGCTCCTGCCTTCACTCAGGCCACGTCCCTCAATAGATCGTCCGAACCGTAACCGTGTTGTCGGTCAGGACGGTCTCGAGTGCAGGACGCTGCTTCGTGTCGGGGGTCTCCGTGTCGGGGGTTCCAGAAGCCGGAACTACCGGCTCCACCGCGGCGACTCGTTCCAGCAGAGGCTCAGATTGCGGGCAATCCCCAGCTTGTCCTGACGTCAGGCCGATCTTCAGTGGATTGCCGAGCGCGTCGCAGACGATGTGTGGAGCAAACCCGGTACGATGGACTTTCTGAAGATCGGGACTAGCTGCGCAACTCCACATTGATCTGCGAGTGATCCCCCACGTTGAGGCTTTGGACCTGCTGATTGACCGCGGCGTGCCGCCCCACAACTGAGTCGGCGAGCACCGCGTTCTCGACATGCCCCTCAGCAAAGACGATGCTGTTTCGCACCACCGAATCGGACACGGTGGCCCCCGCCTCAATCGAGACGCGGGGCCCCACCACCGCGTTTTCGACCGTAGCGTCGGGACCGATATACACCGGCTCGTGGATCACGCTGTCCTCCACAGTGCCCTCATGGCCGCCGTCCGACTCGCGTTCAAGAACGCGACCCGTGGTCTCCAGTAAGGCGGGAATCGTCCCACAATCCATCCACGCCTCCACATCGGCTGTCTTGAACACGTCGCCTTGTTGGAGGCGGTAATCGAACGCGTCCGTAAGCTGGTACTCGCCCCCAGCCCCTTTCAGGTCGTTCTCGACGAGATAATCGATCCCCTCCTTCAGTTTGGCAAGCTCTCGGATGTAGTAAATTCCGATGAGCGCCTCGTTGGAGACCGGCTCGTCGGGCTTCTCCACCAGCTTCGTCACCTCTTCCCCGTCGCGAACGGCAATGCCGAAGCGGCGCGGATCGTCGACCTCTCGCACGAAGGCAACCACGTCGGCGTCTCCGAGCGTGACATCCTCCGTCAGCTCAAAGAGGGTGTCGGCAAAGACGGTGACGCCCTCTCCGCGGAGGTGCTCGCCCGCACAGCCGACGGCGTGGGCCGTGCCGAGGGCCTCTTCCTGCACGGGGAAATGCGGCGTAATGCCCCGCTCCTCACAGAGCGCTGCGAGCTGGTCTCGAATCTCGTTTCCAAAATCCGGGCCCAGGACGAACACGCCGTCATCCGGAGGCTCCGGCAGAACACGCGCAAAGGTGTCTACGATGCGTTCAACAATACTCCGGCCCCGCACAGAGAGAAGCGGCTTGGGGGTGACGTGGGAGTGAGGACGGACACGGGTTCCCCGGCCTGCCATAGGGACAATGAGCTTCATAAGTGTGGATCGGTGCATTCCATGCGTAAGAAAACGGATCAGAGACGGCCGCACACACAGACAGATCAGGCGCACAAGAGCGCATACTCGGTGCGGCCCTCTAACAATAACGAGATTGGGGGGCGAATGCCAGCGATCCCCCGCCCTTCTCTTTCCTCTTACTCCTTTTCCTCCCTTTCATGCCCTCCGATGTGTGTCGAATGTTGGACAATACTGCGCACTGCCCCCCACGACTGCTGGTCTTCTACCGTGGAAACCGATGTTCTCAGTTGGATTTTCTATTTCCCTACATTCAAGGAGAATACGCACTGAGCCCATTTAACTTCGGGATGCCCCCATGACGTCCCTAAATCTCCACGTTCGAGTAAATTTGCTAACTTCGATACTGTATCCCGGCACAGAGGTTGTGCCTCTATCGAATACCAAAGAGGCGTGCTCGCGCCGCACATTGACCAAACGACAACTTGGGAAATTTACGAACGGCCGACGATTGGGCAAAGACCCACGCACCGTTTCAATACCGTCTAGGTCGAGTGCAACAGGCCGCTTCGGTACCTCCTTAGAAAACGGCGCGGGCTCGACTCCCCGGAAACAATGAATCAGAGCATTCCCTACGTAAGGAGGATTTATATCGACGGTTTTCTACTTTTCTGCAATCAGCCCACCAGTTATGAACATTCACTGGCCCAAACGTCTACTCGCAAACCGCTGGATCGCTGTGGCGCTCGTCTGCCTGCTCGGCTTCCAACTCGGTGCGGTTCCTGCTCTTGCCCAAACCGAAAACTCACTGTCCGCCGAACAGAAGAAAAAGTTAAAAAAGCAGTTACAGCAAACCTATAAGAAAGGCGCGAAAGCCGGCAACGGGAAGAATTTTGAGGACGCCGCCGCATACTTTGAGGAGTCCATTCAGATAGCCGAAAAGCTTGGGCTTAGCAACCTGATCACGAAGATTGAGAACAACCTCGTGGAAAGCCTCAAAGGAGCGGGAAGTTCTGCGCTGAAGAAGGAGAATTATGAGGAGGCACTGGCGCATTACGACAAGTTGAGGGAGTATACCGACGACGATCCGAACGTGCACTATAATCGGGGCCTCGCCCTGCTCAACTTGGACCGGACAGAGGCCGGCCTGGAGTCCCTCCAGAGAGCAATCTCAATCGGAAATCAAACGGGCAATACCCGAGTGGCGGGCCTTGCGACTGAACGCATTCGAGATGAGTTTTTGGCAACGGCTTCGGAAGCGTTGCAGGGGGACAATCCCTCGCAGGCACAAGTCAATAAAGCCCTCGATGCCCTCGATCAGATGCGTGAATACGTGGATCCGAATGCAACATCTATGTTTTATCGCGCCACGGCTCTCGCGGGAAATCAACAGTTTGAACAGGCAATCCAGACTGCACAGAAAGGCCTAGACATGCACCAGGGGAGTCGCAGCGACGCCGCGAAGTTTTACTACATCATTGGCGAGTCGCAAATCGCGCTCGGCGACAAAGCCTCCGCCTGCGAAACATTTCAGAATGCTGCCTACGGGGACTACGAGGCCCGCGCCAACCACTACCTTGAGAACGAGTGTGATGACGTTTAGTCGCGCTGTTGGGAGAAGTGTCGTCTATCCCGGAGAAGACACGCCGTCGATTATTCCCCACGTGGGACGACCTCTCTCGGGTGAGAGGCCCAGAATATGCGCTTCTTCCTCCTGAACAAAAAAGCCCGTGCCGGACCGCGGCACGGGGTTTTTTGTTTTGATCTGCTTCCAGAAAGAGAAACGCTTCTTGTGAGATCCAAACAGTTTCTTTCCCCACCAGAAGCCGTGCCGTGCCAGCAATCTACGCCGGACCATTGAGCCGCTCCGGAGAAACAGGGACGCCTTGAAGTTCGACGTTTCACCCCCTCGATAACATCTTGAATGATTTCGTCCAACGAGAATCTGGGCTCCTCATTGGTTGGGCCACGCGGTGTCCTCGGGCAGCTCCGTGTCGGGCGGCTGCAGGACGAGTTCGTCCGGAAGATCATTCACCTGGTCCTCGGGATTCACCACGGAGACGAGGGGAAGAGCCAGGGCGGTAAAAAACTTACCCATCGCGGCAATGAGAAATTCCTGCTGGAGTTCTATCATGTCTTCCTCCAGGCGTCCGTCGTCCCGCACGTGGCCTTCAATGTCGAGGTAGAAGACGCGCGGCCAGTCCGGAAATTCGTTCTGAGCTTCCTTGAGAAGGGAAAAAATGTCCTGCGCCGCGACCTCGAAGTCGTCCCCTTCTTCGACAATGTGGTAGAGCGAAACGGTGTTGTCGAAGTTCATATGGAGACCGGGCGCCTCCGGCTTGTTGTACTCCGGCACGAAGTCCGGACGGTCCGAGGGAGGACTCATGAGGACGAAGAACAACTCAGTGAGACTACGCCCAGTTTGAATGCGTCTTCAGGCCGAGAGATTCGGGCTTGGATCAGGCGCTTGGCGAATCGAAGAGGCGGCCCAGTTCGGCGAGTACGTCCAGGGAGAGCGACTGGGCCCCGTCGCTGAGAGCCTCTTCCGGATTGGGATGAGCCTCGACCATTACCCCGTCCGCCTCGGCTGCCACAGCAGCCCGTACGAGCGGCGGTACCCACCGGCGCGTACCACAGGCGTGCGACGGGTCCACCACGACCGGCAGGTGCGTCCGCTCCTGAACGACGGGCACCGAGGACAGATCGAGCGTGTATCGGGTGGCCGGCTCGAAGGTCCGAATGCCGCGCTCGCAGAGAAACACGTTGGGGTTGCCGTGAGCCACGATGTATTCGGCCGCGGACAGCCACTCCTCAATGGACGCCATCATTCCACGCTTGAGCATGACGGGATGATCGGCCGCGCCGACGGCCTTGAGGAGGGAAAAGTTTTGCATGTTGCGCGCCCCGATCTGAAGCACGTCGGCCCGAGCGGACACGGCCTCCACGTCGCCGGGCGCAAGGACTTCGGTGATGACGGGAATGTCGAACCGGCGTCCGGCCTCGGCAAGGAGGTCGAGTCCCTCCTCTCCCAGCCCTTGAAACGAGTATGGGGACGTTCGCGGCTTAAAGCAGCCGCCCCGCAGGAGGTGGCCTCCGGCTTCCGCGACCGCCGCGGCGGAGCGAAGAATCTGGTCCCGCGACTCAACCGAGCACGGGCCGGCAATCAGAACGGGGGGCCCGCCGCCAATGGCCACGTCGTCGACGTGCACGACCGTATCGTCGGACTGGTGCTCGCGGGACACACGAGGAAAGGAGTCCTCGTCTTCCACCTCGGTTGGCCGTGAGGCAGACGTTGCTGTGGACGCAGGAGAAGGAAGGGGCTCTCCGTTGACCGGGCCGATCCCGTTCTGGAGCCCTGAGGACTCCTCGCCAGAAACTTCAGAAGGATTGGCGTTGGCGCCCCCTTCGGATTCGAGATTCCCGTCTGCATCTCGCTTTCGACGCTGACGCTGCACAGAGTGCGCCAGAATTTCCTCAAAGAGGGTCTCGGCAAGGTCCGGGGGAAGCCCCCTCTCCTCGGCGATGGAGCGGACGTGCGCGAGCAGTTCGGCCTCGCGCTCGGGATCCCGAACGGTGTGGCCGGCGTCGGCCTTTATGTCGCAGAGCTCGTCGACGACGGACTGTCGTTCGGCGAGAAGTTCGACGACCCGCTCGTTGATCTCGTCGATCCGGCTGCGGGCCTCCTGTACAGTGGTAGTTGTGGACGTTGCCATGGGCGGTTCTCCAGGTTGAACGTGATTAAAAGCGTCGGAGAGCCCGCCGGACAAGCGGCCGTCGACCCGTACACGACAAAACCCCGCCGGGGCCGAGGACCGTCGGCCGGCGGGGTGCAAACACAAAATACGTGCTCGTTCTACGTGCCGCCGGCCGTCAGGGGATAAAAATAAACATACGCGTAGCCCAGATAGAAGCGGGCAAACGTATACAGTCCTCCGGTGGCGCCGACGTGAGGGTCGAGCGCGGACGGCGTGGCGGATGTCGGAGGGCGTTGATTCATGACTGCTGTACGGTAGGGGACACGGGACCCGATGTCAAAGCGTCGATGATTCTACACAGAACAATCACACCTCTTGGGGGATGTGTCAAACCTCCAGCACCGGCCGGTCGGCGTAGTACTCTGTGACCCACTCCGCAAACACCTGCAGTCCTTCCCGGATGGAGGTCTCCGGCTCGTAGCCGAGCATCGTGCGGGCTTTCGAAATGTCGGCGTACGTGCGTTCTACGTCGCCGGGCTGCTCCGGGAGCTGCTCGATCTCCGGAGTGACGTCCATGGCGTCGGCAATTCCGGAAATGAGATCCTTGAGCTCAGTTGTCTCTGAGCCGCCCAGGTTGATGATTTCATACTCCGGCTCGTCGCGTGACTTGGCATGGCTGAGGCTCTTTACGACGCCGTCGACGATGTCGTCCACGTACGTGTAGTCGCGACTCGACGTGCCATCCCCGTACATCGTAATCGGCTGGT
>CAYRPX010000039.1:0-16083 GCA_964426195.1 uncultured Salinivenus sp.
TTCCGGTCGACAAGATCAGCGAGCCGGAGCAGAAGAAGCTCCTCAAGATGGAGGAGTCGCTCAAGGAGCGCGTCGTCGGACAGGACGAGGCCATCGAGAAGCTCTCGAAGGCCATCCGCCGCACCCGCGCGGGGCTCAAGGATCCCGAGAAACCGATCGGATCCTTCATCTTCCTCGGCCCCACCGGCGTGGGCAAGACGGAGCTCGCCAAGGTGCTCACCGAGTACCTCTTCGAGTCGCAGGAGTCGCTCATTCGGATCGACATGAGCGAATACATGGAGAAATTCTCCGTGAGTCGGCTCGTGGGGGCCCCGCCGGGTTACGTGGGCCACGAGGAAGGCGGTCAGCTAACCGAAAAAGTGCGCCGGAAGCCCTACTCGGTCATTCTGCTCGACGAAATCGAGAAGGCACACCCGGATGTCTTTAACATTCTGCTCCAGGTGCTGGACGACGGCATTCTCACGGACGGCATGGGGCGCCGGGTCGACTTCCGGAATACGATCCTCATCATGACGTCGAACATCGGCACGCAGGACATCAAGTCCTTCGGCCAGGGCATCGGCTTCGACCAGACGGAAGGTGAGGAAATGGACTACTCGTCCATGAAGTCCACCGTTGAGGATGCGCTCAAGAACGTCTTCAATCCGGAGTTCCTGAACCGGATCGACGACGTCATCGTCTTCAATCCGCTCAACAAGAACAACATCTTCGACATCATCGACATTATGTCGGAGGATCTCTTCGATCGGGCCGAAGAGCTCGGATTGGAACTCGAATTCGACGAGCCGGCCAAGGAGTTCCTGACAGATAAGGGCTTTGACCAGAAGTATGGCGCACGGCCGCTCCGCCGGGCCCTGCAAAAGTACGTGGAGGATCCAATGGCCGAGGACATCCTTCACGACGAGATTACCGAAGGCGACACGGTACTCATTACTCACGACGGGGAGTCGGAGGAGCTTTCTTTCGAAGTCAAGAAGGGAGAGGCACCGACTGAAACGCCCACCGCTGAAACAGACGGGTCTTCCAACGGCGAGCCGGAGGTCTCCACGGAGGAGGTCGCCGGAGAGGCGCCGACCGACGAGAACGGCTCCGAAGAAGCCTCCGCCGCGGCCGAGGAAGAGTAACTCGTGGGATCTTTCCGTTCGTCCTCCTATCCCCTCCGTTCGGCCCCCCGGACGGAGGGTTTTTTATTGCCCGCCAATCCAGACCCGCCAGGGACTACCCCGAGGAGGTTGGCTGGTCCGCGGCGGAGAGTCGAACGGTGTGCATGCGCGTCCCTGACACCGGTGCCCCCACTGTTGCGGAAACGGAGTCTTGAAAAGGGGGACCGTCGGTTACGAAGGTATGGAAGGCCCCGTGCTCACCGCAGGGATCGACCTCGTTGGGCAGCTCGTCGAGAAAGGCCTCGCCGTAGGCCTGCCCGGCAAACGACGGATCGAGCTGGGTCGTGTCGACACTCGTAACGACCGCGCGGTAGCCCCGTTCCAGAAAGCGACGCGCCAGCCACGTCGTGTCGCGCTGCCAGAGAGGAAAGAGCGCCCTGAAGCCAAGGGCCTCGATGATCTCCTCTCGGTAGGCGCGCACGTCGTCGAGGAAAAGATCCCCCACCACGACGGTTGAGAATCCTTTGTCCCGCAGGGGAGTCAGGGTCGAATCGAGCCGCGCCTCGTAAACTTCATTCGGTGCCCTCGGTGGCACCCGCATGACGTGGAGGGAAAGGCCAAGCGCATCTGCCTGCTGGCGAACGAGTTCGAGGGGGGAGCCGTGCATCCGGACCCGCTCCTTGTCCTCGACGACGGTGGTAATCAGGGCTTCTATCCGCCGGGGCGACTGGCTGTGGAGTACGTCGAGAGCGAGAGTGGCATCCTTGCCTCCGCTCCACAGAAGGACGAATCTGTCGTGGGACGCCGGGGGAGACATAGAACAATCGACTTATCGGGGTCAGGCGCTGCGCTACGCTTTACTCCTCCGGCTCGTCTTCCTCTGCTACGAGGGACCGACCAAAGGATTTTATCGTGCAGACGGGACAGGGGGCCTGGCGAATCACTTTCTCCGCCACACTTCCCATAAGCATCCGCTCCATTCCTGTGCGTCCGTGGGTGGCAATCGTAATAAAGGCAGCTTCGCGCTCCTCGGCCACGTCGAGCACCGCCTCGGCCGGGTGTCCTCCCAATACCTCAATCGAAACGTCGATTCCGGCCTCCCGAAAGGAATCGAGCTCCTCCTCGAGCACCTCTTCGGCCCGTTCCCCCAGCTTCCCCGGATCCGGGGGCGACGCGTACATCCCGTACGCCTCGGGAAGGCCCTTTACCTCTACAACGTGAAGGACAGTCACGTCCATGCTATACACAGGAGCGAACTCGCGAGCGTGGGCCAGCACCCGAAATCGTTGCTCCGAAAAATCAACCGGGACGAGCATGGTTCCATCATCCAAGGCCTCCGGGGCCACCGTCCCCCGCCCCACCGTCACGACCGGACAGGCGGCTTTTCGGACGACTTCTTCCGCCACGCTGCCCAGCACGAACCGACGCACGCCGCGGTGCCCGTGCGTCCCCAGCACAACGAGGTCCACATCGTGCTCAGTCGCGTAGTTGAGGATGCCCCCAGCCACCGTCGGGTACGCAACGGTTCGCTCTTGGACACGGGACTCGGCCAGCGGAGACGGCGGCTCTCCACCTGCTCTATGCAGATCTGCCAGAACATCGGACTCATTGATCTCAATCACATCGGCGAGCTCCACCTCTCGCTCCTCCACATTGATCACGTGCAGAAATGCATCAAAATGATCGGCGAGGTGCAGGGCGTGACGTCTGGCCTCTTCTGCACACTCAGATCCGTCGGTCGGGAAGAGAATGCGATCAATGCAAAGCATAGAATCGGGCAAGTAATGACGAGGAAAAGCGGGCACAAAGCCATCTAGCCCTCAGCAACTTCCTGGGTAGAGCTGTCGGGAGCAAGAAGGGAGTGGCCGAAGGACTTCGTCGTGATGACCGGACACTGAACGTGCCGGACGATTTTTTCCGCCACGCTTCCCAGTAGAAAACGGTCCAGCCCCGTACGGCCGTGGGTCGACATCGCCACGAGATCGGTCTGGTGCTCGTCGACAAACGCAACGATGTCGGGGCCCGCATTCCCGACCTTCACGCGCGACTGCGTCTCCACGGCCGGACCGTCTGTCTCCGACACGAAGGTCTCCAGTCGATCCTGCACCTTCTGCTCGATGTTCGGCTCCATGTCGTAGATGGATTTCACCCCTCCGGCGTAGAAGGTCGGATGGAGGTTTTCGGGGACCACATGAAGCACGTCGATCGTCGCGTCGTAGAGAAGGGCCCATTCCTTAGCACCCCGCAGAGCCTCTCGGGAATGGCCAGAAAAGTCGACGGGTACGAGGATGCGGTCGATGTCTTCCGGCGAAGTCCCCGATCGGGCGTCTTCTTCGCCTCGAACGGTCAGCACCGGCCGATCGGCCTGTCGGACTACCTCTTCGGCGACACTTCCGAGCAGAATTCGACTCGGCCCCCGACGGCCGTGCGTGCCGAGAGCAATGAGGTCGACGTTCGCCTCGGAGGCATAGTTCAGAATCGCGGGACCGGGGGAGACGTCCCGGCGCACGACCTCGTTCACAGACACCGAGTCGAGGGCCTCGGCCGAAATCACCCCCGTCTGCTTCAGATCCTTACGGAACTCGGGCAGGTCCTCAGCGGGCGTGTGATCTTCCGCGCCCTCAGGAACAGGAGCCTCGTGCAAGACCTCGGCGTGGAGCACGTGCAGCGTGGCGCTGGTGCGGGCGGCCACATCGAGAGCGTAGCGAACGGCCCGGTCGGACACGGAGGAAAAGTCGCGGGCGACCAGCACATCATTGATTGAGAGCATTGGGGTGATGGGCTCGGGGCAAGAGAAGACGATCAACGCATCGGCAAATGGTGGTATGAAAAGGTATCTTTTGCCCCCGGCAATGTCCAGGCGGGATGCTCCCCACCCCCACGACGAGGCGTTCCCTCCTTAGCGTGTAGGAATTCTCCCCACACCCTCCATCTGAGACCACGCTCACCTTTCATTCCTCTTAATGACGGACCGAAAAGTCGGCGCCCGCCTCCTCAGCGAGAACTTCGGCCTGTTCGATTAGGGCTTCGACGTGGGAGAGTCCATTGTGCCAAAAGGTCTCGTCTTCGAGGTCTATGCCCATCTGACCGACGAGCTCGTGGGGCCAGTCGGACCCGCCGGCTCGGAGCAGATCGAGGTAGCGATCGGCAAAACCGGACTCCACGTCTTCGTATCGGGCATACAGGGCGAGGACAAGCAATTCCCCAAACGCGTAGGCGTACACGTAGCCCGGCGTGTGCAGAAAGTGGGGGACGTAGCTCCACCAGTACTGGTAGTGCTCACCGAGCGTCACGCTGCCCTCGAACATGTCATTCTGGGTTGCCATCCAGTGCTCAGCGAAGCGATCCGGCTTCAGTTCGCCATTCTCGCGCCGATCGGTGTGGATTCGTTCCTCGAATCGATTCATCGCCACCTGTCGAAAGACCGTAGCGAGAGTGTCGTCGATTTTGGCGACGAGCAGGGCCAGACGATTGGTCGGGTCCTCCTCGCGGCGCCTCAAACGCTGGAAGACGAGCATCTCGCCGAAGACCGACGCCATTTCGGCCGTCGTGAGGGGCGTACTGTGGTGAAAAATGTTTTGCTCACGGGCAAGGTACTGGTGCACGCCGTGTCCGAGCTCGTGCGCGAGGGTTCGCACGTCGCGAGGCTGGCCGGTATAATTGAGAAGGACGTAAGGGTGAGCGCTTGGAACAGTACCGTGGCTAAAAGCCCCACTACGCTTGCCCCCTTCCAGGGCGGCGTCGATCCAATGCTCCTCGAAAAAGCGACGGGCGACCTGGCCCATTTTGGGATGGAAATTCTCGTAGGCCTCCAACACGAGCGAGCGAGCCTCCCCCCATTCGTAGGTCGTGTCGGCTTTCCGGACGGGAGCGTACCGGTCAAAGTCGTGCAACTCGTCGACGCTCAGGAGCTGTTTCTTGAGTTGGTAAAATCGTGCCACGAGGTCATACCGCCCAGTCACGGCGTCGATGAGCGTCTCGACGGTCTCGTCGTCGACCTCATTGGCGAGGTTTCGCTGTTCGAGCCAGTGGTCGTAGCCTCGTAATCGGTCGGTCGAGGCCTTATCGGCCAGGAGCGTATTGAAGACGAACGTCAGGGTCCGCAACCGTTCCTTCAGCCCCTCGGTGAACGAGAGGGCCGCCTTCCGGCGAAGCGAACGGTTGGACTCGTAGAGCTTTGAGAGAATCTCTTCTTTCGTGAGCGACTCCCCCTCCAGATCGAACCGCGCCGCGCCGATCGTTTCGTCGAAAAACCGGGTCCAGGCAGTTTTTCCTGTGAGGTCCTTCTCGGAAATCACTTTTTCCTCGGCCTCATTCAGAACGTGGTCTTTTTGAAGATGCTCGGTCTCCAGATAGTGCCGGTAGTCCGCCAGGGCATCGTGTGAGAGGAGCGTCTCCACTCGTTCCTCCGAGACGGCTACCCACTCCGTTTCGAAGAAGACGAGCTGCTGCTGAATGCGATCAACCGTCTCCTGCACCCACTGACGGAGTGCCCCACGCTCGGCGTCGGTCGTGTCGGCCGACCAGTACAGGTAGGCATAGGCCCGGGCGCGCCCAAGGCGATCCTGAATGGAGGCGAGCGTGTCGAGAACCTCGGCCAGCGCCTTTGGGGCTAGTTCGCCGATGCGGCCCCGATAACGCTCGGCAAAAGCCGTCGTCTCGTTGTCAATCTCGGCCAGATCGGTCTTCAACGCGTCGGGATCCTCGTGCAAGTCATCGAGGGCCCATCGGACCTCGTCGGCCCCGGTCTCCGGAGTCTCCATGGATCAAATCGCAGATTTTTAGGTGTGTTGTGACTGTCGGGAAAGGCCGCTTGCCTCGTGCAGCGGGCCCTTCGGGCGGTATTGATCGATAGTTCACCCTCATCACCGTATCACGGGATCCACTTCGTGGTACGGACACAGAGAAGCTGACCTTCCACCGAATCCTCTCCGTCCGATGTCAGATTCTCCCTTTCGTGCCCTCGCCCGCGAAGCCCACTGGGCCGATGTACGTTTGCACTCCGAGGACCAGCCGGTCCTTCTGTTCAAGCACAGCGCAGCGTGCCCAGTGAGTGGCAAGGCCAACCGGGAACTGCGCCAGCTGGCTGAGGAGGAGCCCCTCCCGATCTACAAACTTGTCGTTCAGGAGAGCCGGGCGCTCTCCGACGAGATTGCCGATACATTAGGCATTCGCCACGAGACTCCACAGGTCATTCTCCTTGACGACCGAGAGCCCGTTTTCAACACGTCCCATTTCGACGTCACGGCCGAAACTCTGCTCGAAGCCCTTCACTCTACGGCCTCCTCTTTCCAATAGCCCTTACCTCCCTGCGATGCGGCACCTCTCGCCCCTCCTCTGTAGCCTCACTCTGCTCGTCCTGCTCGTCGCATGCGGCAGCGAGGAGAGGAGTGACACGGCCTCCTCGTCTACCTCCTCGGGTGGCCCCCTTCCCGGAAAGGTGCGCAATGTGGAGCCCGAGCCGGTGCCTAACCTTACGCTTGAAACCCTGAACGGCGAGCCGATCAATCTCTCTAAGCAGGACGGACGGGTACTGCTCGTCAACTTTTGGGCGACTTGGTGTGCCCCCTGCCGAGAAGAAATTCCCGACCTCAAGGCCCTTCACTCCGACCTGAAACAGCAGGGACTCCGGGTAATCGGGATTGCGTTAGATCGGAAAGGTCGCGATGTAGTCGAACCCTTCGTCGAGCAGCACACAATCAACTATCCGATCGTCGTCGATACCGAGGGCACCTCCGAGGCGGCGTTTGGGCCGATCCCGGGACTGCCCACAACAATCATCGTCTCCGCGGACGGCCAGATCACGAAACGCGTCATCGGTATCTTCCCGACGGAAAAGATGAAGCCAACCTTGCAGGAGATGCTCGACGCCCGGGAGGAGGCGTCGGGCACGACCTGAGTGCCAGATTGCTACTCGTCCTCTTCCTCCCCCTCCTCTTCTTCGCGCTCTCGTTCCATAAGGTAATCTTCGAGACTCCCCACAACCACGCGGGTTTCCTCATCGACCTCGACGTCTTCCACGTCGCCGGCCCGAATGAGCTTCTTGATCTTCTTCCGGTCAATTTGCTTGAGGATCCGGCGTGCTTCCGTCCGACTCACGACATCTTCTCGGTAGTCGGCGGCGAAGTCTTCGAGAAAGTCCAGCGTCTCGTCGGTCAGGTCGATCATGCGAATCTCCTCGTTCGAGTCGGAGAGGGACCAGTAGAGATCCGCGTCGATCAGGTGTCGATCGGTCCAGCGAACGAGAGTTTGCTTCGAAAGCTGAAGGTGCTCCGAAAGCTCATCCAGCGGCATTGTTTTCGGCTGCCGCGAAGTGGTCGATCGATCAGGCACAATACGAACTCGGTAGAATTGGGGATTTGCTGAGCTATTCTTGGACGTAGAGGGTCTACTTTTGTTCCTTCAGTTGTGTCCACGCTCCGTCGTAATATCTTCCGGTTTGTTTGACTGATTCAATGTCGTCCTCTCGTTCTAAGAAGGAGTGGAAAGCCCACATCGAGCCGCACCTGTCAGCCTCGCTTCAAGCGGTGAGCGACGCAATCACACGCACAGACGAGGTGCAAGCATGGCTGCGCGACGCCTCGACGGCGGCCGCCGAGAGACTCGGGAATGTGGGCGGGATGCAGGGAGAAATGCAGGGCTACGTGCGGATGATGAACGACCTCGAAGACCGTTTCCCCACCCTCCTCAACGCCATCGACGACCTGACGGAGGGCTGCGGACAAGTGGATCTCCAGTGGCGTCCCACGAATCCCAATCTCAGCCGCGTGCAGGTCGCCTTTGACCGCAATTTTACGGTGGACCTCTTCGTGCGGCTGGACGCCCGAACCCTCGAGGCCGTCCGGGAGATAATTGGAACCGTGGCGGACGCTCTCCCCGACGGGACCCCGTATCCCAACCGCCCCAACACCGTGACCGGCCTCGTCGGGCACGACGGGGCCTGCGTGGGCGTTCGGGTCCGCGAACACCTCAGCGAAGACCGTCAGGATCAGTATCGAACCGTGACCCTATTGCCCAACAATCGGGACGACCTCGAAAATCTTTCTGAGAAGGAAGCCGCCACCCATCTTCTTCAGGTGCTGGCGTCCCCCGACTCTTCGTCCGATGCTTGATCGTCTGCTGCCTCGGCCGGGTTTGGTGACGACGTAACCGCTCCCACCCCATGGATCTCCCATCCCTCCTCCCCTTCCTCGCCGGCAAACCACAGCTGTGCGCCGGGCTGTAGGAACTCACTTAAGAACAAGACAAAGGAGCGAGGGGCCACGTTGGCCGGAATTTCGTCGCTCACTCGTTCGAGCATGCCATCGCGGATCCGGAAGTAGCCGAGTGCAAACGGCAGAGGACCATCGGTTTTCGTGCTGAGTTCCTCCCGGTAGACTCGACTCTCTTCGCGGAGCGACTGCACGAGTTCGACAGTGAGCCAGTCCGTCTCCCGTCCGCCCACACGATTGTGATGGCGACGGGTAAACATCTTGCGGACAAGTTCAGCCAGGGTGTCGCGCTTCTCAGGACGGACGGTGGCGTTTTTTACGCGACAACGGTATCGGTCGGGCATCCTGACAAGACCATCGATTCACAACGATTGAGACGGACCCTGGCTCTCCGATCCACGGTCCGCCGTACAGAAGACGGTTTTGTGCGTTCCTGCGGATTCTTCGTACCCGTTCTCCGAGTGCTCAGCTATGGACAGCGTCACCCAAATCACGTTAGGCGCCGCGGTGGGAGAAGCCACAGCGGGCCAAAAAGCCGGCAGCAAGGCGCCACTCTGGGGCGCCTTTTTCGGCTTGCTGCCCGACCTTGACGTGCTGGCGAATCCGTTTCTGACGGAGACCCAGTCCCTTACCTTTCACCGGAGCCTGTCCCACTCCTTCGTTTTCATTGCGGTGGTCACCCTCGCCGCCGCGTACGGCCTCCGGCGCCTGCATCCCAACACTCTCGTGTCAAAGCGCCGGTGGGCGGGCCTCGTTTCTGCGGTTTTCCTCACCCACGTGGGGCTCGACTGTCTCACGACGTACGGCACACAGATCTTCTGGCCGTTCAGCGATTATCCGGTGATCTACGGAACGATTTTTATCATCGATCCCCTGTACACCGTGCCGCTGGCCCTGGGCCTGCTAGGGGCGCTTTACAGGCCCGCCACGGCCCCGGCGCGCCGGTGGGCGAACTACACGGGCCTGGCCCTGAGTTCGGCCTACCTTCTGCTCACGGTCTTGAATAAGCAGCACATCGACCACGTGTTTGCGAAGGCCCTGGAGCAGGAGGCCCCGGACTACGAACGGGTGTTTACGGCCCCGACGCCCTTCAACAACCTCCTCTGGCAGGGCATTGCCGAAACTGACGACGGCTTCTACGTCGGGCTGTACTCGCTCCTGGATTCCGATCGGAGCATCGATTTCCGCTACGTCCCGAAGCGGCATGACCTGCTGGGCCCGGCCGCCGACCATCCCATCGTCCAGCGACTGCGCCATTTCTCACGGGGCTACTACATCGTCCGGCGCAGCCCCGGTGGCGACCTGCTGATTTCTGATCTCCGGTTCGGCCGCAACGACGTGGGGCTGACGTCCACCGGGGAATATCTCTTCACCTTCCGCCTGCCGGAGATCCCCAGTGGCCAGATCACGGGCTTGCAACGGAACGACCCTCCGATTGAATTCGACGCCTCTCTCTTGCGCCGCTTCAAGGCCCGCATTCTGGGACATCCTGCCTCAACGGCCCCCGCGGATGGAAAATCCCGGTAACCGGGGCTCGTTTTCATCCCGATCAGGCCGTTTTGCATTGATACTTCCCTATTTGCCCACATACCTTCAGGACAAGCTCAAATTTGAAAGCCAACGCATTCTTCCCTTCTCCATGAACGACCTTCTTTCCCAATCCCAGAATTACTTGAACGCCGAGACGATCCAGATGCTCGGCTCCTATGTGCTGAGCATCATTGCGTTCATCCTCATCCTCGTCGTCGGCCGATACGTGGCCACCTGGGTCCGGAACCTGATCCGGGGCGGGCTCGACAAGCCGCAGGTCGACACCACCCTGACGAAGTTTGCGGGCAATTTTGCGTACTACGCCATTTTCCTGCTGGCCATCTTTGCCGGCCTGGAAACCGTGGGGGTCGAAACCGCCAGCTTCGTCGCGGTCCTCGCCGCGGCCAGTTTTGCGGTCGGCCTCGCCCTGCAGGGCACCCTCGCTAACTTCGCGGCCGGGGTCATGCTCCTCATCTTCCGCCCGTTCAAAGTGGACGATTACGTCGAGATTGCGGATGAGACGGGCTTCGTGAAAGACCTTTCCCTCTTCTTCACGCGCATCACCACGCGGGACAATCGCCTCGTGATCATTCCGAACGGCGACATCTTCGGGTCCACGATCGAAAACATCTTCGCGAACGACACCATCCGCGTCAACTGCGACGTGGGCACGGACTACCCCGCCGACATCGACGCCACCCGCGAGGTGCTCTTGGAGGCCGCCCGAAGCGTGGAGGACCGGGTCGAGGACAAGGGCGTCAAGGCCGCCCTCAAGGGACTGGGCGACTCGTCGATCAACTGGCAGGTGCGCGTCTGGGCCACGCCCGACGACTATTTCCGCCTGAAACAGGAGTTGACCCGGCAGGTGAAGTACAAACTGGACGAGGCCGAGATCGGCATTCCGTACCCGCAGAGGGACGTGCACCTCGACGAACTGAACGGCGAGGCCGACGACGCATAGTCGCGGTCCGCCGCGGGCCGTCGCTGTGTGTCCTTTCCGCAAAGCACCGTCCGCACGGGAACGCGCGGGCACCCCTGCGTTTGCAATCTCCAAATACGCACATCTCCCTCAACCAACGATCCCAACGTTATGCCTACCCGCTCTGCTGACGCTATGTGGAACGGCAACCTGCCCGACGGCAACGGCACCATGACGCTCGAAAGTGGGGCCTACGAAGGCGCCTATTCGTTTCGCTCCCGCTTCGAAGACGGCGCGGGCTCGAACCCGGAAGAGCTGATTGCGGCCGCCCACGCCGGCTGCTACTCCATGGCCTTTGCCAACGTGCTGGACGAGGCGGGGTACACCCCCGAATCGGTCGACACCACCGCGGACGTGACGCTCCGCATGGTCGATGGCGACCCCACCATCACGGAGATCCACCTCACGACGGAGGCGTCCGTCCCCGACATCGACGAGGCGACATTTCAGGAGCACGCCGAGGCGGCGAAGGAGGGCTGCCCGGTCTCGAAGGCCCTGGCAGGCACCGAGATTGCCCTTGACGCGAGTCTCGCCTAGTCGTCGCGCCGTCCGTTCCGGAGGCCCCACGGTTCGCCCTGGGTCCCTGCAGAGGGGCCTGGGGCGTTGCTGTGTCGCGCCTTCCCGGCGCAACGATCGCACATTCCTCTTGCCTCTCCGCCCACCGACTGCCGTCTCACGAGACGATCCGGAGCACGATCTTGCCGGCGTTTTCGTTGTTTTCCATACGGCGGTGCGCGTCGGCCACCGCGGTCCAGTCGTAGGTCGAATCGATGACCGGCCGGAGCTGCCCATCTACAAACTTCGGGAGCACGTCGCTCGCAAACTCCTGGGTGAGTTGCACCTTGTAATCGAGGCTCCGGTTGCGGAGCGTAGAGGCGAGCAGGTGGGCGCGCTTGGCCATCAGGTCGCGCAGGCTCACCTCCTCCACCGTGCTGCCTCCCAGCGTGGCGAGCTGGACGATGCGGCCGTCCATCGCCAGCGCGGCCACGTTCTGGTGGAAGTACGGCGCCCCGATGAAGTCCATGATGATGTTCACCCCGTCCCCGCCGGTAAGCGCGTCGACGCGTTCGGCAAAGTCTTCCGATTCGTAGTCGATGGTCGCCTCCGCCCCGAGGTCGCGGCACACCTCGTGCTTGGGGGCCGAGGCCGTGATGTAGGGATGCGCTCCGGCCTCCTGCGCGAGCTGAATCGCCGCGGTGCCCACGCCGCTGGCCCCCGCGTGAATTAGCACATTGTGCCCGCTCTGCACGCCGCCGAGCCAGTGCAGCGCTTGATAGGCCGTGAGGAAGACCTCCGGAATCGACGCGGCCTCCCGCATCGAGAGGCCCGGCGGCATGGCCATGAGCAGATCCTTATGGACGACCGCCTGCTCGGCGTACCCGCCCCCGGCCAGCAGGCTAAAGACCCGATCGCCCTCGTGCCAGTCGATCACGCCGGAACCCGTCTCCTCCACCACGCCGGCCATTTCGAGGCCAAGGATACTGGATGCCCCGTCGGGCGGCGGGTAGTGTCCGCGGCGCTGGAAGATGTCCGCACGGTTGAGGGCGGTCGCGTGCACCCGAATCCGCACTTCGTTGGGACCGGGCGCAGGGGTGGGGACTTCGCCGATGGTTAAGTATTCGGGGTCGCCTTCTTCGGAGACGAGAACGGCGCGCATACGTAGTCTGGGAGCCGGGAATGAACGACAGTCGAACGGGGACGGTCTTTTTTCCTCCTCGTACATACACGTATGGAGTGCTCGTCCGTCGGTTTTCGATCCCCCGATGAACGCGGCCTCGCCCCGCCAGACACAGACGCCGTTCCTCCTGCTTGATTATTGCAGTATCAAGCAATCCATTTGGGATAGAGTCACTCCGAGCGAAGCGGAGTCGAAAGATCTCTCCAGATGCGGCGAGAACGCCAGAGAAGAACCATTTCCGCTACACCAAACCGCGACGCGCCTGCTCCAGGGCAGCGGAGGCGAAGAGCTCCTTGTTGAGGCTGCGATCCTCCACGAACTGATGGCGCCGAGCGTGGGCGCCGTCCGCGTCGGCGACCCCTACCCACACGGTGCCCACCGGCTTCTCGGGCGTGCCGCCCGTCGGGCCCGCAATCCCGGTCGTCGAGACGCCGAGGGTGGTGCCCAGAACCTCGCGTACCCCCTCGGCCATCTGCACGGCCACCGTCTCGCTCACAGCCCCGTGCTCACGAATTGCCTCGGCTTCCACGCCCAGCACGGCCTGCTTCGCGCGGTTGGCGTAAGCGACGATGCTCCCCAGGAAGTAGTCGGAGGACCCCGAGACACCAGTGAGGCGGTGCCCGATGAGTCCGCCCGTCGCGCTCTCGGCGGCGGCGATGGTGGCGTCGCGGTCCCGCAGCAGGCCGCCCAGCGCCTTCTCCAGGGTCACGTCGCCGGTGCCGATGACGTACTCCCCCGCCCGCTCTCGAATGACCGTCTCGACCTCGTTCAGGCGTGCGGAGGCATCGCCCTCGTCTGTCTCGGCAGAGAGGCGCAGTCGCACCCCGCTGGTGGAGGGCAGGTAGGCCAGGTGTACGTCGTTACCCAGCATACCGGACAGGTCGCCGAGCTGCTCTTGCAGGGCCGTCTCCGGAATGCCCGCCGTCACGAGGGTCCGGTGATGCACCTCGCCCACCCCGGGCAGCGCTTCAAGTCGCGGCTCCACGGCAGCGTCGAAGATGGACGTCATCTCGTCGGGAATGCCGGGCAGCAGCACCACGATGCGCCCGTCCGAAGCCTCGTACCAGAGCCCCACCGCGGCCCCCACCGGATTGTCGAGGGCCTCGAATCCCTCCGGCAGCCGGGCGAGACTGGGAGCGGACGCCGGCATGTCCCGGTCGCGGCGCTCATAATACTGACGCACGCGGTCGAGCAGGGCATCGTCGGTTTGGAGAGGCGCATCGAAGTACTCCCCAACGACTTCCCGCGTCACGTCGTCGTGCGTAGGCCCTAGCCCACCGGTGCAAACCACGAGACGCGCGTCCTGGTAGGCCCGATCCAACTCCCGCTGAATGGACTCGCGCGCGTCGCCCATCGTCACCGTCCGGTCCACCCGAAAGCCGAGCCAGCTTAGGCGCCGGCCCAGCCACGCCGCGTTCGTGTTCGTGGTCTGCCCGATGAGCAGTTCGTCGCCGATAGTGAGGAGCTCTGCTTTCATGAAGACGAGGGCTAGGATTGAGAATGACGATTACACGCTCTCCTGATTCGTCGTCGAACGTCGAGGCTGCGTATGTGCGTTTGGGGGTCTGGGCGTCTGGGCGTACCGGACGCAATATGCCAGTATCTCCACACGCCACAACGCCCACACGCCTACCCGCTGTGCTCCTCCGACCACGCCTCCGGGTCGGCCCGCCAGTCTTCGAGGAGGCCCTGTGCGTCGGCGGAGAGGTCGTCGTGGCGACGCGCCACGTCCAGGAGCACCGGGAAGGTCGTCAGCACGTGGCGCGACACCGCCGCCTCCCGAAACGCCGCCGTGGCGGCGTCGAGCCCGTAAGAAAAAATCGCAAGCACAGCCTGCACGGTGGCACCGGTCTCCCGAACGGCCGAGACCGCCTCCAGCGCCGATCCGCCCGTAGAAATAAGGTCCTCCACCACGACCACCTCGTCGTCTGGCCCGAGGCGCGCCCCCTCAATCCGGCGCCCCTGCCCGTGCTCTTTGGCCGACGAGCGCACGTAGGCCATGGGCGCGTCGAGCTGTTCGGCCAGCCAGGCTGCGTGGGGGATCCCTGCGGTGGCCGTCCCCGCGATGGTGACAGACGCCCACCCGGCCGTGCGCACAAGCTCGGCAAACCCGTCCGCAATCGTCCTGCGGACCGACGGAAAGGCGAGCGTGCGCCGGTTGTCGCAGTAGATGGGGGCCGCGAGCCCCGAGGACCATGTAAACGGATCGTGGGGCCGCAGCGAGACCGCGTCGATCCGCAAAAGGGCACGCGCTACCGATTGGGCCCGCTCCGACGCCTCAGGCGCACGAGGGGAAGAAGACTCAGACATACACAGGAGCACGACAAATCAGCAGACCGGACTCGTGGGCTGGAGACGCGTCACTCCGGGTCCATTTGCTCTTCGACCGGGGCCACCACGTACAGCGCGCCGGTGGCCAGCGTGAAGCCAACGACGCCAATCAGCGCCAGCCCAGGAAGTTGACTCTCGTACAAGATCCACCGGGCAACCTCCTGCAGGGGCGGCGACATGTGAGTCGCGGCTCGAAGCACAAGGATGGCGAACAGAAATAGAATTTGCAGCATCGTCTTTCCTTTCGCCACCCGATAGGTGTGGAGCGTCTGGCCGTAGGCTTCGGCCCAAGAGCGCAGGATTGTCACCACGACGTCGCGCAGGGCAATCGCAACGACGGCCCACCACGGCACCAGATCGGGCGCCTCCAGGGCCAGGGCGATGAAGGTACCAAGGATCAAGATCTTGTCCGCCAGCGGATCAAGATACTGCCCCAGGCGCGAGCGCACCCCCAGCCGCCGGGCCAGCACCCCATCGTAGTAATCCGACAGCGACGCCAAGACGAACAGCAATACAGCGCTCATCTGGCCGGCCTGGCTCGGGATGGACAGCAACAGAAGCAGCAGCGGGGTCACCAGAATGCGACCGACCGTCAGGAGATTGGGAATGTATCGGAGACCTGCCGAGGTATACATGCCGTCATCAAAATAACCACGAGTCCCTGAATTTTTTCGGACTCACATGAAAGTAGGCATAGTTTGCACGGACGAAGGAAATCGGGGTTGCATCGCAGGCCCATTCATCCCCCAAGTCTGCAAAGTTTTCAGTTTGAGTGGACGGATCGCATCAGTCGTGACGCACCGTCGGGACGACCCACAGGCCGCTCCCTGCAAGCCTGTCAATGTGACGGACTGGCACTGGTTTCTAGCCCGCGGCACCGTTCTTGATGGGTATGCTGGATGGTGACGTAGACGAACGAGGCGCCGATCCCTCGACGCCTTTGACGACGATCTGCCTTTGACGACGAACTGACTTGACAGAACCAACGCACACACGAACTTATGGGTGAAGTTATAGGAATTGATCTTGGCACGACGAACTCGGTCGTGGCGGTGATGGAAGGGGGCGACCCCACTGTCATCGAAAACGCGGAAGGCTCGCGTACCACGCCGTCCGTCGTCGCCTACAAGGACGACGGCGAGCGCCTCGTGGGCGCCCCGGCGAAGCGACAGGCCATCACGAATCCGGAACACACGGTGTCCTCGATCAAGCGGTTTATGGGCCGCTTCTACGACGAGGTCGAGGACGAGA
>CAYRPX010000040.1:0-2311 GCA_964426195.1 uncultured Salinivenus sp.
CATGGCGGGCGTGCGCCGCTTCTTTCCCACCTCCTGGTCGTACCCCTGGCGGCAGGGCCTGGCCAACCTCTATCGTCCGCGCAACCAGACGACCGTGCTGCTGCTCACGCTGGGCTTGGGGGTCTTCCTCATCATGACCCTCGTACTCGTCGAGCGCACGCTCCTGGAGCAAATTCAGGTCGCCGGTGGGGAGAATCGGCCCAATCTCGTCCTGTTCGACATCCAGAATGACCAGGTCGACGGCGTAACGGAGACGGTCCGAGGAGCGGGCGCGCCCATCCTCGCCCGCGAGGCCATTGTCACGACGCGCCTGCAGGCGATCAGCGGACGCTCCATCGAGGCCCTCCGTCAGGATACGACGGTAAACGTCGGCTGGGCGCACGAACGGGAGTACCGGGTGACGTACCGCGACCACCTCACCGAGAGCGAAACGCTTGTCGCGGGCGAGTTCGTCGGGTCGGTGGATGGCAATCCTCTGCGGACGGGCGAAGCCGTTCCCATTTCGATGGAGCGGGACATGGCCCGCGAGGAGCTGAACGTGAGCCTCGGAGACACCCTCACGTTCGACGTTCAGGGCCGACCGGTGACCACCTATATCTCCAGTCTCCGCGAGGTGAACTGGCAGCGAATCGGTACCAACTACTTCGTTGTCTTCCCAGAAGGGGTGCTCGAAGCCGCTCCACAGACGCACGTTCTTCTCAGTCGGACCTCCGACGAAGACCTGTCCGCCCGGGTGCAGCGGGATGTCGTACAGCAGTACCCCAACGTTTCCGCCATCGATCTCTCCCTCATCCTCTCCACCTTCCAGGACCTGTTCGGGCGACTCGCGTACGTGATCCGGTTTATGGCTCTCTTCAGCGTCTTTACGGGACTCATCGTGCTGGCGGGCGCGGTGGTGGTGAGCCGCTACCAGCGGGCCAAGGAGAGCGTCCTCCTGAAGACACTCGGGGCCTCGCGCCGTACGGTACAGACGATTATGACCGTCGAGTACCTCTTTCTTGGCGGTTTCGCGGCCATCACCGGCCTGCTGCTGGCCCTCGTAGGTGCGTGGAGCCTCTCGTACTTCGTCTTCGAGGGGCCCTTTGTCGTGGCCCCGTGGGCCCTCGTCACCGCGTTGGTACTCGCGGTGGTCGTGACGGTCGGCATCGGCCTGTGGAATAGCCGCGGCCTCTACGACCGTCCGCCGCTGGACGTACTTCGGACAGAGACGTGATCCCCCTTCTGTCGTTTCGTTCGCCGACTGCCGACCTCATTTTCTATTTTGATCTTAATCGCGGACACATGTAAGAAGCCGAGGCGGCCTGTTCCTTCTCCTCAGACGCAGGAGCCCAATCCCCCCTTGGATCTACACTTCCGCCCCTCTGATATAGCGAGAACCGTGGAAGAACGGGTTCGAACCGGGATCGTCCCCGCGAATCAGGGATAAGAGATTTCAGACGTTATGCCCGCGTTTTGTTTTTTCGATCGAGCCCCCATCTTCGCCAACTCATAGTCCAAAATGCCAGAAACTGACGAGCAACTCAGCGTTGAGGCCGTGACCCAGCGGGTCGAACGGGTACAGGAACGCATCGCTCAGGCCTGCGAGCGGTCCGGTCGATCCGATGACAATCTCACCATCGTCGCCGTCTCAAAAACCTTTCCGATGCGAGCAATCGAGTCCGTCCTGACCGCCGGACTGGAGCACCTTGGTGAAAACCGGGCCCGTCAGTTGCGGGACAAGGCCCAGGAGCGCCCCGGCGCGTTCAAAGGCGGGGATCTGAAATGGCACATGGTGGGCCACCTCCAGCGCAATAAGGCCAAGTTCGTTGCCCGCCACGCCGACTGGTTTGACGCCCTCGACAGTCCCCGCCTCGCAAAAGAGCTCGAGAAGCGAGCGGCCAAGAACGACCGTGTGCTGCCCTGCCTCGTGCAGGTCAACATCACGGGCGAGGAGCAGAAGTATGGCCTCGATCCGGCGGAGGCCCACGACTACCTCGATCACTGCGCCCAGTACGATCACCTGGCCATCAAGGGCCTCATGGCGATGGCTTCCTTCGTGGACAACCCCGAGAATGTGCGGGACGAATTTCGGCAAATGCGCGAGCTGTTCGACACCTATGACGCGACCGGCAATCCGCAGGTGGAAATGGAGGAGCTCTCCATTGGGATGAGCAACGACTTTGAGGTAGCCATCGAAGAGGGCAGCACCATGATCCGGCTCGGCACCTCCATCTTTGGGCCCCGGGACTACGAGTAGGCTAGCTCATTTTCAAGAGGTTCTTTTGAGGCCCTGAGAGGCTCTTGATTCTGAGCGAGCCACCAGGGGACTGAA
>CAYRPX010000040.1:2411-16013 GCA_964426195.1 uncultured Salinivenus sp.
GAGATCTTTCGACTCCGATTCGCTCCGCTCAAGATGACTCCACTGCAAAGGGGATTGCTTGAAACTACACTACCCCTCGGTGAGGCGAAATCGAGAAAAAATAGATCGATCGAAGAACCACTCCACCGGGTCGGGCCCGGCAATGGGAAGAACCGAAACAGTATCGCTGCCTCCTGGTGAACATAGGGTAAACCATGAGCGAGGCTCCCCGTCTGCACGCCGCGCCTCCTCGTGGAGACCTCGTTTGACGCCGTCGCTCTCAGCGTGCAGAGAATCGCCGTGTGTTGTTTCCTCCCTGTCCGCCCGTAGCCATGAAGCTCACACCACTCGATATTCGAAAACAAGAGTTTGACCGCAGCCTCCGCGGGTACGACCCCGAAGAGGTGGAGGCGTTCCTCGACATGGTCGCCCAGCAGTGGGAAGACCTGGACGACGAACGCCGTCGCCTGGAAAAACGAGTGGAGGAGCTCGAAAACCAGATGGACCACTACCAAAAGGTGGAAGAAGCCCTGCAGCGAGCGCTCGACCAGACGCGGGAGAACGCTGAACAACAGCTCGAAAATGCCCGTGAGAAGGCCGAAAACATCATTAAGCAGGCAAAGGCAGAGGCGAAAGAGATCAAGAGCAAGGCCGAAGCCCGGCGAGAACAGTTGGAGGCCGACACCCAGCGCCTTCGAAGCCGACGCACCGAGGTCATCGCCCGACTTCGGGGCTTTCTTAATTCCGAACTCGAGATTCTGGAAGAGTTCGACCGAGAGGGCGTCTCGCCCGAATCGTCCCCCGAAGATCGGCCGGACGTATCGTCGACCGACGAGCCTGAACTGACGTCTTCTCCTCCCGACCCGGCGGGTCCGTCGGGCCGTGGAGCGCCGTCGGAGGCTCCGCCAACCCCCGACCTTACGGAGCCGGACGCCGACGCGGCGGACGGTCCTGGATCGGTTTCGGTCGAGCCGGAGACGCCTTCTACTTCTTCAACGGAGACCGAAGCGGAGCCGGAAAGCGACGCTCCCTCGCTTGACGAGGAATTCGGCGACTTGGAGGAGTCAGTCTCTAGCGCGCTGGGCGAGGGAGACGTGGAGGACGAGTCCTCCTCGACCATCGAGGAAGAAGAATCGCTCTCCCCCGAAACCGAACTGTTGGGAGAGGCTCACGCTTCTGAGGAGGATGAGGAAAAGGAGCCGAGTCCTTCTGACGTGTTTACCGACGACATTGCGACCGAGCCGAAACCGGCCCCTCGTCCTCCCAGCTCCTCGGAGTCGCAAAACAGGGAGACGCCCGACGCCGAGATAAACGTTGCCGAGCCTTCCGAGGAGGAATCCTCCTCTGATTCTACCGGTGCTGCGACGGACGACGACAGCGGATGGGCTCCGGACTCCCCTGCTCCCTCGACCGCCGAGGAAGAAGCAGAGGAAAAAAAGGAAAACGAAGAAGAGGAAACCGCCTCCGCGGAGCGCATGGAGGAGTCCAAGAAGAAGCGCTCCAGCGACGAGGATCAGGAAACCACGTCGGAGGAAATTGAGAAAATCTGGAGCATCCTCGAAGACATGGAGTAGTCTCTTCTTCCCCCCCGACACGGGGCGATTCCTGCTGGGACTGTCGGAGGAAGCCGACTCGGAAGCACTCGCTTTCCCTGTTTCTCCCCCCTTTTTGTCCCATCGCAACGCCCGATTCGTATGTCTACCACTCCCGATGCCCCCGCCCTCACCGCTGAGGGCACCGCTGTCTACCGGCGACAGGTCGAAGAAGCGGCCTCTTCTCTCCCATCTCCCACTCCCAGGGTGGGAATTCTACACGACATCGAATTGGACGCACTGTTGGACGAGAGCGCGACCGAGACCACGGTGCCCTACGTCGACATTCCTCACTTCCCGGCATCGGACGGTACGCTTGCGACGGGAGCCCTGGAGGAAACACGCATTGTTGAGCTGCACCAGCGCCTGCACCTCTATTCCGGCAATACACCCCGCGAGGTGGTCTTTCCCGTCCGCATGCTCGCCACGGCCGGAGTCGACACCTTGCTTCTAACAGCCTCCGCCGGCAGCGTGAATCCGCAGTTCGAGCAAGGGGACCTCATGCTGCTAACCGATCACATCAATTTCCAGGGTCGGAATCCGCTCGTCGGGCCGAACGTGGAGGCGTGGGGCCCTCGCTTTCCCGACATGACTGTCCCCTACGATCCCGCTCTCCAACAGCAGGCTGGCGACGTGGTCCGAGAGGATGGCATCCCGCTGCAGAAGGGCGTTTATATGGCCCTCCTCGGCCCAAACCGAGAAACGACCGCCGAACATCGAATGGCGCGTCGACTCGGGGCCGATGCCGTGGGCGCGAGCGTGGTGCCCGAAGTGATCGCGGCCCGTCATATGGACGTCCGAGTGGCGGCCCTTACGCTCGTCGCCGAGCAGCACCTGACGGACGACGGTCCGCCCGCCTCCGCCGCAAGCAACAATCAGCCCCTTCGCACGGCCCGCTCCCGTCTCCACCACCTCCTGACGAATCTCGTGGTAAGGCTGGACACTAACGGAACCACGACGTAGCCCCACCGTCTGCTTCGCTCCTGTAGAAACGGTCGATTGGCTCCTCCCTTCTTCCCGCTGGGGCCAATTGTTTCCCCACCGTTTTTTTGATCTGGGTTTGCTCTTTATCCTCCTTTTCTTGTATGGAATCGCCTCTCCCTGCGTCCGCTGACTGGCAGGTCCACAAGTTTGGTGGAACCAGCCTCGCCGACCCGGAGCGCATTCAGCACGTGGCGTCCCTTCTCGACACCCGCGAACAGCCGCTGGCCGTCGTCGTCTCGGCAATGAGTGGGGTAACGGACCGCCTCCTCGACCTCACCGACCGCGCCCCCACCGGAGACGCCACCCTTTCCGACCGCCTCCAGGCGCTCCACGAGGACCAGCGGGCCGTCATCACAGAACTGCTGAACGGAGACGCTGCCGCCTCCCTGCTCCGCACCCTAGACCAGGACATCGACGACCTGGCCGACGTGCTCCGGGCCACCCGCCTCATGGGCACGGCTCCCTCAACCACGCGCGACCTCGTGGCCGGCTACGGCGAGCTCTGGTCGGCCCGCGTGCTGGGCGGACTGCTTCGCGAGCGGGGCGTCTCAGCAGCGGTCTGCGACGCCCGCGACGCGCTCGTCGTCACCCACGAGGAGCTGGGACCGGTGGTGGACTGGACGGCTACCCAGGACCGATTTGCCGACTGGCAGGCTGACCACGACGAGGCCGACGTGGTTGTCGCGACGGGCTACATCGCCGTCACGCCCGATGGAGTGCCCACCACCCTGGGTCGGAACGGCTCCGACCACTCCGCTGCCATCTTCGCGGCGCTGCTCGGGGCGGAGGGCCTCACCATCTGGACCGACACCGACGGGGTCATGAGCGCCGACCCCCGTTACGTCCCTGACGCCCAACGCCTCGACGCCCTCTCCTACGAAGAAGCAATGGAACTCGCGTACTTTGGGGCCGGGGTCATCCATCCCCGTACGCTCGCGCCAGCCATCGATCCCGAGATTCCAATTACGATTCGCAACACCTTTGCCCCCGACCAGCCCGGCACCCGCATTCACCTCGAAGGGGACGGTACGTCGGCCGTCAAGGGCTTTTCCACAATCGACGACGTGGCCCTCCTCAACCTGGAGGGCAGTGGCATGATTGGGGTGCCCGGGATTGCCCGGCGGCTCTTCGACGCGCTGGAGAACGCGGGCGTGTCCGTGATTCTTATTTCGCAGGGCAGTTCCGAGCATTCGATCTGCTTTGCCGTCCCGCAGGCGCAGGCCAGGGAGGCGCGTGAGGCCGCCGAACAGGCCTTCTACGCCGAACTGGATCGGGGCCAAATCCGGAAGGTGGACGTTACCCCGGAGTGCAGTATTCTCGCCGTTGTGGGGGATCAGATGGCAGGAACACCGGGCATCGCGGCCACCTTCTTCGGGGCACTTGGTGACGCTGGCGTCAACGTGCGGGCCATTGCACAGGGCTCCTCGGAGCGCAACATCTCGGCCGTGGTGGACGGAGACGACGCCCGCCGGGCCCTCCGGGCCGCGCATGCGGGGTTCTACCTGTCGAACCGCACTCTGTCGATCGGAGTCATCGGGGCCGGCAACGTCGGCTCCGCCCTTCTTGACCAGATCGCGGATCAGGCCGAACGCCTCCGGGAAGAGCAGGACATGGATCTTCGCGTGCGCGGAATTGCCACCTCCACCCGAATGCTCCAGGCCGAGCAAAGCCTCGACCTTCACACGTGGCGCGACGCATTGGCCGACGGTGCCCCCACCGACCTCGACGCGTTCGTTGACCACGTCCAGACCGAATATCATCCCCACGCGGTGATCGTCGACTGTACGGCCAGCGAGGCCGTTGCCCAACGGTACCAAGACTGGCTTGATCGTGGCATTCACGTTGTTACCCCCAACAAGCTCGCCAACACGGACACGTGGGAGACCTATCAGTCTCTCCAGGGCGCCAGCCAGGGCGCCGGCCCCAGATACCTCTACGAAACGACCGTCGGTGCGGGATTGCCCATCCTGCAAACGCTGAACAGTCTCACCGAGACGGGCGACCAGGTGCACCGGATCGAGGGCATCCTCTCCGGCACCCTGTCGTATGTTTTCAACGCGTTCGACGGCGACCGTCCCTTCTCCACCATCCTCCGCCAAGCCAAGGCCGAAGGATTTACTGAACCCGACCCCCGCGACGACCTCTCCGGCATGGACGTGGCTCGAAAGGTGGTCATCCTGGCCCGCGAAATGGGCGTCCCACTGGAACTGGACGAGGTAACAGTCGAAGGGCTGGTGCCGAAGGCCCTGCAGGACGGGTCCGTCGAGACATTCCTGGAGCACTTGTCGGAGCACGACGCCCCCATGACGAAGATCCTTCGCGACGCTCAGGCCGAAAACAAGGTGCTCCGATTCGTGGGGAGTGTGACGCGGGAGGGGGAGGCCTCCGTTCGTCTGCGCCGCTACCCCCTCGACCATGCGTTTGCCCGCATCAACCACACAGACAACATTGTGCGCTTCCAGACCGACCGCTACGACGAGACGCCGCTCATCGTGCAGGGCCCCGGCGCCGGACCCGAAGTCACCGCGGCGGGCGTGTTTACGGACTTGCTGCGGTTGATGTCGTAACTGTGCGCGGCAGAACGAGAGCGTGGGGAACAAAAAAACGAAGATGACGGAGATTAAGCAGAAAGGGACACTTCGTACGCATGGGACGCAGGGTCAGAGTGCTTTTGACTCCCGTTTCCCCGCCTCACGCAAAAAATGAGACAATGGAAAATGAGACGATGAAAAATGAGGTCACCGTATTCGCTCCTGCCTCAATGGGCAACGTCGCCGTGGGATACGACGTGCTGGGCAGTGCCCTCAACGGGTTGGGCGACCAAGTAACGGTGCGGCGACTCGACGAACCCGTCGTTCGGATCGGGACCATCACCGGACGGGTTACCGATCTCCCCACAGAACCAACCGACAACACGGCCACGGTCGCGCTGGCCTCGCTCCGGGACGCAGCGGACGCGAACGGTGGATTTGAGGTGTCAATCGAGAAAGGCATTCCGCTTGGTTCGGGGCTTGGGGGCTCTGCGGCTTCAGCCGTGGGCGCCGTCGTGGCTGCCGCGGCCCTGCTCCCCGATCGCTGGGCGAAAGAGGCATTGTTGCCACATGCGCTGGCCGGGGAGGCTGTTGCCAGCGGCGACCTCCATCCGGACAACGTTGCCCCGTGCCTGTTCGGCGGCCTCGTGCTCACCCGCGAGATGGACCCGCCGGACGTCGTACCTATTCCGGTCCCTTCCGGCGTTCGGTGCGTCCTCGTCCGTCCCGACCGTGTAATGCCCACGCGAGAGGCGCGCGCCCGCCTGCCCGACACGATTCCACTGTCCGACTCCGTCCGACAAACGGCGCATCTCGGGGCCTTCATTGCGGGGTGCTATCGCGACGATCTGGCCCTCGTGGGGCGGGCCCTGCGCGACCTTATCGTCGAACCGCACCGGGCTCCCCTCGTCCCCGGCTTTTCAGACGTTCAGGCCGCAGCCCTAGAGGCAGGCGCACTGGGCTGTTCCCTCTCGGGCGCCGGTCCCACCTTGTTCGCGTGGTGCGACGGCCCGGACGACGCCGCGTTTGTCCGGAACGCAATGATCGATGCCTTCGCGCAGCACGACGTTCCCACTGAAGCCTGGACCTCAATCATTCCCACCGAAGGCGCCCGGGTGATTGACCCCGCGCCCGCGGATCCCCAATCGCTCCGGGAATGAAAAAGACACGGTCGGCACAGGGCCCATCCCCCCATGCCCCTCACGCAGCACGCCCCCGCCAAAATAAACCTGGGCCTCCACGTCCTCCGCCGTCGTCCGGATGGGTACCACGACGTCGAAACGATCCTGCACCGGCTCAACTGGACAGACACGATCACCGCTGCGCCGGCAGAGACCCTTTCCATGACGTGCTCAGACCCGTCCCTGCCCACGGATGAGAACAACCTGTGCCTGCAGGCCGCACACCGTCTCGCGTCGGCGTTCGACGTGACGACCGGGGCTGACCTTCATCTCCACAAGCGGGTGCCGCAGGGGGCCGGGCTCGGAGGGGGCTCCAGCGACGCAGCAACCACGCTTCAACTCCTCACCCGCCTGTGGGAGTTGGATCCGTCCGCCGAACAGCTTCAGACGATTGGAAGCATGATTGGGGCCGACGTGCCGTTTTTCTTGATGGACACCCCGGCGGCCTACGCCACAGAACGAGGCGCCACGCTGTCGCCGCTTTCCAATGAAGGCAGGGACTATCATCTTCCCTATCCTGTTCTTGTCGCCGTTCCCCCCGTCGAGGTGTCAACACCCTGGGCGTATGCACAGGTGATTCCCAGCGACGGCGACCGGCCCGACCTGCGTCGCGTGGTGCGGTCGAATGACTTGTCACACTGGCGAACATCCCTGACGAATGATTTCGAAGTCCCCGTCGTGGAGGCGGAGCCGTCGGTGGCTTCGATCCGAAAACGCCTGCTGAACACAGACGCCGCGTACGTATCCCTCTCGGGGTCGGGGAGTGCTGTATACGGCGTCTTTAAAACCGTGACGGCGGCCCGGACGGCCCGAGAGGAGATCCAGAGATCGGAGGTGCACCTCCACCTCATGCAGCCTCTCGACTGATCCAACCGAGCCCTTCGAATCACCACCGGACTCCCTCATTCCGGTTGTCTACTGGGATTCACAAACAAGTCGAGACGGTACAGAGGCGGTGTTCGCTCGGAAGCACTCCCCCCAGAGCGGCACGGTGCATGGCGGTCGGTAAAGAGGACCGGCGGGCCGTCAGTTGCCGCCCGGAAAGCCGTCAAATGCGGCTGTAATACTGGTCGTCATCCTCTCCTTCGTTGTCGACCATGTAGTCGTCCGAGGGAACCTCGAGATAGGCCATAAGCCAGTCGAGAGCCCACACCTGCTTTTCGACGCCGTCCCAGTTGTATCCGCCTTCGACGCGGTCGGCGACCCGTTCCCAATCAACGGTCCAGTCTTCGAACACCTCGAAGGCAAAGTGATGGTCTTCCGTCTCGAAGTGGAGAGTTCCCTCTCCGGGATCATAAATAGTAGTGGAACCGCCATCCTCGCGGGCAAGCTGAGCCCCAAGCACGATCAAGGGCACCTTGAAGCGGTAGTCCATCTTTTCGACCTGCTCGGCCTGGCTGATCAAAAAGTTAGCCAGGGTGGCACAGCCGTCGCTCACCTCCATGGCCGCCTGTGCCGCTTGGTAGGTCGTTGGATCGGCGTCCACTTTGTCGAGCGCTGCCTCCACCAGCGGCCAGACCTCGACGGGCTTTTCTTCCTTGGTCGTTTCCTCCTTACGTGGGATGACTACGGTACGATTTTCGATATCCACGGGCTTAAATACATTGATTGCGAAACTGTCCGCACGGCTCGATTCGCCGCACGCCCCCAGTCTCGAAGGCACAGTGAGTAATGGGATGTCTATAACATGAAGGTGGATGGCCGAACATTCAACCCTCGGATTTGAGTTCTACTTCGAGCTCCAGGGCTGCCTCCACAAGTTCCTCCTCCATCCCGGTAAGTTCGTCGTGCTGCCCTACGTACTGACGAACTGCTTCGTCGAGCCCTGACTCCCGAGTCACCACCGTACGTCGCTTGCGATCAGCGGGGTCGACTGTGCGCTCGACGGCGGCGACAGTGTCGGCCGGTTCCAGGGCCTTCCGGAGGCGAGTCTGATCAACTTGGGCCACTTGCTTTTCCCGAACTCGGTACCGCACCCGAACGATGGCGTCGGCCACATCCTGGTCGTGAATGGCCTCCAAAATACGCTCGGTGGGCTCCTCTGCCTCCCGAACGTCGATCTGCACGGCAACGAAGGGACGGGCTGGAGTTTCGACAAACGTAGTGTGGGTAATCGTATCGCGTGAGGGATCGATGTCCACCAGCCAAGCACCCTTTTGCTCATCGCGCTCGTTGAACGTGACACGCTCAATGCTGCCGGCGTACGTAACGGGGGGATGGCCGTCCTCATTGCGCGCCTGTGCGCGATGCGCGTGTCCGAGCGCCACGTAGTCGATGGGGCGTACGGCGAGCTGCCCGACAGTGAATGTTGGCTCCGACGCAATTGTGGTGGTTTGCTCCGAACCCGCCAGTTTGGTACCCTGCAACATCACGTGTCCCGCCAGCACGGTGGGCACGTCCGGAGAAAGAGTTCTCTCTGTGCCCTCGTCGGTCACACCGGAATCGCTTTCCAGAATCTCGTTCGTCCGACGCTGGACGTAGGATACGTACTGTTTTTCGATGAACTGCCGGAGCTCGTCCGGCGACATGTTGCGGTACTCATCCTTGGTAAGAATTTGGCTCCGGATGGGCCAGGGCAGCGGAATGAGCTGAAGCGGCCCGCTCTTCGTGTCAATAATCTGGACGTTGGAGGCTGGCTGTCGGTAACAATACACCTCCCCGGCAATGTGGTCGAAGATGTCGAGCGAGGAGGCGCGGCCGAACGTGACGGGATGATCATGATTGCCCACAATGAGGACGACGGGGATGTCCGCCTCAGCGAGCGGATGCAGACACTGAACAAAGATTTTCTGCTGTGTGGGGGTAGGATCGGCGGTATGGTAGGCGTCCCCACAGAATAGGAAAACGTCGACGTCGGCGTCGAGGGCCCGTTGGACCACCGCGTTGAGGGACCGCTGCACATCCAGCAACCGCGTGTTCAGGCCCGTGTCCGGATCGCGCCGACCATGCGTCTTGAATCCAAGATGGATATCGGCCGTGTGCAGCAGCTTCACAGTTTCGAATTGCAATTTTCAAATGTCGAATGGGCAAGAGGAACGGACCCGAAACCACGAGTCCACCTGTGAAGCAATTGCTCGAAATGTACAACTCGAAATTCGACACTGTCCCTCACCAGCCGACACGGCCGCCGTCCTGAGCGTTCGTCGTATCCTCCGGGGGGCCGAATCCCTGTACCATCGGAAAGGGGGTCTTTGAGAGCGACACCTCGTCCGACTCTGTGATCCTCCGATAGTAGTCGCCCACGAGAAAGAGCGCACTGTGCGCACCCTGTCCCCAGAAATTCGTCCGGAAGGTAAGCCGTTGATCATCAAATCCGACCCAGGACCCACTTACCAGTTCGGGATGCATCAGCATAAACCAGGTGTCGGCCGACCGGTCGGTGGTGCCCGTCTTGCCGGCAAGGTCGTACTCGCCGAGGTCGAACTGCGTACGGACGCGAACACCGGTGCCGTAGTCAATGACGCCGCGCATCATGTCTATAACGGTATAAGCGGTGCGCTTGGAAAGGGCTTCCCGGGGATGGGGCGAGGCCTCCCAAATCACGTTCCCGTACCGATCTTCGATGCGAGTGATGGCGACCGGCTCGTTGTACAGCCCCCCATTAGCAAGGGTCGAGTAGGCCGCTGCCATGTCGAGCAATCGCACGTTGCTCGTCCCGAGGGCAATGGAGGGCACCGCATCGATTTCTTCAGTGGACGGATTCACGTCGACGTGGCTCTCGGGAATCCCCATACGAGTCGCATACTTGGCCACTGTTCCGGGATTGAGTTCGAGGGCAAGCCGGGCCGTGATCGTGTTTTTCGAGTTGGCCAGGCCTTGGCTCAGCGTGAGCATCTCTCCTGAGGACTGCTGGTTGTAATTCTGGGGCGACCACGTGGTGTCGGCACCCGTGTCCTCCCAGGTAAAGGTGCTGTCCCTCAGCTTGTCGTAGGGCGAGTAGCCGTTGTCGATGGCGGCGGTGTAGGTGAAGGGCTTGAAGGTAGAGCCCGGCTGGCGCCGCGAGATCCCCACCTTGTCGTACTTGTCGCTCCGGAAGTCTCGCCCGCCAATCCATACCTTGACGTGGCCGTTTCGGGGATCCAGAGAAACAAGCCCGGCCCCGAGACGGCTTTTTGCGGTCTTCAGCGAGTCCACGAACGGCTCATCATTGCGAAGCCGCTCGATCGCTTCCCTCTTCCCCACACCGCGGGCTCGCAGAGTGTCGTAGCGGGGCGTACTGCGTATAGATTCGTTCAGGAGCCCCGGATTGGACTCCCAGAAGTACGCGAAAGGCTCGTAGACCGCGCCCGGTTCGAGGGATCGGTAGTCGTCGAGCGAGGTGCTGTAAAGCCCCGGTGAGGGGGCACTCCACTGGTACCCAACCACTCTTTGAAGGCCGGACATTTGTCTTTCGACAGCGGCCCGCGCCAGGGCCTGAAGTTTCGAATCGAGGGTGGTGTAGACGCGGAGGCCGTCCCCGTAGATGTCGTGGCCGTGGAGGGGATGATCGCTATGCTCCTCATCAGTGGCCCAGCTCGACAACGTATTCCGCACGTGCTCGGCGAAGTAGGGAGCGAGACTGGCCGAGAGCCGCGCCGAATGGTAGTCCGCCCGCACTGGTTCGTTGGCGTGATCACGGTAAAAGGAGGCGTCGAGAAAGCCGCGTTCCACCATCAGTCGCAATACCACATTTCGGCGGCGCTTCGCGTTCTCCGGGTTCCGCACCGGATTGTAATACGAGGTCGCCCTCAAAAGCCCGATCAGCGTGGCCGCCTGAAGGGGATCGAGCTCGGCGGCGCGGCGGCCAAAGTAGGTGTGGGCCGCAGACTCGACGCCATATACGTTCCCCCCGAAGTTGACCGTGTTCAGGTACATCTCCATAATTTCCCGCTTCGTATATCGCCGCTCCAGCTCAATGGCAGTCACCATCTCCTTAACCTTGCGCGTGATGCTGACGGCCCGGCCCACCTCTTCGATGTAGAGATTGCGGGCAAGTTGCTGGGTAATGGTCGACGCACCCCGAAATCCGCCGGTCAAAATGTCGACCACTGCGGCCATAATGGCTTGGGGATCGACCCCCCAGTGTTCGTAGAAGCGCTGATCTTCGGTAGCAAGGAGGGCCTGTTTGACAGGAATCGAGATGCTGTCGTACGACACCCAAGAGCGATTCTGTCGGGCGTATCGGGCCAGTTCTTTGCCGTCAGCAGTGTACGCGATTGTGGCCAACTGCATAGTCGGGTCTTCAAGACTCTCCGTCGTCGGAATGTCGTCCGTAAGGGTCCAAATGTACAGTCCGACGCCAAGCGCACCAATCACCAAAAGCCCCGCAATCACTGAGAGGGCAGTGGCGGCCTGGGCCTTCCGGGGATTCGAAAACCGACGGTGAAGAAAGCCCCGTAGACCAGTGGTCGGTCGTTCGGTCCCCCCCTCGCCTGAATGCGCCGACTGGCGAGCCGACCGGTCGCTGAAGTACTCGTCAAGCTCTTCGTCGGAATACGACCACTCGGACATAGTCCAGCGAGCAAATGAGGGAAAAGACGAAGCAGAGGCCAGAGCAGCAGCTCCTGTCCTCAGCGACCGAGGAGTGGCCGCTATAGTGGAACGGATTCAATGCCCTTCGTGCGCGAGCCGTTCCACCGTTGGAGGTGCAGGCCGTCTTCATCTAAACGGGCAAAGGTGCGCTGTTCGTACCAGTTTCCCGTATTTACATACACGCCGTCTGGGCCGTCGTGCAGGGCAGGAATGTGGCTATGGGCCAGGACGACGCCGTCGAGCATGTTGCGCCGCAGAAGTGCCCGGGCTTGATTGTGGAGAATGGCGGGGGTGCGGGGATTCCTCCCCCGATCGTGGAGTCGGCGACTAATCCACTGGGCAAGACCAAGCCCCACGTTGGCCGGCAGAAGCGTCCGGTAGAGGCGGACGGGCACGGGGTGACGAAGCAGGGCGCGTAGCCAGGTGCGAGACCGATGGGCCGCCGTGAGGGCATCCCCGTGGGCGAGGTGCAGTCGGCGCCCAAAATGGCTCACTTCAATTGAATCCGGGACGAGCGTGACGCCCAACTCCTCCGAGAAGTGGTCCCGGTGCCACGGATCGTGGTTGCCGAGCACGTACGTTACGGGGATCCCTTGATCGGTCCATCGGGCAAGCAGCCCCTGAAACCGGACGAAGCCCTTGGGGAGGAGATGCCGGTACTCGATGTACCCATCGAACACGTCTCCGAGGAGATACAAGTGCTCGACGTTGGCCGCGTGCGCCTCGAGACACGCGATGAGGGCCTGTTCTTTGTCCCGCTCCGACGAGCGGGTCCCACGGCCAAAGTGCATGTCGGACACAAAGAGAACCACAGAATCGAATTGAAAACAGACGAAGCGACGAAATCCCAGCGATGGAGGACCCATCACGGCCGAACGCCCCGAACGGTCAGGGGCGAGACTCGTAGAACCTGTGCGAGTTTCAGTTTCTCGACGGCTCGAACTGTTTCTTAAAGGCGTCCTCAACGTATGCCGCGACGAACCCAATACCGGCCCCCTACTCAGTTTTCCGTGATGCCGCCGGTGATCAAGAATCTCCTCATTCTTAACGGCTTGTTTTTCCTGGCTCAGTTCGTGGCGGCGGAGACTTTGGCCAACTCGTCCATCTTGGCGGGCGTACTCAACCAGATGCCCCTCTATCCTCCCGGCACTGCCGGCCCCGACTTCTGGCCCTGGCAGTTGGTTTCGTACAGCTTCCTTCACGGAAGCTTTGGCCACTTGTTTTTCAATATGTTCGCCCTCTGGATGTTTGGGGTCCAGGTCGAAAACCGATGGGGATCGCAGCGGTTCGTGTTCTTCTACTTTGCCTGCGTGATCGGTGCAGCCCTGACGCATCTGGCCTTTGTGAGCAGCCCTATTCCCACGGTGGGGGCCTCCGGCGGCGTCTACGGCATCCTCCTCGCCTTCGGGATGATGTTTCCGAATCAGCCGATCTACATCTGGTTTCTGTTTCCCATTAAGGCCAAGTGGCTCGTCACCGGATTCGGCGCGCTGGAGCTCTACTCGGCCGTCACGGGAACGCAGGCGGGAGTCGCCAACTTTGCGCACCTGGGGGGCATGATCATTGGGTTCCTTCTCATCCAGTACTGGCGGGGCAAGCTCCCGGTGCAGCCTGATCGGGTGATGCGGTGGTAGATTCTGTATTCCGCATCGCGTTTTCTAGCTCCGATCGGACCGCGCAATGCACATCACGCAATATGCTCTTTACAGAATGGCGACCGTCGACCGATCCCCACGGAGCAGGCACTACCCCAGGCACGAGTCGCCGGAGTAAACCTTGTCTGTATTGCACGGTATAAGAGGTTGTCCGACGGATTGCCGAGCA
>CAYRPX010000041.1:0-15920 GCA_964426195.1 uncultured Salinivenus sp.
GTTCAGGACGGGTACGAGCGGTTCTGCGAGCGGATCAAAAGCCACGTCAGAAATGCCCGGTGGGCCACCTTGGAGGCCCTCTACGACCAGGCCCAGAGGTCGGTCCGCATGCAGTGGCCTGAGGGCTACCGATCAGCTTGGAAGCGGCGCCTGAAGCAGCTGTGGGCCTACCCGAAGCGTCACACGCGCCGCAAAGAGCAGATTGGGGAGAAGATTGAGCGGCTCTACGTACGCTTGCAAAAAAGGGGTGAGGTACCAGCGCCCTTTGAGCAGATCAGCTCGAAGCAACTGGGGCGTTTGGTTGGAGAACTCGGCCCAGTCGAGGACTTCGACGCTCACCAGGAAATCGAAAAATACGTCGGGCTCAATCTTCGGGAGCGCCAAAGTGGCGACTACGGGGGGGAGGTCAAGATCACGAAGAAAGGGCGCCCGCTGGCTCGGAAGATACTCGGCCAAATGGCCCACCAACTCATCCCGAAGGGAAGGCTCTTTGGCTCCTACTACCGCCGGAAGCTCCAGGAGGGGATGCGAAAGGGAAAGGCGCGGGTGGCCGTGATGCGCAAGTTATTGAAACTGATCGTCGGGCTCTACCAGTCCGATCGGCCCTACGACCCAGACCGGGTCTTCACCTGTCGCTCCCAGTACGCAGGAGCAGGATAATCGAATGCAAAGCGAGCCCCATCCAGAAGACGAAACCTCGCCAGAATGTTGACTTCGCAACCGATTTGAAAGACCCGTGATGCTGGCCTCCTGAGCGCTTTTTGCCATGCCAATTTGCCGTGGAAGACGATCGGCTTTTTGTTCGGACCGGGGCGTTCCCGAGTCTCCACATGACCATTGTCGCTTCCACGAGTGCTGTTTCAGCGAAGGCGAACATGGTCGATATAGTGCGATGGCTGCTCTGCACTTGGCAGTGACAGCCGTAGTTGATCTGCACTTGCCAGTTTGTCTTCTCATTCTGAGACGCTCGGAAGACCGGACGAAAGCGTCAGGTACTGGTCAGTACCATGACCCGAAAATTCCAGATTGTGAGGCCATGTAGGAGTCCTCTACCTCACTCCGACTTGACATTTTGCCTATAGTGCGGTCGTGAGAGAAGCGGGCTAAGTCGGGCTCTATGAGGACTGCATCGATCGGGGGAGGAGGATGCGTTCGATCCCTTCCATCAGCGCCAGCACGAGGAGCGTAAGCAGGGCGGCGGGCACAGTGCCCTCCAGGATGAGCCCAAGATTTGCCCGGCGGATGCCTGTAATGATGGGCTGGCCGTAGCCCCCGGCACCGATGAGGGCCCCGAGCGTGGCTGCGCCGATGTTAATGATGGCGGCAATCTTGATTCCCGCTAGGATGGAACGCGCTGCCAGGGGAAGTTCTACCCGCCACAGCTTTGCTCCCGTGGACAGCCCGAGGGCCTCGGCCGACTCCTGAAGGGAGGGGGAAATATCCTTCAATCCCGTGTACGTCGTCCATACGATGGGCAACAGGCTGTAGAGAAAGAGGGCAGTGATCGCCGGCAGGCGGCCCAGGCCCAGGGGCGGTACCATCATGGCCAGGAGCGCAAGGGCAGGGATCGTGTAGATGACACCCACGGTTCCTAGAATGCCAGGGCCCAAAATCCGCCGCTTGGCGGCCACAATGCCCAGTGGAATGCCGAAGAGGAGAGCGAGTGCCAGTGAGAGACCGACCAGAAAGAGGTGCTCGACCGTGTACCGACGGAGTCGCTCCCCCCGGCTGACAGCGTCGGTCGTCGTGTCGAGATTGAACGCTCGGTTCACGAACGCGGCCGCCACGGTTGACTCGTCCCGCTGATCGATCTGGGAGCGAGCGTTCAATTGCTGCATCGTGTCGGCCGGGATCTGCCCTTCGAGGTGCTTCAGGGCCGTCACGGCGGCGGGGACCCGCGTCGTCAGGTCGCGGCGGTAGAGAAAAATCGCATCGTAGGTAGGAAAGTGGTTTTTGTCATCTCGCAGGACGCGAAGGGCGTAGCGCTCGATTTCGGCGTCGGTCGAGTAGAGATCAGTCACGTCGATCTGACCACTCGCGAGGCCCCGGTAGGCCACGTCGTGGTCCACCCCGCGGGCCGACTGCGGCAGGTCGTAGGCCCGCTTCAGGGAGGGCCAGCCGTCCGAGCGGTCCATGAACTCATTCGAAAAGCCGAGGGCGAGGGCGGGATGCTCGCGCAGGTCGCTGATCGTTTCGATGCCGAGCGAGTCGGCCTGGGCAGCGCGCATGCCAAGTGCGTAGGTGTTGTTGAAGCCGAGCGGATCGGTCATGGCGACGCCGTAGCGAGCAAGAGTGTCGGCCAGCGTGGCCGGGCGCACGTCGGTGTCCGCCAGGATTTCCCGGATCAGCGTGCCGGAATACTCGGGATAGGCGTCGATGTCGCCGCGGACGAGGGCCTCCCAAAGAAACCGCGATCCCCCGAGCTGCTCGCGGTGGGTTGCAGAGAGGCCTTCTGCCCGCATCAGATGGGTCCCCACCCAGCCCAGAATGACGTTTTCGGTGAAGGTTTTGGAGCCGACGGCGAGGGTGGAGTCGGGGGACTGCCCTTGGGCCGGGACCGAGAGAAATCCCACGAGGAGAAGGGGCGAGAGCAGAGCCGCGAGCGACGGAGGGCGAGAGCTGAGAACTGGTCGCAGGAGCATAGGGGTGGAATTTTTTATCCTCTATTTTCGGTATTCAGGTGCGCCAACGGGGCCCGCTGCGCCTGGATGAAGTTCGTCACGAAGGGGGAGGCAGGATGTTCAAGGAGATCGGCCATGGTGCCCGTCTGCTCGATTTCGCCCTGTCGGAGGAGGACGACGTGGTCTCCGAAGAACCCCGCCTCGCCAATATTGTGGGTCACGAAGACGACCGTTTTGCCGAGACGCCGGAAAATGCCGCGCAAGTCGTCCTGCAGGTCGGCCCGAATCATGGGATCGAGCGCCCCGAGTGGCTCGTCGAGCAGCAGCACGTCTGGATCGAGCATCAAGGCCCGCATCAGGCTCACGCGCTGGCGCTGGCCGCCAGAAAGTTCACTCGGGTACTGCGAGAGGCGGTCCGGGTCAAGCTGGACGAGACGGATCAACTCTTCGATCCGGGCATCAATGCGGTCCTGCGACCAGCCAAGATGGTGGGCCATGAGGGCAGCGTTATCGCGCCCCGTGAGATGAGGGAAGAGTCCCCCCTCCTGGATGACGTAGCCCATGCGCTGCCGTAGGGACTGGACGTTCGTCGGGGTCAACTGCTGATCGTTCACGGCTACCGTGCCCGCGTCCGGTTGCGTGAGGCCAATGATCAGCCGCAGCAGGGTGGACTTGCCGCTGCCGGACGGCCCAATCAGCATAGTCGTTGCCTCGGCCTCAGCAGTCAGGCTGATTCCCCGTACAGCGTGGGTCTCGCCATAGCGCTTGGTGACGGCGTCAAGTTGAATCATCGAGAACGAGTTTGGAGGCGGTCGTACTGATATCACCAGCCCCCTCCCAAATAATTTTAGCTGTAAACTTGGCAGAGAGGGTTGACTTGAAGGAGGAGAGATGGTATCTGTTCGTGTATAACGTCTCCCTTCATGATTCAAAATAAAACTCCCATGCGACTTTTATCGCTCCTCATTGGCGCCTTCCTTCTGGTCGGATCCCTGACTGGATGTGGTGGGGAGGAGACCACAGTCGTCGAAAGTGGTACGTACGAGGGAACCATATCGGAAGTCAATGCCGACGAGCGCGAAATCTACGTCGATGTTCCGGGGACCGGTACCCTAGAACTGTATTTTACAGATTCGACTCGCGTTCTACAGGACACCTCCCAGGTCTCCTTCGATGCACTCGAGACGAATCAACCGGTCGCTGTTGAAGTGGAGAAGGTGGGCCAGCGTCTCGACCCCGTAACCGTTACCATTCGGGAGGAGGACTCCTGAGATCGCTGGCTTGAAAGGCACCTGGAGATTGCACCTTCCCCCGGTGATGCAATGGACACGTTGCCCTCAATGTGGCGGGCCGAGCTTTGGCATCCGATGATCGTTCATTTTCCGCTTGCTCTTCTGCTCGTCGGAACGGGACTGCGCCTAATTGGAGTGCTCCGGCACCGCTACGCGGCCCTTCAGTTCCTTGTGCCCGCAGGACGGGTGCTTCTTGGGCTCGGGACAATCGGGGCCTGGGCAGCTGTGTACACTGGCTCTCTTGCCGATGCGGAGGTTGCCCGCTCGCTCTGTGATCCGACGGTGGTTGAAACCCACGAGATCTGGGCATACTGGGTCGCCTGGCTCTTCACCGGTGGTGTGCTTATCGACAGCTTACTGTGGGGGGAGTGGGTGTCCAATTGGGTTGGCCGTTGGGGGCATCATGGACTTCTCCTTCTTCTTGCGACGTGTCTCCTGTCCGGGAGTATAGGACTGGGCTATGTTGGGCACTTGGGGGCGACGCTCGTCTACCAGCAGGCTGCTGCGGTCCATCGTCCCGCCCCGGACTGTGCAGCATTTGAATGAAGGCAATTCTAAAGGGAGGTCATTTAAGCCACTGGGCACATCCGACTCTACGTTAAGCCCGTTCCAGTGAAGAAGAGTCCATCATCCTTTCCTCTCTTCATCCCTGAGCAGCGTTTGTCCCTTTGCCGGACGCTCCATAGCGGTGTATACAGTCCGGGCCGTGCCACAGTCCCGTGAAAGCGGGAAATTGAAACCCCTTCTCGCTCACAGTCGTTCTGGGGCACAAATTATACCGAAGTGAAGACCCCCGATCGCTATTTCCACCAACACCGGCTTAGGTCGAACCGAGACCACTTATTCGTAATGAAATACATAGCTAAGGCAAGCTTATTCGTCATGGCAGCATTTATTATTTCGCTATCCATGACTTCTTGTAGCAATGATGCCGATTCCTCAACTTCAGAGAGCAACCAAACTTCAGAGAGTACCCAGACTTCGGAGAGTACCCAGGAGTCTTCAGCTCAGACAGACGACTCAGGGACGTCCACGGCAAATGTCCAGGACTTAATGACTGCGTCGTTGAAGGGACGAATGAAACAGGTTCGCCAGGTCCTTGAACAGGGGATCGATGTGAATGCCACGGACGAAAAAGGGAATACGCCTCTGATGCTCGCCTCCTACAACGGGCATACCGAGGTCGTCCGACATTTGCTCGAGCACGAGGCTCGCATTGGGGTTCGAAATGGCGAGGGGCGAACCGCCCTCATGTTTGCGGCCACCGGCTCCTTTCCCGAAACAGTCGAGGCGCTTTTGGAGGAGGGAGCCGATCCCAACACCACAGGTGAGGTGGAGGGGTGGTCGGCCCTGATGTTTGCAACCGCTGAAGGAAACCGGGAGGTGGTTCAGGTGCTTCTGGATCACGGTGCAGATCCGTCGCTACAGGACAAAGATGGAGATACGGCTCTTACCTTCGCCAAAAACAACAATCATTCTGAGATTGCTACGTTGCTGGAACGGGCTCAGGAAAATCGGTAGCCTTGGTAGGCACACATACGCGCAGGTGTCGCCCCCCGTCGAGAACATTTACGTGACGGTTGGTCTGCAGCCGGTTGCTGCGCGCACCCAGGGAGGACTTACGCCCACTAAGGCGAACGTCGCTGACGACCTTCTTTGGGCTCTTTCCCTTTATTCTCGGGGAGGACGTGCAGGCCCAGTTTCTCGTCCCCATGGCCATCCGCCTCGGGGTCGGCATCCTCTTCGGGACGGCCGTCTTGATGATGGTGCCTTCCCGGGCCATGCTCCAGCGCGACGCCACGGGGGAAGTATAGACGACGCTTCTCGGCTACGAGGAGCCGTCGACAAGCACCAAGCCATGTGAATAGTGCTATTGCCCCCAATCCCCACTCCGGTCACAGTCCAGGGGGTTTGTGTGCGGCCCCAAGGAGGGTGGAGCAGACCGTCAGGCCTGGGCGCACGACACCACTCCTTCTCCGGAATACTGCGTGTACAGGACACACCAGTCGCAGGGATGAATCTTGCCCTGCACGCTGAGGCACGCCCCAAATCCGTCCCCATTCTGGTCGGGCACGTAGAGGCTGCAATTTCCACAGTATTGATTCCCCTCAGGCTCGTGCTGGAGATTGACGCCGGGATTGTCCTGCGGCTGCTGGGCGCCGGGCGTGCGTGTTCCGCCCGATATGGCCTTTCCCCGGGCCTCGGACTTCGGGAGGGAATCGTTGTTCGGATGGGGACCCTCGTGGCTGGGGCCCTCTGCGGCGGCTTCTTCCCCTCCACCTTCTTCCTCATCGCCGCCCCCACAGCCAGCAGCGAAGGTGAGCATACTTCCCCCGATAAGGGTGCTTCCAATCCACTTCAGTGCTTGTCGGCGATCAAATTCATTGGTCATGAGAATACGCAGATTGCTGCGAAAAATAACGAGGATACGTTGCGACCCGTGCAGCGGACACGGGTTCATAGCAGACGGCCCGTTTCGAGACGCTGCGTCCAAAAGAGACCACTATTTAGCACTCGGTGAAGCGTCACGGGCATTAAAGCACCAGCCTTCGGGCGTCTCCAAGGAGTGCAAAGAGGGTAACCGCCCCGTGGACTTCAATGATCGAGCGGGTCACCCCGATCAGATCATCGACGCTCGCCTCGGCTCCTTCGCCGGTAGGGCGGGTGCCAACATGAAAAGATAGATTCGAAAACCCAGACCGTCTGTCCGGGAATCGAGGGATGGGAAGTCGGGAGGTTCCCCACGGACAGGACGCGCACGCAGGAAATTGTTTAGAACGATCGGGCATTCTTTGGCGAAAGACAGTTACAGAACCCGGCACGTGCGAAGGCCGTCACTGGTGCTCGCGGTCAGGAAGAGGGCGAACTCGCGTCCACAGGACGCGAATTGTCAGAAGGGTCGCGACAACTTCGGCCCCTCGACCGAGGATCCAGAGGAGAGGGAGGTCTCCCCAACTCGCCATAATCACCAGGAGGATTCCCCCATTCAGTCCTGCCCATGCTCCCCACAGGCGCCGGTCCGTCGAGATGCGATTCGAGAAGGGCAGAATCCAGAGGGCCACCCCGAGGGCCAACTGGCAGACCCATCCAAGCAGCATTCCTTCGACGTGGAGGGGGCGCAGAGCGAGCGACATGGGAGGAAGAGCACCGCTGCTGGCAGCCAACCGCCATGCCCCGGCAGTGGCCCCGAGAGCAAAGTGCAGTAGGGCCGCACGGACAAACCAGACGCTGATTCGGGGCATCCGTTGGGTGTGTGTCTTGTGGGTCGGAGTCAATCGTTAGCCGCTGGACCAATCGCTATTTCGACCGCACGCGACCCCAAAAATGAGCCACGAGCAGGAGGCTCGCACTCCACTGAAGTGCTGCCGATGCCACGAGTCCCCACTTCCGCACCGGATCGGGGAAGAACGCCGGCTCAGATCCCAATCGGAGAAGCAGACCTGCATTTAGCACTCCGTACGCCCCCCACACAAGGCGAGGTGAGGGCTGTGTGCTAGGGGCGGGACTGGGGAACAGCCAAAAGGCGACCCCGAAAATGAGTTGTGTAAGCCAGCCGACCGTAAGCAGATGCAGCTGTGGCAACCAGAGAATGGTGGCCGTGCCGGGCACCAAGCCTGCCGTTTGTCCGGCCCGGACGAGCCCTATTCCCAGGGCGACGACGAGATACAGTAGGGCAGTTTTAATGAGCCAGCGGGCGGGTCTGGGCATAAGAACAGTGGAGGATTGAGCGACAGCGAGGCGGCGCAGTGGCGAGAACGGAGTCCGAACTCGGGGAACCGTTGTCTTATTATTACTTGAAATGACTTAAAATATATGTCTGTCACGTCCAAGCGTAAATGACTTCTGTCCCTGACTTGGAGTCTGGTCGCTCCCGTCACGAGCAAATCAGCAATTGGCTGCGGGAGCGCATTGAGGAGGGTACCTACGAGACGGACGAGAAGCTCCCCTCTGAGAACGAGCTCTGTAAGCGATTCGACGTGAGCCGGGTCACGGTGCGCCGGGCTCTGGAGACGCTCGAGAGCGAGGGCTACATCTGCCGGCGTCAAGGCCTCGGATCATTCGTCGAAGAGCGGCGAGCCGCACAGGGTCTCGTGCGCCTCACCGACTTTGCGCAGGACGTGGCGCAGGCCGGTCTCGAGGCCTCTGCCGAGGTGGAACACCACGCGCCGGAGACTCCCCCTCCAGAGGTAGCCGTTCGTATTGGCACCGAGGAGAAGAAGGGTATGCGGCTCGATCGCGTCCGACTTGGGGACGGTCAGCCCGTGGCCTTCGACCGGACCTGGCTCCCCATCTTTTACGCACAGCTGCTGGAGGGACACGACTTGGAGCGGGAGACGATTTATCAGATCCTGGAGGTCGAATACGATATTCCGATCTTGCGGGGGCACTATCGCATTACGGCGGCCAACGTCGAGCCCGCGGTGGCGGAATCGCTCGGGGTTCCCGAGGATGAGGCGGTGCTTCTCATCGAGCGCCTGTCGCTGACGGAGGGGGAAAAGTGCGTGTACTTTCAGCGGCGGTACTACCGCAGTGATCGAGTAGCCTATGAACTGAAACTGGCTCGCGATCCGGCCTCGGAAGACGCGTCGGTAGAGGGCATGCCCCTCCGCGATTTCGAGCCGGTGTTCGAGTCGGAATCCTCGTCTTCCACTTGACGGGTTCTGTGTACCCCCGGTCGGGACGCTTCCTCCCTTCTGTCACCTTTCCTCTGTCACCTTTCTCTATCCCATCAGCCTAAGCCAATGATTCGTTCGTGGTTCTTTGTTTCGCTTCTCTTTGCCTTCGTTCTCGTTTTGCCCGCCCCTGCGCAGGAGGCGGTCCCCACCCAGGTCGTGGTGCGCGCCCTCTCCAACGACGCAAAGATCATTCAAGACCCGGTCGGTGGGGCTCGTATCACAATTGAAGACACCGAGACTGGAGAGGTGCTGGCGGAAGGGCCCCAGACGGGCGACTCCGGCAGTACCGAGAAGATCATGCGGCAGCCCCACGAGCGGGGTGCGACGATCTACGATGTCCCCGGGGCCGCGAAGTATGAGACCACGGTCGCGCTGGAGGAGCCCACCCGTGTCCGTATCACGGCGGAGGGACCGCTCGACCATCCGCAGGCCATGCAGACTGCGTCTAAGACGCTGCTTCTCGTCCCGGGCGAGGACGTGACGGGCGACGGCATCACGCTCACCTTGCATGGTTTCATTGTGGAAGTGCTGGATCCCTCTGGGGGCGAGGTGACACCGGGAACGAGCCTTTCCGTTCGGGCTCGCGTCCGCATGATGTGTGGCTGTCCCACCGAGCCCGGAGGCCTGTGGGACGCCAATCGTTACACCATCCGTGCCCAACTGCTTCGCGACGGGACGGTGGTGGCCGAGGCTCCTCTTTCGTTTGCGGGAACGACCAATGAGTACGAGGGGAGTCTCTCCGTTCCGGAGGAGGGCGCGACTCAAGTTCGGGTGACGGCCAGCGACGCTGACCGGGTGAATTTCGGCACGGCCACCGCGTCGCTAGGCGGCGAGTAGTCCCGTCGATGCTCCTCGTTGTGTTCTTTCGTTCTCGTCTCCCGATTCTATGTCGAACCCTGGGTCGTTTTGGGACGACCGATTTTCTGACGAGCAGCACGTTTATGGCGTCCAGCCGAATAGCTTTGTGAGGGAGGCCGCCGACAGTTGGTTTCCAGGGTCCCAGGAGGTTCTCGCCCTTGGGGCCAGAGAGGGGCGAACCGCCGTTTACCTCGCCCGCCAGGGACGCACGGTGACCGCTGTCGACTACTCGGTCGAAGGCCTCCGAACCCCCCGACATTTCGCCGATGAGGTCGGCGGATAGGTCTCCCTGAAGATGATCTCGGCCGTGCTCCGACAGCTGGGACGCGAGGGGAAGGAGGCGACGGAGAACGTTCGTCAGTTCAGGGCATGGGCGTAGGGAGGGCAATTTGACGTCTGAACAGCTTCTCAGCCCACTATCGTCGTAATGTTTTGTGCCAGAATGACCACGCCCATCAGTACGAGAAACACAGCAAATCCGCGTTTAAGGCGGTTCTGCGGCACGTAGGCTCCCACCTTTCCCCCCGCGAAGCTTCCCACAATTCCAATGGCCGAAATATTGACACGAGATCCCAGTGGATGGAGAGCCCCGCATTGCTCATCACGTCGATGTATTTCACGAAGCCGCTGACGCTCTTGACGGCGATGATGACGAGGCTCGTCCCAATGGCAAGGTGCATTGGAAGGCCGCCGAGAAGGACCAGCGCCGGGACGATCAAAAATCCACCGCCCACCCCGACGAGGCCCGTAAGCACTCCCACTCCCAGTCCGTCGACCATCACTTTCCAGTAGGCCCGAACGTCGGTGTTTTCGTTCGGAGATGGGGCCGGACGACGAAACATCAGGACGGCGGCGAGAAGCATAACCCCCGCAAAGATGGCCAGCTGTACTGCGCCGGACATAAATTGAGAGAGATAGGCGCCAAGGTAGGCGCCCACCATGCCCGGTCCCCCGAAGAGCACGACGCTGCGCCAGTTCACCAGTCGGCGGTAGGCAAAGGGAAGAGCCCCGACGAGGCTGATGAGCGTGACGATGCCGAGCGACTCCGCGATGGCGAGCTTGCTGGGCTCCCCGACGAGGTAGACGAGCACCGGAACGGTGAGGATCGACCCCCCGGAGCCGAGCAGTCCGAGGACGAGTCCAACGAGGAGGGCACCGAGCCAGGCCGCATACATGCCAACGGGCGAGCGTGCGAAAAGAAAGAGCGAAACAGAATCCGGCATTCGGGGGAGTGCCCCGTCCGGATGTTCGGGAGACCGCTGATCGACAGTGCTACGCGACGACGGCCTCCGTCTGCGCCGGCTCGTATTCGTCAAAGTCGTCGTTGACGTAGATCACGTCGCGGCCGACGCTACGGAGGAACGCCGATGCGGCCGCCGCGCGTCGGCCCGTGGCGCAGTGAACGAGGAACGTCTTGTCGGACGGCAGATTCTTCTCGTATTCCGGCATGCGGGTGTACGAGGCATTCAGGGCCCCCTCCACGTGTCTCTCGTCGTGCTCCGATCGGTATCGCACATCGAGCACCGCCGTATTGCGGTTCTTCCGCAGCGTGTCGAACTCATCGAAGGTGATCTCTTCGATCGTCTCGCTGGCTCCTCCGTCCAGGAAGTAGCGCTGCAGGGTCTCAATTTCGGCGAAGCCTTTGACGTTGTCGTAGCCGATGCGAACCAGGTCGCGGACGGCCTCCTCCACGTCCTCCGAATCGACGATCAGGTAGATCGGCGTCGTCTCGTCCTCGACCAGCGACCCGACCACCGTGTTGAAGGTGTTGTTCATCGGCGCGTAGAGAGCGCCCGGAATGTGGTGCGCCATAAAGGCCGAGCGGTCCAGCCGCGTGTCGATGAGGAGGGCCTCCTCGTCCTGAGAAATCTCCTCCAGCTCGCGGGACGTCAGCTCGCGGGGCGAAGGGAGCTGACCCAGCACCGGTGCACCCTCCTTGTTGTCTCGCTTCATCCGCGCGAAGTACATCTGCGGTTCCGGCTGATCGGCCAAAATGGCGTCGACGAACGTATTCTCGTCTTTCTGAGCCGCGTCGATCATAGGGTTGAACTGCTTCTCGTACCCGATCGTCGACTGCGGAACCGCACCGAGGGCCTTGCCACACGCCGACCCGGCACCGTGGGCGGGCCACACCTGCAGGTGTTCGGGCAGCTCGAGGAAGCGTTGGACGGACTGGTAGAGCGTGCGGGCCGAGGGCTCCATCGCACCCTCCACCTGTGCGGCCGACTCAAGCAAGTCCGGACGGCCGAGGTCGCCAACAAATACAAAGTCGCCGGTGATGATGCCCATCGACTGGTCGGCGCCGCCGCCCCGGTCGGTCACGAGAAAGGAAAGGTGCTCAGGCGTGTGGCCGGGGGTGTGGACGGCTGTAATCTCGATGTTTCCCACGGTGAAGGTGTCCCCGTCATAGAGCCACTCCACGTCGTAGCGCCCGCCTGTTTCTTTGGGGTCTTGAGCCCATTCGTATTTCCAATTCTCGTCGCCCTCGTCCGAGAGGTACAGGGTCGTGTCCAGCCGCTCCGCAAACTCGCGGGCGCCGGAGAGGAAGTCCGCGTGGATGTGGGTTTCGGCAACGCCGACAATCTCGAGGCCCTCGTCTTCGGCGAGACGAAGATACTGGTCGATGTCCCGCTCCGGATCCACGAGAAGTGCTTCTCCGGTCTCCTGACAGCCAATGAGGTACGCGTACTGGGCGAGCTTCTCGTCGAAAATCTGTCGGAATAACATGGCGGGTGTAGGAGATTGTAGGGCGAAAAATCGGTGGCTTTCGGTGAGCGGGGGTGCTTCTCGGCTTGCTGGAAAGCGTCCTGAAACGTGAAGCGTGAGGGAGACCGTCTTCATCCTTCATGCACCACGCCTCACGCCCCAGTCTAGTGTGGCAAGTGCGGTTTTAGATGGCCGTACGTCCAAACCCCCACCATCGCGCTCAGAAGGGCCACGACGACCGGCGTGATGCCAGCGCCAATGAGGGCATAGATCGGCCCGGGACAGGCGCCGAGCAGGCCCCACCCGAGTCCAAAAGCGATGCCGCCAAAGATCTGGTTGGTACCCCGGTTGAACGGCTTGTCCGAAATCTCGATGGGCTCGCCGCGGATCGTTTGGGCACCGATGCGGCGGAGAAGCGCAATGCTCGCTCCCGCCACCACGACGGCGCTTCCGAGAATGCCGTACATGTGGATGGCCTGGAAGCGAAACATCTCCTGAATCCGAAACCAGGACACCACCTCACTTTTGATGAGGATAATGCCGAAAAGCGTGCCCATGCCGAGGTAGATCAGGCCGTTGGCCAGGCGCAGTTGCGGAGTCTTGGATGTTCTGGTTGACTTCATCGCGAGAGATGGTCGTAAAGGAAGCGCACGAGAATGGAAAACGGACTCATCCGAGCAGGAGTGGAAGCAGTACGTACGTGGTGAGGAGTCCTCCGATAAAGAAGCCGACGACGGCGATTAGGGAGGGGACCTGGAAGGTTGCCAGTCCCGTAATGCCGTGACCGGAGGTACAGCCCCCCGCGTAGCGTGCCCCGAAGCCGACCAGGAAGCCGCCGATCACAATTACAACGAATCCTGGAAGGCTCGTCAGGCCCGACCAGCTAAAGAGCTCCGGCGGCACGAGTCCGGAAAAATTAGAGAGTCCAAGTCCTCGAAGGTCCGCCTTCGTTGCTTCCGACATGCCCGTCGGACCGCCTCCGCCGAGGAACTGCACAGCCAGGACGCCGCCGAGCAGGATGCCAACCACAAAGATTAGATTCCAGAGGCCGCTGGCCTTCCAGTCGTAGTCGAAGTACTCAGCCGTGCCGGGAACCGTCGCCGCGCAGGTGTGCTTCAGACTCGACGAGACCCCAAAAGCTTTCCCCGTCAACAGCAGAAGCAGAGGCACAAACAGCCCGATGAGTGGGCCTGCTACGTACCAGGGCCAGGAGGCAGCGAGAAATGCGCTCACAGCTTGTTCAGTTTGTAGTATTATGTAATAACAAGTGTCTCCGATCGAGCCTATTCTCGGAAGCCAAAAAGGTTCCCAGTGGCGTTTTCTCAATCGAAAAGCGGTTCTCTTGTGTTCTAGGCGGGGCCCGTGTGGATGTGCTCTTGTAGGCTGCAGGTCCCCCAGAGTCTTTCACGTTCCTCGATTCGGCGTACCCTGAGATACGTTACGCTTTGATTTCGGTCCAGAGCGCCGTCAGAACTGGATTGAGAGTGACGATTCGTTTCTTCCGTCCAGCGATCGACTTCGGTCGATGGAGCGTTTGGCTCGGCCGTGACAGATAAAATCCTCTGGCCCCAAATCCTGAGGATCTTTCTACGCTTGAGAGGCTACGAGGCCTGAGCCAATGGCAGCTCGTTCCATCGGGTCGTGTACCTCGGGCTCCGTTTCTGCCGCTTCATGGTCCAATCTCTTTCTCCTTGGAGACCCGTTGCGGCGAGGGCAACAGTTTCTTTCCCGTGCTCGCGGTTGATGCGGTCGACCGCTTCCATCAAATTCTCATCCTCCCTCCTCCCCCGACCAAACAGGCTCTCCTGGCAGGGCCGACACGAGCGGATGTCGTAGAGCATCACACCGGCCTTCTTATAGGCGTAGCCGCTCCGATAGATCGGCGCCAGTAGCCGACGGGACGCCTTCACGAATGAGGACCCGCGGGCCGTGTACTTCGGGAGCGATCCAGCCATCTCGTTTGAGTAGTACGGCGGAGCGCCAAAACGCTTCGTCGTGATGAACACCTTGAGGCCTTTCGCCACCAGACCTTCCTCCCGGAGCTTCTCCGCGGCTCGCTGGGCATGTTTAGCGAGGGCCTCTTGTAGGGACTCCTTCGTCTCGACCCGCGTTCCAAATGATCTTGAGCGCACGAGCGTCTTTCGGTCGGGGCGCACCAATTCTAAGTTCAGGCACGATCGACCCCGGAGCTCGAAGGCGGTCCGTAGGCCTACCACCGTCATTTCCTTACGAATCCACGGATCCGGCAGCGCCCGAAAGCCAGCGGCGGAAGCCACACCTTTTTCGCGGAGCTTTTTCTCGTAGGCGCTGCCGATGCCCCAGATCTCCCCAACTGGAACCCTCCTTAGAAGCTCCTCCAGCTCAGGCTCCGGCGGGCAAACGTAGATGCCCGGTCCCCATCCTGCTCGCTTCCGGGCCTTCCCGTTTAGGTCAGCAATCTTGGCGAGCGTCTTGGTGGGGCCGATGCCGACCCTGATCGGCACGCCAACCTGCCGCTTTGCCTTCCGCCGGATCCTGTCGGCGAGGCGCTGAAGATTCTCTCGCTGGAGGGCTGGGAGCGTCAAAAACGCTTCGTCGATCGAATAACGCTCCAGCTTCAGTGCTTCCTCTTCCAGGATCGAATGGACGCGCCGGGACATGTCTCCGTAGAGCGCGTAGTTGGAAGACAGAACTGCCGCGTCCATCTCTTCGAGTTCCTCTTCCCACTTGAAGTAGGGAGCCCCCATCGGCACGCCCTCGGCCTTTACCTCCTTGCTTCGGGCGATGATGCACCCATCGTTGTTCGACAGTACGGCCACGGGCCTTCCCCGCAAGGCGGGATCAAAGACCCGCTCGCAGGAGGCGTAGAAGTTTTCGCAGTCGACGAGGGTAAAGACTCGGTCCATCGGAAAAACTCTGCCGGCGTAGGAGAGTGCTCAGACGACGGGCAGTCGGACTGGAAGGACGCTGCCCCAGAGGCACCCTGAACTGCTAAGACACTTTATGGACCACATGCCGGACCACGCCCCACACGACCAGTTCCTGGCCCTCCCGGATTGGGATCGGGTCGTACTCCGCCGACTCCGGCATAAGGTACAGGTGTCCAGAATGGACTTCGTAGCGCTTGACCGTCAGTTCCCCGTCAAGGGCCGCTACGACGACCGATCCATCCTCCGGCTCTACCGATCGATCGACCACAAGGATATCTCCGTCGTGGATCCCCGCCTCTCTCATCGAGCCGCCCGCCACGCGGACGAAGAAGGTCGCCTCCTCTTTTTCGATCAACTTTTCGCTTAGGTCGAGAGACGTTTCTACGTAGTCATCTGCGGGGGAAGGGAAGCCCGCCGGGACCCTCGACTGGAAAAGCGGGCGGCGCGTCCCGGTGCCTTGACGAGCCTTCCAGGCGGTAATGGCGACAAGGGCAGGGTTGGAACGTAGAGAAGCTGAGGTGGACATGCGGCCTGCGGGACTGGTTGGGGGTTACTTGGGTAAGCACAGCCGCATGATACAAACTAGGACACATATTTCAAACATACTGGCGGAGGCTCCTCGTCGGTCCAACTGCTTTTTTTCGGCGGAACGCCAGCCACCAGGGCCCCTCTACCGACCCGGCCATACTCCGTGCAATTTGCCAAACCGATCGATTGGAAACGTGCACACGCTGTTAGAAAGTCCCGCACCCCAAAATAAAAAAGCGCCGCTGTGCCAATGACAGTTGGCATCAGGGCGCTTAGCAGAGGTGACGGGCGGATTCGAACCGCCGTAGGAGGCTTTGCAGGCCTCTGCCT
>CAYRPX010000042.1:0-15873 GCA_964426195.1 uncultured Salinivenus sp.
ACGATCCTGCGGCTATGTCTCTCTTTTTTGTAAAGGTGCTCGACTTTGCCCTGGAGCCCCTGGGATTTGGGCTTCTCGTCGTACTCCTTGGGCTTGCCGTCTCGGCAAAGCACCGAATCGCCGGACAGATCCTCGTGGCAACGGGCGCGCTCGCCCTGTGGGTTTTGACGACGCCGTGGATGGGGGACATGCTGATCGGATCCTTGGAGCAACGATTCGCCCCTCGTCTCCCCAACGAGGTGCCGAAGGTCGACGCGGTCGTGGTGCTGGGAGGCGGCGTTGGACCGGCCACTCCCCCCCGGCTCTATCCGGACCTCAACGACGGCGGGGACCGCCTCTGGTACGGAGCCCGTCTGTACCGGGCGAACGTCGCCCCACGTGTGATCGTCACCGGCGGCGCCCCGCCCGGGCGCTCCGCCCCAACGGCTCCCGCCATGGAAACCCTGCTGATCGACTGGGGCGTCCCGGCCGACTCTATTCTCGTAGAGTCCAAGAGCAACACGACGTACGAGAACGCGCGGTTCACGGCGGAACTCGCCCGGACACGGGGCCTGGAGCGAATCATCCTCGTCACCTCGGCCGCCCACATGCGGCGTGCTCTTGCGACGTTTCGCAGCACTCCACTTAAGATCCTCCCTACCCCCACCGACTACCGGAAGATCCGGGAGCCATTCACCGTGATGTCCCTCCTTCCGGACGCTGACGGGCTTGCCAAAAGCACCACGGCTGCCCATGAATACGTGGGATACCTCTATTATGAGCTCCGCGGATGGATTGAATAAGGAGAACGGGTTCGTCGTTGACGCTTGCGCGGCCTCCTGTGATTCTTTGTAGACGGGTATTACTCGACGGACACGACGACCACGTGCGTGCCGGGGTCGGCGAACCACAATCCCGCACGGCGCACCGGCTCACGGAGGACGGCCTCCCAGCTCTCGGCGTAGCTCCGAATCTGCTGTGCGTATGAATGATCGTCAGCAAGGGCCACGGGCTTCTCCTTCACGCGGTCACTCTTATAGTCTACCAACTGCCACTCCTCCCCCACTCGATAGGCGAGATCGACGACGCCCCGACGGACGATCGGCACGGACTCGTTGGTAGCCGTGTGGACGAGCGGGTATTCCGTGTACACCGGATCAGCCTCCTGTAGGTCGTCCCAAATGGGACTGTCCAGAAAGCGGTCGACCATCGCAGCGGCCCGCCGAACCTGTTCGGGGACCGCCTCGGCCCCCGCCTGCTTTAGCATTATCTTCACCGAGGCGTTGGTCAATGCTGGATCGGTGTGCCGCGTCCGGACGCATTGCTCGAGCATCCGATGAAGAGCCTCCCCAAAGGCATCGCCATACCCAGTCTTTCCACTGCCGGGAGAGAGAACTTCCTCAGGTCGTTCCGTCTTTACATTCGTCACGGTCTCAGTCCGGTACGACGGCTGGGCACCTTGTTGGATCCGGGCACGTCGCTTGGTCCGCTGCTTCTTTAGGTGCGGAGCGGGGGCTACCCCTCGTCCGTTCAGGTCGTCGAGGTCGGGGACTTCTAGCTCCGGCACGCCCGCCGCGTCAAGGTGAGGGTAGAGAGGACTCCACGGCCCTGCGTCGGGCTTTTCTGGATAGGTGGACACGACCAGGAGCTTCTGTGCCCGGGTGGCCGCAACGTAAAGGAGCCGCCGTTCTTCTGCTTTCTCATGACGCTCCTCGCGCGTTCGAAAGGCCTCCTCCCCGTCCTCGGTGGCCTCCGTCCACCCGAGCGGCGGATGGGTCACCGTTTGGTGGTAGCCGCTCCCCTGCACGATGGGAGCCACCAACTGGCCGGCCTCACGATGGACGTGGTGGCGGACCGGCGGGCCGCTCCCTCGGCTGTACGGGTCCGCCAGAAACACGACCGGCGCCTCCAGCCCCTTGGCCTGATGCACGTTCATGACGCGGACGGCGTCCTCACTGCCGGTTTCCAGTGTCATGCCGTCCACGTCCTCCTCCCCGTCCAAAATCCGCTGAAGCTCTTTCAGAACCTCCCCCCAGCTAAGACCCTGCGCGGCAAGGCTCCGTACGATGGTGAGCGTACGAAGAACGTGTCCGGCGCGAAGCGACCCTTCAGTGGAATCGGCGGGATGGGCCGCCCCGGCAAGCAGTCCGAGATCGTCGACGATCTGTTCAAGCGCAACAGACGGGCGCATGTCCCGGAGCACACGACGGGCTGAGCGAAGGTGATCGAAGGCCTCCGCAAACAGTGTAATCCGGTCCTCGTCTAGGGCTCGCCGAACGGAGGTTGAAACCGGTTCGTGCATTTGGTCAAACGTGCCCCCGGCCCGGGAGAACTGGTACAGGTCATCGTCGCTCGCTCCCACCAGCGGGCCTTTCAGGTAGGCCACGCAGGCCACTGCATCGTCGGGACGAAGGGCACAGGTCAGGAGGTCCACGATGGCCTTCAGCTCGGCGGCCTCCCCCAGATCTTCGCTTCCAGTGACGGTGTACGGAAGGCCGCGCTCCGCAAGGGCCTCGGCGTAGACCGAAAGGCGCGACTTGGTCCGCGTCAGAATGAGAAAGTCTGAGAAGTCGGCCCCGCCGGAAAACACGGTCGTCTCCCCCTCTCCGTAGAACCGCTCGTCGAGGGCCCCCGCTCGGGCCGCCCGGATAAACTGAGCGATGCGCGAGGCGTCCTCTTCCGCGATCTGGCGTCCCCAGTTTCCGTGCACCTTGTCGATCTCAATGCGTCGGAGCCCCGGCTCCTCGCGATCCGTCGTCCGCTGCGGATCGAACGGCGTGTAGCGCGCCTGGAGATCGGACAGCTCTGGGTCCTCAAAGATTGGACCGAACGCGGTGTCGCACCAGTCGCAGATCGGGGACAGCGATCGAAAGTTCTTGGTGAGAGTTACGGCTTCTCCTCCAGTCTCTTCAATCAGGCGACCCACGGACTCAAACACCTCCATGTCCGCCCGTCGGAACCGGTAGATGGATTGCTTGTCGTCACCGACGATAAAGAGACTGCCCGGCATCGGTTGGCAATCGGTCCAGACCGTCTCGGTGAGGTCCTGACTGGTGAGGTAGAAGAGAATCTCGGCCTGCAGGGGATCGGTGTCCTGAAACTCATCGACCAACAGGCGGGGATGACGCTCCTGAATCGCCTCGCGGATGCGGGGGGAATCTCGGAGCAGATCGCGCGTGTGGATCAGGAGATCGTGAAACGTGAGACGTCCCTCCTCCCGCCGAAGTTCTGTGAATATATCGACGGCGGGCTGAACGAATTCGACGACTTCCCGGTGCACGTACGCCCGCCACTGGCGCAGGGCCGGCCGAACGACGTTTCGAAAGAGCGCAGGGAGATGCTCATCTCGAAGCGAGCGGGCCCAGTCGTAGGCGTCCGTCTCGGGGCCGCGCCAGCACTTCAGCGTCACGTCGGCCGAGTCCTCGTCCGTCACGTCGGCGAAGAGTTCGAGGAAGGATGCCTGCTGGACGGGCGAATCCAGATCCGTGTGCGAAACCATCTTCTCCGCTTTGTCGAAGGCCTTCATGGCGTCGTCGCGCCCATTGGGAAGCGCCTCCGGGCGTTGCGCCTGCCACGCGGCGAGCCGTTTTCGGGCCTCGGCGACGGCCTCGCTCAAATCAGGAATCTCCGCTGGGGCGTCGACGTAGGCATCGAGCTCGGGATGCTCGCACAGCTGTTTGAAGTAATCGTTTAGGCCCTCCGGTTCAACCCCGAGAGCTGCAAGAGCTTCTATGCGCTCGGGACGAACCGCCCGTAGATTCCGAAGGTATCGTTCCCACGCCCGCTCGCGAAGCTCCCGTTCCTCCCGATCCTCGAGGCCCGCGACGAAGCCGGGCGGCAGGTCCGCCGCAATTGGACGCTCACGGAGCAGGCGCGCACAGAAGGCGTGGACGGTGCCGATGAACGTCTGTTGTGCGTTTCGGAGCGCGCGGTCAACCCGGGTCCGCTGCGGGCTGTCCTTCGGAAGGGCTGTTTGAGCCCGCCGGAGCTCCTCATAGAACCGCGTGCTCATTTCCCCCGCCGCCTTCCGCGTGAAGGTGATGGCCGTGAGGTCCTCGACCGCCACTCCGACCCGGACGAGGGCCACCATGCGGGCCACGAGAGCCGTCGTCTTGCCCGATCCGGCCGCCGCCCGGACGAAGAAGTTCGTATCCGGGTCGAAGTCCGACAGGTCTGGGACGCCCTCTTCCTCCCACGGTCCAATTCGCTTGCGAACCGCAGCGTCGTCGTAGGAGCTAGCTGTCTCGAGAGAGGACATGGGGCTCTGATGTGCGAGTGCTACAGCGATATAAACCGATGGTATCCTCACTCAAACGACGGAGGGAGAGGGCGATCGTCGGGATACGTCTTCTGCCTTAGAACGCGGCTCCGCGCTGCAAGGTCGCGAAAAATGCGGTCGTACCCCCGGTACCGCCACGCATTTCGGGACCGGGCCTTCGGATGCATGGGAAAGCTGCCGGTGGCGGCAAGCCGGCTGAATCGGTTCAGGCATTGCTCTACCTCGGATCGATAACGAGCGGGGTGAAAGGCGAGCCGCGCCCCCATTTCTTGAGCCGTCGGGAAGTAGTAGCCCGAGGTTCCGACGGTCTCTCCCGTCAGCGCTTCGAGCACATAGGCGTAGAGCGCCCACTGCAACTGAGCACCGTCCTTTAGGGGATCCCCCTCGTCAAACGACGAAAGACCACCGGTCTTGTAGTCCCACACAGCCAGGGTTCCATCCGGCTGCCGGTCAACGCGGTCGATGCGCCCGCGCAGGGAAACATTCTGCTCCTCCACTGCCAGGGCAATCGTTCCGAAGTCCGAGTCGGCCCGCCGGTACGGCCCGTAGCCAAAGCCGACCTCGTGACGAAGGGGCTCGTGGTCGCGACAGCGTTCGATCTCGGAGTGTAAAAACACGAGCGCATCCGCCCACAGTTGACGGTAGGCCGCCTCCTCGACGATGTCGTTCGGCGGGGCCACCTTCTCGGTCTCCCCCCCAAGTTCCTCCTCAAGTGTTCGTTGCAGCAACGCCTCATGCTCGGGGGCGGGCCGCTCGCCACGGTCTCGGAGCCTCCGCATGAACGTCTCGAAGGTAGCGTGGAGGATACTGCCCCGACGAAGAGGATTCAGCCAGGGCTCCTCGTCTAGGGCTGGCTCATCGAGAGGTTCGACTCCAAGAACGTACTTCAAAAAGTAGACATAAGGGGTCTCGGCGAAGGTCTCCAGTTGGCCAGCCGTCATGGGCCCGCCGTCGTACCCTTCACGCAGGAAGTCCAGTTCCGGATAGTTCCTCTCGGCCAGGAGCCCGTCGTGAACGGTATACTCGTCGTCCTGTCGGGCCCGTCGGGCGATCTCTCCACGGCAAATCCACGGGTATCGGGCCTCAAGCTCCTCACGCGCTGTCCGGCCGGTCGATGTCTCGGTGCCCCGCTTCCGATAGGCCATCAGCCATTCCTCGGCGTTGCTAAGCCGAAGGCGGGTGGGAGTAGGCAAAAATCCCTCAATGCGGTCCGCGTCCACAGTCTCTGCTTCTTCGATCTGGAGGAAGAGCGGCGACGGATACCGCTCCTCCCCACTGTCCACGTCGTAGATGCGGGAGTAAAGGGAGAGCGCCCTCGAATGTCGGGCAAAGGCGCGCTCGTGACGCCACTGGGCCTCATCCGGGCCCGATCGACGCTCGGGAAGGATGCCTTCGAGGGACTCGCTCAAGGCACGGCGATCGGGATCACGGAGCAGTGCGTCCTCCACCGCGGCCGTCGAGAGGGTGTCGCCGTCCATGCCGACCACGTAGAGATGGGAGCGCCCCCCGTACCCGGCGCTTTCGAGGGGCACCACGTGGGCCGTGCCGGGACGCGGGTGTTCGGCCCGCACGTACTGTCCCTCCAACCAGCGGCGGAGGAGCGCCGCCAGCCGGACTCCAGAGGCCTTGAAGTCAACGGGGAGACGCGCAAGGCGATCAATCCGTTGCCAGAGAACCGTGCGGGTCGCTTCATCGAGGGTCCGTTCCGCCTCCGGCTTCTCCTCGGGGGGCGGATCGACGGGACCGAACCGCTCGATAAACTGGCGGGTCTTCGACGCCATCTCCTGGATTGACGCCTTTCGGGGAACCAGGGCGAGAAGTGCGTCCACGACCCGGTGTACAAACTCCAATTCTCTTCGCCGTTCTCGATCTCGATCCGGGTCCAGTCCCTCCTCCTCCAGCTCATTGACGCGCTCGCTCTTGCGCTCGATCGCCGCATTGAGGGTCTTCGCATACCCCTCTCGACCCGACTCATAGCGACGAGCGGCCAGCAGAGTCGCGACGTCGTGGGCCTCGAGGTCGACAGCGCCAATCTTTCCCTCGATCTCCCCCCGAACACGATCGAGCCGAAGGTGGCCGCTCCGAAGCATTCGGACGAGGGGTTCGGGATCGAACCCCTCGGTCACCCACTCCAAAAATGACAGCAGGGCCGTCCCGGTGCGCGTCTGGGCGGCGGGCATCCCCGTCCCCACGGACACCGGAACGCCCATCCGCTCAGCCCGGTCGGCGAGGAGAGACACGTAGGGCCGCTCCCCCGCAAAGGCGATCTCGACATCGTCGAGGGGAACGTCGGCCTCCAGAAGGTCCCGAAACACGGCGTCGACTTCATTTGCGGCCCCCACGGCCCGACATGTATGGACCTCGGGGTCGTGCCTCTCGGAGAAGCCGTTGGCCTTAGGCGGGACCACCTCCGAAAAGTGGGCGGCGGCGGTCTGTGGGGGCGCCCCGTCGGGGGGGTGCTGGCCGAGCCGAACGAACTCGCGGCTCGTCCCTCGAACCTCGCGGACGAACTGAGCGGCTCGTCCCGGCAAATCCACCTCGTCACACACGGCCACCACAGACCGAGCGAGGATCGGGGCCCCATTCTCTCGCACGTGCTCGGCGGCCCATCGGAAGACCTGTGCATCGTCGTAGAGCTCCTCCACCTCCAGCGTCTCCAGATAGTCCCCATAGCACGCCGCGACGACGCGAAAGGTTGCCGACGCCTCGGGAGCCTCTGCCCGCTCCAGAACGTCCTCGTGTGTCGCACCCCCCCGGCGGAGGGTCTCGATGGTCTCGGCGACGGTTCCGGCCAATTGAAGCGGGCCTGGCAATCCCTCCAACTCACCGCGCTGCTGAAGGATTGTCAGAAGACGGGCCACCAGAAACGTTCGCCCGGCAACCGGGAGCTCGGTCCGGCCGGACGCAACAATACGGGGCTGGGCGATCTGCTCGGCGAAATGACGAACAATGAGGGTCGTGACGCCCCCCCATCCCCCCTCCGTCCGGGCCAGATTGTCTTCAAGCGCCCGGCCGATCTGGCTTCGGGGCACGAGTATATACTTTGGAGCACGGGGATACGCCCGACAGAGCGCTCGAAGCTGGGACTGGAGGGAGAAGGAGGTGTCGGACAAACGCATGGAAGAGCACTGACGAATCGAAAAGTGAAATGAGCAGCCTCCAGTTTCCGCCCGCGCAAGGCACAACGCTCGATTGGGACACAGCCATTCCGGAGATCCGAACCGTTCCCTCGAAGGGCCCCAAGATGCCGGTTCGACCGGACAAAGCAAAACCGACTTCTCCCCTTCGCACATCCGCCCGACCTTCCCCGGGCCTTCCTTCTACGATCCGTCCGCTCGGTCCCGCCACTCCCACGGCGGCACCGGATCGGCCTGGGCCCAGAGTCCCCGCTCGTCGTCACGGGCCCGCTGTTCCAGCCGACGGAACCGGTCGTCGTGAGGGGCCCGGTTGCGGTCCCACCACGCGAGCCCCTCCTGGAGTAGCTGATGGTTCAGGACGCGATCGTCCACCTTGAGTACGAACAAGGGCCGCCCAGCGTCATCTCGCCCCTCGGCCACCGCCCGAATCCGCACCCCGAGGACCGCCCGCCGAACGGCCCGCACGGCCTCCGGACCGTAGGGTTGTCCCCGTTCGGGCGCATCGATGCCGTAGAGCTCAATCCGCACGATCTGCCCCGTTTCGCGGAGCAGGTGAATGGTGTCCCCGTCCATCACTGCCTGCCCAGTTCCGACAAAGGTCTGGCCTTGGGCGAGAGTCGGGATCCCCAAAAGAAAAACGAGGCCACCAATCAGGCCGCTCGCCGCCCTCCCGGTCGGAAATGAGACGGTTGAATGACGAATCATCCTGGAAATATCTGTCGGACAGGTTCTCAGAGCAGAAGGCTCACGAGGCCGCCGAGGAGGGTGAGGCTCCATACCGCGACATTCAGCAACCGAGGAGCACAGCTATAGGGACGTTAGGATTCGCCCCAGCTGTGTGTCTCACGCATAGCCCACCTGCTCGGTTCATTCAGCCGACGTCCGTACGTCCTATGCTAGACCCGAACGCTTCCCCCCCGTTTCGCACCTATCCTGCTGGTCCGCACCGCGCTCCCGTTACGTTACACGAACCATCCCCAGATGCGCCCGATGTCCCCGAGGCTCTCGTGCAGGACCTGTGGGGCCAACAGCGATTTTCAACCGAGGATCTCACCACAACGAATGACGCGACCGTTCACGTTCTCGACCCGGGAGCGCTGAACACCGACGCCGGACCGGACTTCCGAAACGCCCACGTCCGGATCGGAGAGATGGACTGGCGCGGGCACGTCGAGATCCATACCACCTCCAGCGGATGGTTCGAACACGAGCACCACACCGATCCCCGTTACAACAGCGTGATCCTTCACGTCACGCTCCACGCGGACGTGTGGACTGGTGGGCTGCTGCGCTCCGACGAGTCGCCCCTGCCCGAAATCGTCCTCTATCCCCGCCTCAAAACGTCCCTCCGCGAGTTGCTTCACGCGTTCCACACCCGGGCCGACGATAACGCCCTTCCCTGCGCGTCGCGGTGGACCGAGGTGCCCTCCACCGAACGAAGACCCTGGATCCACCAGCTGGCCCGCGAGCGACTGGCCCGGAAGCGCGATCGACTCTCGGTCTCTAGCGACGAATCCTTGGAGACTGCGCTCCACGAGCGCCTATTCGCTGGGCTGGGCTATTCGAAGAACGACGAGTCCATGAGTACCCTCGCTAGGCGCACGGCGCCCGAGACCCTCCGCTCCTTGGAGACGCCCCGAGCGCGCGAAGCCCTCCTCCTCGGAACGGCCGGACTACTCCCTGAACCCGGCGACCTGCTCGACGCGGACCGGGCTACGGCCGACTACGCGATGGCCCTCCGCGATCGCTTTCGACGCCTTCAGGTACGGCTTGGGATCACGCCCATGGCGTCGACGGCCTGGACCTTCTTCCGGCTGCGGCCCAATAACTTTCCGCCCCTCCGCATCGCCCAGGCGGCCGCCTGGTACGCCGACGGGGGCCTGCTCGCCGACAACCCGCTGCCTGCACTCCGCACGGCCTTGGAGCGCGACAATCCCGTTTCGATCCTTCGAGACACCCTCGAAGCGAGACCGCCCGACTTCTGGCAGACGCACTACCACCTCACCAAGCGGGCCAAAGAGCACGATCCGGGGCTCGGTCAGTCTCGCATTGACACGCTCCTCGTAAACGCCGTGGCTCCGGTGCTTCTCCTCGATGCCGACCGGCGGGAGGACGGTACCCAGGCCGAGGCCGTCCTCGACCTCCTCCGCGCCCTTCCCGCATCCGGGGACCGCATCGTACGTCGCTTCCGAGACCTCGGGACCGACGCCGACTCGGCCTTTGACGCACAGGGCCTCCACGAACTGTACCGGAACTACTGCACAGAGGGAAGATGCCTGGACTGTGAGATCGGTCAGTACTTGATCGATGGGTAGCGACGAGGCCGGTATTCATCTTCTCGGCTCCAGTGGATAGCTTGGAAACCTACGTGCTCTGGTTTTCCTCCTTGTCCCCTCTCGCCCATGCTGGTCCGCATTGTGCGCATGACGTTCGCCCCTGACGCCGTCGACCCGTTCCTCGAACGCTTTGACGCGGCAGCCCCCCACATCCGCTCGTTTCCCGGATGCCACCACCTGGAATTGTGGCGGGACGCCGACACCCCGAACGTCTGCACGACCTACAGCCACTGGGCAAGCGCGGAGGCGCTCGACGAATATCGAAACAGCAACCTCTTCCGCAGAACCTGGTCGACAGTCAAACCCCTCTTCGCCGACGCTCCAACAGCGCACAGCTACACTGTCACTCGCCCCTCCGACGCCATTGACAACGCCGCGGACCAGTCGGCGAACCCGGGAGACGTTTAAGTAGACACGCAGAACAACGCTAACTCGCGGAGAGCCCGGCCTTCTGGAGAGCTTCGTCCGGCGAGAGCTGCTTGGAGAACCGCTCGCAGGCAGCCTTCAGCGCATCGAGGCTTTGCCCAAGGTTGGCGGCGATCCGCAAACGGCTTCACACTGTTGAGCAATCGCCATAGATCCTCCACCGGGGGGCCTCGTAAGTGCCACTCTGCAGAAGCAGGACCTCCAGCCGGTCATGCGCCGCAACCAGGCCTTGGATTGCGCCCGAGACGTGCCAGTTGGCTCGACCTTAGATCAGCAGGATTGGCCCTGGGATCTCCGCGAGGAGGACCTCCAGAAAGACTTCCATACAGCAGGTCTTGCCTTTTCGGGGCGCCTCGGCCTCCCCACTACCAATGCCCAATGCTCCGCAGAGGAAAAACGTATCGTTAGAAGAACAACTTATCGTTCTGGTCGGGAACCGGGACCGGACGCTGCTCTCCGACGGGCCTCTCGCACAGTCTCAGAGCGGCTCGCCACAGCGGCAGGAAGCCTCGAAGTTCGGTCTCCTCCGAAGACGTACAGAGTTGCGTTCCGAAGGGATCGGAGAAAACATAGCCGGATACTGCTCGCGTCCCAAGCGGAGAAACTGTCGAAAACCTTCCACCTCGATGCCTGAGGTCTTCCCCCAAGAGAAGCTCCCACCCTCCGTCTAAAAGTCTGTTTTGATTTTGGATCGGATCACGAGAGCGAGAATTGACGGAGCGATAATCGCACCCTGAACGAGCCTGTAGTGGAGCTACCGGTTGAGTGGAGGGGCGATTTGCAGCCCGTCAAGGCCACTCGCAGCGCCCCGAGCCGGAGCGAGGAAGTACTCCCCGGAGTGCCCGAAAGAGAAAGTAAAACAGACTCTAAAGCCCCCGAAGGGCCTGGGTCATTGTCAACCTCGCGTCATCTCCCGTCGGAAAGTTGACCGGGCGAATCGTGTACTTCCGCTCTCCCTCACCGAAGGGAGGCTGCACTTCGGGTCCCTGAACGGTACCTTGGACAGCTCGAATCACCTGTTGGTACTTCTTTTGCGCGCTGCGCTGCTCTGTTACAGTGGCGCCGTACACCCGGCTCAGCGCCCGGTAAGTGGCATCCGGACTGAGCCGCCGGACTCGATCACGTTGCGTTTCCAAGAGGGTGCTGTGCTCGTCGACGTGAGCCTGGAATTGAGTTGCTAACGACTGCAGAGCGTCGGTCTTCGTCGCGGCCTCTTCCAACGTTCGAAGATCGGCCTTTGCCCGATTCAGCTCGTTTTCAAACGATTGGACAGCCTTCTGCATGGCCTCGTAGGTTTTGGGCTTTGTATCGTATCCCCCATAACTTCGACACCCCCCAAGAATTAGGATACCGACGAGAGCAAAGACCAGGACAGAACGACGCGATTGCAGCATGGGCGAAAACGAGCTGTGGCGAATTGGCAAGTGTCTTTTCGGCATCAACGTGTATGTGAAGGTGCCTCTTGGAACCGTCTCTTTCACCCGACCACGGGCGGTTTCCGTTCATTTTCACGTCTTTCTCCTCGACTCCGGCAGCGAGGATCTTGAACTCGTCGGTCGACCACCGACCCACGAATGAACGATCAGAGAAACACCGACCGTTTCCGGATGGTATTCTTTGGTCCCTCCTGCATGAGGTCCGATCTGTACAGTCCGATCTGCCTCACGCTGAGGGCTCAATCTCGTTCCGATCGCTCAATTCCAGCTGTACACCGGTCTCACTCATGAGTGACCAAACGGCTGAGCTCGTCCAGCGCCTGCGCATCCGACTTCGGCGGGCGATGCAACGGATGACGTGGGCCGAATTGGCGTTCGGGGGCGCCGTGGCGGCCGGAAGCATCGCGGCCCTTTGGCTCGTGGCGGCGACCCTCGAGGCGACCCTTTGGCTTCGCCCCACCCTCCGAACGGGTCTCGTCGCCTTGTTGGGTGCTACCCTTTTGGGGATCGGGGCCGCGTTCGTCGCTCGTCCGCTGGGCCGCCTCCTGGGCCTTCTCGACGGCCCCTCCGACGAAGAGGTGGCCCGAACCGTCGGCGAGCACCATCCGATCGTGGCCGACCGCCTGGTGAACCTTCTGCAGATCGCCGAGGGACAACGGTCCCATGCCCCCGCCCCGTACGTCGATCGTGCAGTTCAGCACCTCGCCGAACAGATTGATGAGGTTCAGTTCGAAGAGGTGGCCGACTACCGACCGGCCCGAACCGCAGCCCGATGGGCCACTCTTCCTCTGCTGGCCGTCCTCGCCTTCCTGCTTGCGGCACCGTCGACGTTTCTCGAAGCTTCGGAACGCCTCCTCGCGCCGCAGACGGAATTTGACCGGCCCGCTCCGTTTCAGTTTGCCGTCCGTCCGGGAAATGCCGACCTCGTCAAAGGGGACTCTCTCCCCATCACGGTCCGAGCCACCGGCACCGTTCCCGAAACTGCGACGCTGCTCCTGCGCAGCCTCGACGACGAATCGCCGCAGCGGATTGCCCTAGAGGCCGACTCCACGGGCACCTTTCGCCACACCGTGGCCAACGTGCGACGCCCCCTGCGCTACCGGGTCGTGGCCTCACCGGTCCGAACGGAGTGGTACGACGTGAAGGTCGCCAATCGCCCCTTCTTGCGCCAACTGCAACTCCAGCTGACCTTCCCTGCCTACACGGACCGTCCCACCCAGACGCTTTCTCCAAATGTCGGCGATGTCGATGCCCTGCCCGGAACTCGAGTGGCTGTCGCAGCAACCCTCGGTGGGGCCCCGGTCACGGAGGCAGTGCTCGACTTCGAGAACGGGTCTCTCCGACCGCTCACTGTTTCGGACGATTCAGCAACCGGTACCTTCACCCTCCAGCGCGAAGATACCTACGTGCTCCGCCTGGAGAGCAACGGAGGCATTCCCAACCGCGATCCCATTCGCTACGATGTGGCCCTCCAGCCCGACGCCCGTCCCTCGGTCACGTTTCTCGAACCGGAGCGGACGGCCGAACTGACGCCTGCACTCACCCAGGAGGTCCGTCTGCAGCTGAGCGACGACTACGGCTTTCGACGGGTCGCTCTATTCTCTCGCCGCATCGATGGAGCGGGGAAGGACTCCTCGTTTTCTTCAATCAATCTGTCACTGCCTCAGCCCGAGCAGGCCGACCAGGTACTCAGCCACACATGGCTGCTGGCCCAGGAGAGCGGGCTCGACCTGGAGCGGGGAGACGAAGTGGCTTATTACGTAAAGGTCTGGGACAACGACACGGTCAACGGTCCGAAGAGCGGGCGCACGGCCACCCAGCGGCTTCGCTACCCGTCTCTATCTGAACAGTATGAGGAGCTCGATACTCTCCAGGAGAAAACCGGCGAGCAGATGCGAAAGCTCGACCGGGAATCCCGGAATGTTCAGCGACAATTCCGGAACCTCCGGGACGAAATCCGCCGCACCCGTGACGCGGACTGGGAAGACCGCCGTCAACTCGAACAACTGCAACAGAAACAGGAATCGCTGTCCCAGGGCAAAGAGGAACTGTCTCGCAAGGTCGACTCCCTGAACCGGGAGATGCAGCGCAACGACCTGACGAGTCCAGAAACCAGCGAGAAGTTCCAGGAGCTGAAGCGCACCGTCGACGAGATGAAGTCAGAGAATCTGCAGGAAATCCTGAAGAAGGTGCGCAAGACGATGCAGAACCAGGGCTTTCGCCAGATGCAGTCGGCCATGGAAAATGCTAACTCACAACTGGAGCAGCAGCAGCGACAACTCGAACGCACGCTCGAGCTGTTCAAGCAACTCAAGGCGCGACAGAAGATGGAAGAACTTACGCGCCGGGCGAAAGACTTGAACGAGCGGGAGAGGAATATCTCCGAACAGACCGCTGAGCGAATGGACCCATCCTCCGAAGCCGACTCGTCCGAGCGATCCGAGGAAACGTCCTCCTCTCCGGATTCTCTCTCTGTGGACTCCGGTGCCCCCCCCCCGTCCTCCACCTCCGACTCGTCCGCTTCGATTCCGTCCGACTCAACGTCGAGTGCCACGACGGACTCGACGTCCGCCCCCAGGCCCGACTCACTCTCGACACAGAACTCGCCCTCCGCCGACTCCTCCGCCAATGAAGACCTCGCCCGTGAGCAGGAACAGGTCGCTGAGGAGATGAAAAAGCTCCTTGAGTCGATGGAAAACGCCGAGCAGGAAATGCAAGACGTGCCCTCGGCCCCATCGGAGGCTCTGCAGAAGATGCGGAAGAAAATGCAGCAGCAGAACGTGCCGGAACAGATGCAGCAAAACAGCCAGCAGCTGCGCCAAAATCAGCTCCAAAACGCCCATCAACAACAACGAAAGTTTCAGAAACAGCTGCAGAATATGCAGTCTGGGCTGTCCCAGATGCAGCAGCAGATGCAGGGACAACAGCGGCAAATGAACGTCGCAGGCCTCCGCAGTGCGCTCGAGAACACCCTCCGTCTGTCGCAAAACCAGGAGGCCCTTCGCACCACCATCGAAGGTCTCGCGGCGAACGGCCCCACAGTCCGGCAGTATTCTGTCGAGCAGAAGGACCTCGCCGACGGCCTCGAACACCTGGCCGACTCCTTGCAATCGATTGCTGGGCGTCTGCCCGAGATGTCGCAGGCCATCCAGAAGCAAACCGGAAATGCGTTGCGCGCGATGGAGAAGTCCATCACCTCGCTGGACGAACGCGAGGCGAACCAGGCTACGGGCTACCAGAAAACCTCCATGAAGCACCTCAACGAGCTGGCCTTGCTCCTCTCCAACCTCCTGGAGCAGATGCAGAGACAGAGCGGATCGGGCAGCGGCCAGATGTCGATGCAGCAGGCCATGCAGCAGCTTCAGAAGGCTTCCGGCCAGCAGCAGAAGCTCAACCAGCAAATTCAGGAGTTCCTAAACAAAGCGCAGGGCCAACGTCTTTCGCAAGACATGGAGGCCCGTCGCCAGCAGTTGGCCGAACAGCAGCGCCAGATCAAAAAGCAACTCGAGGAAATGGACATCGAGGAAGAAACCCGGAAGCAACTCCTCGGCGACCTTCAGAAGATTGCCGACCAAATGGAAGAATCTGCCAACGACTTGCAGAACGGTCGCCGCAGCCGAGATCTCATCGAGCGCCAGCAGCAGATCCTCACCCGTCTCCTCAATGCCCAGCAATCGCTGCGCACGCAAGGAAAGAAGGAGCAACGCCGCGGCCGTCGGCCGGAGGAGAACTTCGAACGAGAGCGTCCCGGGGAGCGCCCTGACCAAGATGAGGCCGACACGTTACGCCGCGATCTTATCCGCGCTCTCGAAATGGGGTACAACTCGGACTACGAGGAGCTGATCAAGCGGTACTTCGAACTTCTCGAACGGAGCAACGAGAACGAGATGTAGGTTTTTATAGCCTCACGCCTCTGTCGCTCCACCTATCTCTCCCCAATTCTCGGGCAGAGCCCGTTCCCTTTCCACAAGGATCTCCAAAAATTGCGCTCGTCCGAAGTCATCTCCGCAGGCGGAGTTCCCGCAAAGACAAAGAAAAAACGGCCCCGCCGATGAGCGGAGCCGTCGAGAAATTCCCGTGAAGGGCAATATGTAGTAGCGGGGGCGGGATTCGAACCCGCGACCTTCAGGATATGAGCCTGATGAGCTACCACTGCTCCACCCCGCGATATAGCAGCACCTCATTCTATTGGAAAATCCCCACCAAGTTTCGTCCCCCCTCAATTTCACGGCGATCTTATACCCGTTTCCCAACATCTCAAATCGGTACCGGCCTACAAA
>CAYRPX010000043.1:0-15866 GCA_964426195.1 uncultured Salinivenus sp.
ACTGCCGGTGGTACTCCCGGACGCTGGGGAAGAGCCCTTCGTCCTGCCGCTCCATTTGGATGCGGAGGGCCATGGCGATGTCGCATTCCTCTAAGGCCGCAGCCAATCGGGTCGTGGTGCGCACGTTCATTGCGTCTTCCATGTCCACCGGGAGCATGGTAGCAGGACCGCACAGCGTAACGTCGGCGCCAAGCGTGGTAAGGGCCTGCACATTGGAGCGGGCGACGCGACTGTGCGTGATGTCGCCGATGATGGAGACGTGGAGGTCTTCGAAGGTGTCGATGTGCTCGCGCATCGTGAGCACGTCGAGCAGGGCCTGAGTGGGGTGGGCGTGGGCCCCGTCACCAGCATTGACGATTACGCTGTCGGTCCGACGGGCCAGAAAGTGGGGAGCGCCCGGCGAGGAGTGGCGGAGCACCACCATGTCCACCTTCATGGCTTCCACGTTTCGGGCCGTGTCTTTGAGGGTCTCGCCCTTCTTGACTGAGGACCCGGACTTCGACAGGCTTACGGTCTCTGCGGACAGGCGTCCGGCGGCGAGGCTAAACGAAAGTTTGGTCCTTGTGGACGGCTCGAAGAAGAGGCTGGCGACCGAGGTGCCCTGCAGGGTGGGGACCTGTCGGATCGGCCGATCCAGAACGGCCCGAAACTCTTGGGCAGTCTCGAGCAGGTTGCGAAGCTCGTCGGCCTCGTACGTCGAGAGGTCCAACAGGTGCTGGTGGCGGAGGGAACCCGGGCGATCCGGCGCGGAGGACGATCGCGATTCGGCCATGAAGCAGACGTTCGGCGGCTGAAGGAAGAACAACGAGTACCCGATCGGTCAACGACCGTCGTCGGCGCTGCTCCGGGAGGACGCGGCTTCGACGAGCCACACCCCGTCTTTGTCGTCCACCTCATCTACGCACACGCGGACTTCCTCGTCGGGCAGGGTGGGCACCTCGCGACCCACGATGTCGGTGGCAATGGGGAGCTCGCGATGTTGCCGATCGATAATTGTGAGCAGCTGGACGGACGCGGGGCGTCCCAGGTCCATCAGAGCATCGAGCGCCGCGCGACCGGTGCGTCCCGTAAACACGACGTCGTCGACGAGCACGAGATGGCGGTCCGTGACGTCGAAAGGAATGCGGGTGGTTTGTATTTGCGGCTGCTCAAGCCGGAGGCGCACGTCATCCCGGTACATGGTGACATCCAGGAGACCTAGCGGCAGATCCACGTCGGCCTGTTCCCGAATGCGGGCCTGGAGGCGCCGAGCCAGGTGCACGCCCCGCGTTTGCATGCCTACGAACGCAAAGCGATCGGCGGGCCCCTGCGCCTCCACCGGATCGATTCCTTCCAGAATCTGCTGGGCCATTCGATCCAGTGTACGCCCGAGGTCACGGGCCGTCATGAGTTGCGCCTTGATGCGATCGTCGGGCGACATGGACGGAAAAGGTCGTTCAACAGTCGGATTTAGAAGACGAGGAGCCGTTTTTGATCCCTGCGCGTCGGAAACGCCAGTGGACGGCACCCCACTACTCCTAAGGAACCGAACACAGGACAAACTTTCTAACGATCCCCGCACTCTTTTCTGAATCTCCCGCCCCGTCCATGGCCGAGTCCAATCTCGCCCGTCGTTACCTTGATCCCGTCGTCATTTCGCAGCTCGAGACCATGGAGCTTCGGGCCCGTCTCATCGTTGAGGGCTTCATTACTGGTCTACACCGCAGCCCCTACCACGGGTTCTCGGTCGAGTTTGCCGAGCATCGGCCCTACAATCCGGGCGATGAGCTTCGTCACGTGGACTGGAAGGTGTACGCGAAGACGGACCGCTACTACATCAAGCAGTACGAGGAGGAGACGAACCTCCGGCACTACGTGGTCCTCGACACGTCGTCCTCCATGCGCTATCAAGGCGAGGGCCCCGTCTCAAAGCTCGACTATGGAACCTACCTCGCCGCCGCCCTCCACAACCTCATGCTCAAGCAGCGAGACGCCACGGGCCTGATCGGGTTCGACGAGTCTGTTCATACTTTTCGGCCGCCGAAGGCAACGCAGGGGTACCTCCGCCAGCTTCTGGTTGCCCTCGAACAAATTCACCGGCAGGAGCCTGAAGGGGCGCGCACGAGCGCCGCGGCCGCGCTTGAGGAAGTGGCTCAGCGGGTCCAGCGGCGGTCGCTCATTGTCGTGATTACGGATCTGTTCGAAAATATTGCGGCCCACGACGACCTTCTTCGAGCCCTTCGTCACCTCCGCCACCGCGGGCACGAGGTGGTCGTCTTTCACGTCTTGGAGGGGGATACCGAGCGACAGTTTCGCTTCCCGGACCGTCCGATGCTCTTTCGGGACGTGGAGACGGGCGAAGAGGTCTCGCTGCAGCCCGCTCAGCTTCGGGATCATTACACGGAGGCCGTAGAGCACTTCACCGAGACGTTCCGGCGCAGTTGCCTGGAGCACGACATCGACTTTGCCGAGCTCGACACGAATGAGCCCTACGACACGGCTCTCATGGCCTACCTCAACAAGCGCTCGCGGCTGGCCTGACGACGCGCTTCAGGCAGGATCGGGCATCAGACGTGAGCGCGACTTTGAGGTCGGGGGGTGCCGTGAGGGAAGAGGGTGGGAATTCGAAGGGAGGCCAGTCGGCATCTAGAATTGGGGCTGCGCCACCGGCCCAGGAGCCGAAGTGTGAGCCGCCTTCAGGTGATCGAGCAGAGCGGATTGGGCCTCCGGCTCAGACAGCCCCACGATCACGGGCCCCTTGTCGGTACGTAGGTGAATCACCTCGTTCGGGAGGACGCTGACGAAGATCCGAGTGGCGGCGTAGCGACGGTAATGACGGTGGTACCGACGGGCGGAGATGAGGGCGACCTTTTCAATAGAGGAGAGAGGCAGCGTGCAGGCCCGGTCGCCCTGGCGCAGCGTCACGGCGTTCGGAGAACACGTGACCCGGACGGCCGGGCAGACGCCCACGAGACCGACGCCGGCCAGCACCAGGATCGAGGCCAATTGTCCTCCCCAGAACACCATCTGCCACGTCGGATGAGCGGCGAGGAACGCCTTCAGGAGTGTCCATCCGAGGTAGTGGATTAGTAGCAGGCCGAGACTCAGGGCCGAGAGGGTCACGATAAAGAGCGCCTCCCCCCGCAGGCGGTCGTCTATCCACGTACGAACGGCCCGTCCGAGGAGCGAGTAACTGGCCCGGTACGTGGAGGGAGAGTCGAAGGTACGGGGCATGGCGATGCAGCGGGGTGTGATGGGGACTGGAGAAAAGCGCCGGCGAACTCGGGGGCGATTGCATCCGGCGACCTTCGGAATCCAGTTCGCCTCTCTGGGCATTGGGAGTGTGAGGGGAAACTCCCCCGGAACGTTACGGCGTGCTGTATTCACTGAGATCGAGCGTGAGTTCTTCCTGGTACGCCCGGTAGCAGGTCATGAGGATTGCGGTGACGGGAACGGCAATGAGGAGCCCGAAGATTCCCAGGAGCGTTCCGAACACCAGCAGGGAAAAGAGCACGAGGAGGGGATGGAGGCCAACCTGATAGCTGAGAATGTTCGGGGTGAGAACGCTTTGTTCAAGCAAGCTTTCGCCGAGCAGAACGGCGATGACAATGCCGGCCTTGACCCAACTTCCCAGAACGAGGGCGACTAGGCCCCCGATCACCATAGTGATGAGAGCCCCAATCTGCGGGATGAGGTTCAAAAGGCCGGACAAGAGTCCAATGAGCAGCCAGAAGGGGATGTCAAAGACGAACAAGAGCACCGACACATTAAACGTAGCGATGGTGCTGATAAGAAGTTGTCCGCGGAAATATCGTCCCACGATGCTTCCTGCCTCCACGAGATAGTCGCGCCGCCCGCCGGCCGTGGGAAAGAGATCGATCAGGGCCGTCTGGACGTCTGGATAGTCTTTTAGCGTATAAAACAGAATAACGGGAACGAGGGCGAGCAAGGTAACGATTCCAAGGAAGGAGCCGAGGGAAGAGGCAATGTTCTCGATTGCCCCGGGGAGCCGCGCAGCCTGCTGTTTTACGACAGTTTGAATCTGAGCGATCACTTCTTGCTTTTTGAGGAAGCCGGCCCCTTCGAGTGTGTCCAGCGCTGTTGACCCCTCCAGCCAGGCACGCATCTGCTGAACGGTATCCACGGCGCGATCAGAGAGCGCCTGGGCCTGATTGGCAACGTTCGGCGCGAGGATGAGAATAAACAGGATGAACGCCCCGACCACGAAGCCTGTGATGGCGAGAGAAGAAAACCAGCGCGGAATCTCATACCGGCGTTCGACTCGCTCGACGAGTGGATTCAGGAGGTAGGCCAGTAGGTACACCGCGCCGAACGGAACGAGGACGCGGCTCACCTTATCCAGGATCCAGAGCAGTAGCAACAGGCCCCCGGAGAGCAGGAGTGCGTGGACGCTCTTGTACCGGCGTAAGGGCCAGAGCAACACAACCCCAGCCAGTCCAACCAACGGCGGGGTCAGGAAGACATTCTCTCGAGGAGGCATGTGCATCTCGTACAGCATCACGAGGAAGAGCACGATGCCGCCTCCTATGAGTACGGTCTCGAAGGCTGCGTGCCGCAGTCCTGCCGAACGAGAGGAGGGATCCGGGGGAGGGGAGTCCGGGAGGGACGGGGAGGAGGCATCCGATGGGGGGGACGTATTGGAAGTGTCGGAGGACTGGGAGGGCGAGGCAGTGGATCCGGAAGACATGGAACAGAGAAAGCCGAGTCGTAACTCGTGATAGCCGCAACCCGCCGGCGACCCGGTGGGGTCAGGGGGGAATTCCGCACCTGAATCAGCAATCAGTACGCGTACTCGAACAGGAGGTTAAGCCCCAGGGATTGCTGGTTGCTTCGGGAGCGCATTAGCAAGTAGTCGGTGAACTGGTATTCTAGGGTGACGTCCGGAATGAAGGCAGCCGTCTGTGTGGAAGTCTGGGACGAGGAAGTGAGCACGGGCTGCTCGATTGAGGCAAAGAATCGGGGCGTCAGGTATCGTCCGACCGTGAGGTACGAGGCCCCTTCAGGGCGGACCTGAAGCCGAACGACGTCCAGTCCCAGTTCGCTGGCGGCAAGATTCTCGACGAAGTTGGTGGCCTGTCCGAGTGCCACCTGAGTCGCTAGATTGCCTCCCTCCGAGTTGCCGCTAAAGAGCGAGTTGGCCGGGCGCCCGGTGGCGAGGTAGGAAAAAATGTTGCGCGTGTCCATCGGGGGATCCGAGGTGAGGGTCGGGGACAAGTTTTCGGGTCGGCCCGAGAGAGAAAGTGTAATGGTCACTTCCGTGCCCTGAGTGCCGCGAGCCCGCTGTTCGTAGACCGCCGTCAGGTTGAGGTACGGGCTAAAAGGATTCCCATTAAAGGTAAGAATGCCCTCCGTGATTTGGAACTCCTGACCAAACTGACGAAGGGTGCTCCGTTCCCCCAGCACGTCGATCGTTCCGAAGATGCGGGGGTCTTGGTCGGGGGATTTTTGTACGTCCAAATCGCCGGTAAACTGGATGTTCATTTCGGGGGTGCCGTTCGACCGGAGCCACGTGTCGCTTTCAATCTCGACGGTCAGGTCCATAGCAAGGGCCTGATACATGTCAAACGTGGTCGTGTCCGACGCGGTAAGACGGACTCCAAATCGTTCTTCGAGGGTGAGTTGGTCTTGAGAGCTAAGTGATACCGTCGACATGGCTCCGGCGCTCTCGGCGAGGGCCTCCGCATAGTACACACTTGCACTCTGAATCTGCACGTCTCCGTTGAGCACGGGTCGTTGGATGGTCCCGCGGAGGGTCATTTGCCCATCGAACACGCCTCGTCGGTACGCTGGTGTATTGATGGCGAGGAAGTTCGAGGCATTGATCGTCAAGTCGTACTCCCCGACGGTTAGTTGGGGAAAGTTGATGAGGCCCGTCAGACTCAGAGAGCCGCCGTTGGGAGAACGGATCCGGCTCTCGGTTACCGTTAGTTCATTTTCCCTAAGTCGCAGCCGAGCCGATCCATTCCGGTATCTCGTCTTGAGGCTGGGAAGGGAGGCGCCGAGGTTGGATACGGAAATTGTGCCGGACAGGTCAGGTTGATTTGGGGTTCCCCGGATTTCGGCGTCGGCAGTAAGGGTGCCCGTGACGGACCGTAGGGTCTCGGGATCGAGGAACGGATCGATCCAGTTGATCGGAAACTGATCGGTCGATGCGTCCAGGCGAACGGAACGATCGGATACATTCACGGCCGTCGGCGTCTGAAGACGAAGGTCGGCCGGGACTGAGCCTGTAAGCGTGAGGACACTGCCGTCCCGGTGCGTGAGCCGGGCGTCGAGGGTCACCGCAAGGTCGTCATATCCGACGTTCAGGCGAAGCGTGCCCACGTCGTCTTGCTGCGATTGGAGCGCAACGTTGAGGCGTCCATCAAAGGAGGGAGTTGAGGCGGGGCCGGTGAGGAGGAGGGTTCCGGTGGCCTGCCCGTCGAGTCCCGTGAAACCCAGCAAGGGAGCGATGCCCTCGAGATGAACCTCCTTCATGGCGACCCGGAGGTCCTGTGGGCCAGTGGGATTGACGACGCCGTCGGCCTCCAGGCGTTGGGGACCGCTTTCGAGCAACAGCTCGTCGACACGGTACGTGTCCCCGATCGTGATCGTGGTTTGCTGCTGAAGGGACCACCGATCGGGGCCCATTCGCGCGTTAAACTGTTGGAGTCGCAAGTCGATCGAGTCGGCCAGAGGGCGGAAGGAAGTCGTCAGCGAGACCTTGTGCGTCGGGTCCAGTTCCACATCGGAGGAGAGCTCGACGGTGGTGCCGTCGTAGACAGACTGAATGCGGGTCTGGCTGGCCGTGAGCCCGAACGCAGAAAGATATCCCGCCTGGACGTCAATGTTTAGGCGTCCGAGTACTCGTGATGCCCCCCGGTTCCCATCGAAAGAGGCCTTCACATTACTGAGCCGGAAGTCGTCGTAAATGAATCCGTTGAGTTCGAGCGTTCCGTCGAACCGCTGCTCTCCAGCCGTGCCATAGACGTGTACGTTCATCACGCTCTTCTGCAGTTGTAAAGTGGTGGCCCCAACAAGGGAACTCAGAGGGCTGGCATTCCTCATTGTCGCCCGCAGGGCAAATTTCGATGCGGCGGCGTTTGGGGTAAGACCGAGGTTCCCCCCTCCTCGCACCGTTCCCACGTTGGAGTGAGCCGAGAGGGTATCCACCCGGAATAGGCCGTGATCGAGGGCTCCTGCGAGGTTCAGAGAATGGATGCGGACTCGATCCACCCGAACGGAGTCGGCTGAGAAATGGGTCGACGCCGTCAGACTGTTCAGTGCCGTACCCTGGCCATTCACGGTCCACTGAGCAGTGCGGAGGCTCGTCTCGAGGGAATCGAGGCCAGCAAGGGCGCTCACGTCGAGCGAACGGGCTGTGGTTTCGAGGGTGTACGTCGGAGTGTGTCCGAGACTGTCGAGGTGCCCCTGGAGTTGAAGCGACCCCCCGGCCACCGAAAACGTTCCAGCAGTCTCTACATGGCCCGCCTCCGCGCTCACGGACAGCCGACCCTTCGGAAGGGCGGCCCGATTGAGGGTGGATTCCTGAAGGGTCAGCTCCGAATCGAGAGTCAGGCGTGAGAGGTCGGTGCCCCGGGCGGTGAGGGACAGTCTCCCGGAGAGTGCGGTGCTGAGGCCCGATACATTGGCCAGCGCACCCACGTTAAGGTTGCTGAAGGAGCCGTCCGAGATGTGGAGGGAGGAGAGGTCGTCGAACGGCCGGGCCTCAGCTTGGAGGTGAGCGCCTCCCTTCGGAGTGTCCAGGGTGAGGGTGGATTGAAGAACGGCGTTCTTCAGTGTTGCCTCGAGGGAGGCCCCCGAAATCTTCTGCCGGTTGAGGCGGGACGGCTCCAGGGTGAGTCCGGCGTCGAACTGCAGGGTTGAGGCGGTCGTACCTTGCATGCGGCCTCGGACCGTGCCGTGAAGAGCACTCGACCGGGTTGTGTCCTGGAGGAAGGGGCCAATGTCGACATTCCGGAAGCGGCCCTCCGTGAGTTCGACGGAGGGGACGGCGGCAAAGGGCCGTCCGAGAACCGAAAAGGTCCATTGGCCTCCATTGATTTGGGCGGACACCTCTGTGGAGAGCCGTCCCCCGTCGAGACGGGCCTGAGTGTTCAACGCGGACATTTGGTGCGGGCCGTAGTGGGCGTCCGAGATTGTGATGGTGGCCCGGCCCTGCATCGTCGCAGGGCTGAAGCCGCGTCCTTGCAGCCGAACCGTTCCCGTCACGCGGCTTTCCGTCGGATCCCCAAGCAGAGCAGCCAGATTCACGTCGTCAAACCGACCGCGCTCAAGGGTGAACTGCTCCGAGCCATCCAGGAGCGAAGATCCAAGGACTTGCATTCGGCCCCGAGGAAAGCGGAGGCTCCCGTTCACGGACAGCTCCTCTGGCCGTGCGGTTAGGCGGAGTCGTCCCGCTTCAATCCGCTGAGACTCAATCCTGGAGGGCTGCAACGTTGCGTCCACGTCGTAGGTGGCGTCCGAGGTCGCAATCGATTGGCCAGTTAGTCGGGCGGTGGCCGTTATAGAACCGTTAATGTCGGCGTCGGGCGCTACGGCGGCCAGGGAGAGGTTGCGAATCTTCGCCGTCAGGTCCGCCGAGGGGGCAGCGTCGAAGGGATGGGCCCTGCCCGTAATCGAGAGAGGCGCTTCGTTCAAGACGCCCTGGAGGTTGACCTCGGCGGTTCCCTTCTTGAAGATGGACTGCACGGTCGTTTCCGACGTTCGGAGGCCATAGAGACGCGTATCCGTGATCTGGGCCCGAAGGGTGCCGGAGAGGGCCCCCAGGGCGCGTCCCTCCAGGGTGCCCTCGATGGTGGCGGAAATAACATTTTGGGTGGAGTCGGAGGGGGCGAGAAGGCTCGTAGTGAGGCGGTGGGCCTGGGCCTCCATACGGTACTGGAGGGAGTCACTATCGGTGAGGGGCTCGATCCGTGGCGTGGCTTCCACCTCAGCGTCCAGCGTGCCTCCGTTGTGGACCCGGGCCTCTGTTGTGAGGGAGAGGCGTTGCCCCGAGCCGGTCAGGTGTGCATCGAGGTCGATGGCTTCCTGGGGATCCACCGCGAGGGTCGGCACAAACGCAGTCAGGTCGCCCAGGACCAGCGGGGCTGCACGAAGCGAAAGGGACACGTCGTCGAGAGTGTCGTTGGGGCCGAGGGGAAGGCGGGCCACGCCGTGCCCGACCACTTGACTTCGCGGAGAGGTGAGCCGGAGCGTGTCGATCTGGAGTCGACGGGACGAGAGGGATCCGGCGGTTGCCAGCCGAAGCGTGGTCGTGTCGGTGGGGGGCTGTCCTCGCAGGCCGAGCGTGTCGAGATGTCCCTCGTACGACGGGCCGAGGTGCACGTCGCGCGCCCGCAGTTCCAATTCTTGAACGCGAGCGGTCGAGTCTCGTCCCCCGGCATAGAATGCGGCACTGAACTGGCCGCGTTCCACGTGCAGCCGGTCGATTTGAACCGACATGGTCGTAGCGCTCGTGTCGTCCGGTGCTGCCTCCGATTGGGGAGCAAGGCGGGCCCAGTCCCAGGTCGAGTCGGGATCCTGTCGCATCCGGATCGAGGGGGCATCAACGGACACGGACGTCAGGTGGAGACGGCCCCGCAGGAGGGCGCCCAGTCGATACTGGACCGCAAGCGTGTCGACGTGGGCCATTGAAACGGAGCGACCGGACGCGCTATCAGGACGCGTGAGCGACACGTTCGTGAGGCGAAGGGATTGGACCCAGTTGCCCGAAGCCCGCTCCACGGAGAGGGTCGTGTTGGACATCGGATTGACCCGCGGCACCAGAAACTGGGCGACCGTGGTGGCTCCCGTGTCCGTCTGTAGCACGAGGAGCAGAAGACCCACGAGCAGGAGGCCAGTCCCGATCAGTGTGCCGAGGCCCCATAATACACGGCGGCCCCATTGCCGAAGACGCGGGGAGCCTTCGGAATCGGAGGAGGACAGATTTGTGTCGGAAGGGGTGGTCACGGTCGATGGAAAAGCGGAGAGAAGCGAGTGGAGGCGGCCGTGGTCAGAAGGATCGACCGATGCCGAAGTGAATGCGGAACCGACGGAGGAACCGAGAGTCAATTTCGGAAACGGGGGGCGGATCGTCTGCAGTCACCGCGGTGCCCACCTCCTGTGCCGTTCGGAGGTCCAAGTTGTCGGGGGTCAGTTTATGGGCCAGGTCGATTCGGAGGAAGCCAAAAGGGGTTTCGTATCGAAGACCCCCGCCGATGCCAACGAGGAGCTGAGACGGATCCGTATGGATGGGGGCGCCCTCGGCGTTGGTCACGACGGCCGGTACGCTGGCGGAGGGGATTAAATTTAGTGGTCCAGGGGTCAAGTATGCCCCGTCCACGAACGCACCGGTTCGCCAACTGGACCCGAGTCCGGGCAGTGGGAATCGGGCCTCGAGGCTCATGCCAATTTTTGTGCGGGCCCCAATGGGACGATACACGTATCCTCCCCGCAGGACCGGAGATTCTCGGAGAACTTTTCCGCCGGCGAGTCGAGACGCCCATCCTCGCACGTCGCTACCCCCACCGGCGTAGAAGAGGTAGTCGGAAAAGCGATTCTGATATATTCGATTCAGCCGCTGGGTTTGGCCCGTGGAAGACGGAGACGGCGTAAGGGAGGTTCGGCTCTCTCCGAAGGGCCACATCGATCCCAGGGACAACCGACCCGCCAATTCGACGTAGTCGGACACGGGCAGATAGCCACTCATCTCCGTGTTGAGACGCACAAACTCGATTCCCGACTCAAAGAGGAAGCCCCCCAAGCTCACCGAGGGTCGGAGAATGAATCCTTTCGTGGGATTTACGAAATCGTCGGCCTGGCCAAAGGTCCCGTTTATCGTGAAGACACTTTTGTTGAAAAGGTCCTCTTCCTCGCTCAACGGGGCTTCGCTGCGGATCGTGTCCCCGGTGGCCGTCGTCAGATACTGCCGTGTGCGGGACACCGAGTGCTGGAGGGAAAGAGTCCGATAGGGAAGAATCTCGAAGACGAGGGTCGAGTTGATTCCGAATTGCCGTTCATTCAGGCTCAGCGGACGGCTGGGGTTTGGAGAGAGGGCCGGATTCAGCCGCTCTTGTACAAAGGGAGATACTGACCCGGACAGACGGTTCGAGAACAGGTACGGCTGTCGTAGGGTTGTAGACGCCCGGAATTGTCGACTTATTTCCTGTGACGACGACCGGGAGAGGAATCCGGGAAGAAAGCTCGGGGGATTTTCCGGAAGTCCCGTTTCGGCCGTAACGTTGACGCTGAACGTCCGGGCGTTGCCATAGAAGTTACGGTGCTGCCACCCTCCGTCCAGGGTTATGCCCGACCGGGTGTCGTATCCGACCTCGCCCGAAAAGGCTCGGAGGTTGGCCTCACGAACCCGGTATCGCACCTCAACAGAGCTATCTCGGGGCTGATCGGGCACGTCGGCGATCGCTACGCGAAAGAGACTGAGGTCGAAGAGTTTTTGTTGACCCTCCGTCACGTTGCGGGCTGAGTAGCGGTCGCCTATCGAAAACGGAAGTTCGCGCAGGATCGTAGGAGCCTCCACCGACTCATTGCCGTCAATCTGGATTTCGGACACCACAGCGCGGGGGCCCGGATCCACGCGGAAGCGGAGGTCCACGGCATACTGGCTAGTGTCCACCGAGGCGGTCGATCGGACCTGTGCAAACGCAAACCCGCGGTTTCGGAACCACGATTGGATCTGGTCCGCAAGTTGTGTTCGGGCAAAATCGGTATAGCGACCGTCAATTTGGATCTCGTCGTCGAGGAACGTCGTCCACGCCTTTTGTACATCCCCACTCAGCTCCGACCGCACCGGAGCAGTGCCCTCCGCGTTGAGAAACTCAGTCTCACGGATGTCGAGAGAGGACCCTTCACGTATCGTAAAAATGACTTGAATGCGATTCTGGGTCGTGTCCAGCTGTGAGGCCGGATAGTCAACGTCTGGCTCCGGGAACCCATTTTGTTGATAAAAATGGCGCAACCGCACCACGTCTTTCTGGAGCGTCACTGGCTCGAAGGGAAAACGACGGCGCTGTACCCTAGGAAGGAAGGAGAATTGGTTCCGCAGGCGGGTGAGAGTGCCGGGAGCATCCGTCGCGATCTGTTCCTGGAGCCGGCTCGGTTCGAATGTCTGTTGGTCGACGAACCGAAAGGAGACGTTCTGGACAGTCGTTTCTCCGTTTACGTATCGGAGAGGCGCTTGCGCTAGGGTTTGAGGAGGGAAGCCTGAGAGGATGGCAAGCAGGACGAGGACCTGCACCACCCGAGAACCGAGAGGAAACCCGGGGGGGAGAACAGGTGAGAACAGCACCGCGGTGATAGAAGCAGTCAGTTTGCAAAGGGGAGGGATCGCCTATGACGTCGGCGAAGAGGAAGGGGAAGAGTGGCGAGTCTCAGACTCGTGGGGAGCGGGCGATGAATCTCCTTCGACACTCTTATCCCCGTCGTCGTTCGGGGCAAGGGAGTAGAGTTCCGGCGGCAGTTTCGCGTGGGGCAGTTCCCCCGCGGTCACGTGGCGGTGTTCGCGGAGCGACGCCACGATGGCCCCGATCATGAGAACGATCCCGGAGAAGTACACCCAGAACACAAATGCCACGATGAGCCCGAACGTATTTCCGAGAGCTTCGGTCCCCGTGCCGTATCCGACGTAGGTGGCATAATACGTGAAGGCCTGCTTGGCGGTCTCCCACAAGACAGCGGCAATCAGGGAACCGACGAGAGCACTCCGCTGCCGGGGATGCGGCTTCGGGACGAAGTAATAGAGCTGATAAAACATGGCCGTTGTAAGGAGAAGAGGAAGCAACACCCCTGTAATCCAGATGGTGCGATTCCACAGCCACAGCAGCCATTGCTCATGTCCCAGGAGGGGCCCGAGAATCATGTCGTTGACAAACGACGGAAGGGACACCGATAGCCCCACCGTCAAGAGGAAGAGAACGCCGACCTGTACCACCATCCGGGCGTCGAACAGGTAGCCCCGCAATAAAGACCGTTGCTCGTGCCAGGTTTGCTCGAAGGCATTGCTGACCGCGATCCGCAGGGTAATAAAGAGTGACATGGCAGAGAGAAAGAGGCCGATTCCCCCAATCCCCACGATCGTCGCACTGGCGTCCTGGAGCTGAGTGAGGAAATCGATAAGCTGCTGGCTCTGGCCTCCCGGAAGGAGTTCTCGGATAAATGTGGAGACGGCAGTGAATGCGTCTTCTCCCTGAAGGATGCGTCCAATGATGCCCGTGGCAAGGATGACGATCGGGACGATTGTGACGAGAACCTTAAAGGCAATCGCCTGGGCCCAGAGAAAGACGTCCTTAGAAGACAGCTCCAAGTACAGGCCGAGTCCGTAGTACTGAGCACTGGTCCAGACGTCCGTCAGGGCATCACGGACAGATTCGGGAAGATGAATCCTGGAGGACATGTACCGGAGCCAAATCGAAGCGAAGGTTGAAATTGCAGATCACCCCACAATTCATTATATTCGGCGGCACATGCCGGTGATTCCTTTCCTTAATCGAAGATCGGCCAGAAGACGCCAAACCGAAATTGCTGGGAAGGAAGTGGATATATGGGCACGACGAACGTGCCGGTCTGCAGTCGGGTGCCTGCCTGCACGTTCTGAAAGGTAAAAAAGAGCGTAGCACTGCGGAGCTGGGCCTCCGCCCGCACGTCAACAGTACCACTCGGCCCGATGCGGGCAGGGGCGTTCGGGCCGGGAACGGGGCTTTCGCGAGGAGGGACGACGAACCGGCCGGTCGGCGGGTGAAACCATCGGCTGTTCATGGTGCTCCATCCTCGAGCCTGCACGTAGAGATCCGTGACGAGATCAGTGAAGATCACGAATCGTGCCCCAATCCGCGCTCGGCCGAAGGCGACGGGCAGCGTGCGGGCGAGGCGGTCGTGCAGGGCTGAGGCGCTGGCGTTGAGCGTCTGCACGAGCGTGCCCCGGCCGGTGGCATAGAGGCCGCGTTGAGTATTCCTGCGCCAGCCTAACTCCCCGGTTACGCCCGCGCGTCGTACAGGGGTTGAAGAGGTTCGGGCAGCCACCGTGTCCGTGATCGTTGAGGGGGAGTCGGAATCTGGTCGGACGGCATAGAGGTCGACGGAATTGCGAATCTGGTGGGCAAAGCCGGTCACTTCGACGTCGAAGGGAGCGGCCTCCGCGTGGATGCCCAGAGTGCCCTCGAGCAGACGGGTTGTACCCCCGGAGCGGGCGGTGGGAAGGGAATGGACAAAGGGAAATCCCTTCTCCTCAATCCAGGCGCCCTGCTGACCGGTTGCCTTCAGCGACCCCGTCACGCGAAAAGGGCCGGCGGAGTGCTGGCTCCAGGCGCGAAATGACGGGTACGACTGTTCGGGGGGGAAGTGACCTCCTACGTCGAGGACGACCGGGGTTCTGCCCAGCTGGAGGGAATCCCGTAGACCGAGGTGCGCCGCGGCTCGGGAGCCGTCGATCGAGGGCACGTTGCTCTGGGCGACGTCCCACAAGCTCCCTCGTGCTGTGCCCGTAAGGGTGTGTGCTCCCGTCGTCAGCGACTGCTGTAGGCGCACGTGGCCCCCATTCAGTTTGGTGGTCCATGTTGTATCACTTACTTCTTCGTCGGGCCGGAAGTCGAACGTGTGGGAGGTCCATCGCGCCGACATTTCGGTGCGATGGTCGAAGGAGGGAAGGAAAGGGCCCCGCACGCGGGCAGTGAGGTCGTTGCGGATCGTCTTGCGGCGGGCATCTGGACGGCGCACGCTGCTGGCGGCCACGGGAAGGGCATAGATCGTTGTGAACCCCTGTCCAGGGGGGATCGCCCCTCCGTGGGCCCCGATCCGGAAGTTTGACGATCGATCAGCCAGTTCGACGGCCCACTCATTGGTCTGGTACCGGAGGCGTCCCCAGAGGCGTCGTTCGCGACGCACTGCGCTGCCGTCGTACACCCCGTCGGCCTTCCGGCCCCCATACCCGACTGTGATGTGCAGCACGCCGGGACGACCGAGGAGGTCGAGTTGGCGTTTCTGAGAATGCCCGACTTCAACGGCATGGAGTCCATCTCTGCTGTACCGGTAGCGAATTTCGGTGAGGGGGCGCTTGGGCGCATATGCTCGCCAAGAGGTGTGTATCCCCACCGCGCCCCCACCCGGGTCTCTTCCGATGCGGGGCGAGGCCAAAAAGGAGGGAGGAAGAAGTTCGAAACGGGGGCGTCCCGTCAGGGGATCGTCGAACGAGAGGCCATCGTGCCAGAGGTGTACGCGGTGGGGGGCGAATCCCCGGGGGCTCCATCCGTGGGGCCAGCCGTACTCCCCAAGATCGTAGAAGAACCCCCCGGCTCGCTCGGCGAGAATTGTCTCCACGCTCACGTGCGGCAGGCGACCCGGAATCGAATCGGTCTGCGTACGGCCGTACAGCGGCGGTGAGAACGACAGTGGACGGAGTGGTTGTTCAGTCCGTTCGGCGGTGTCTGGAAGCGGTCGCTCCGCTTTTTCCCCGAGAGGCCGTTGTACCGTATCTGCAGGTGGACGCTGAAGCGTGTCGGGAGGTGGGGTTTCGGTCGTGTCGATCTGCCCGTGCACCGCACGAGGGAGGACGAGTCCCAATCCCAAGACAACAAAAAGTGCAAGGCACCCGAAGGAGAACGGCCGAAGGAGACCGGGCGCGAAAGAGTGGAGGGGGGCGAGCATGGTCGCATCACGTCTGGATCGGGCCCGATCGGTGGAAGAGAGCTTCACTCGTCGGGGAAGAGACCAAAGAGTCGACTCTCGATTTGGTTCAAAACGACCCGGCGATCTTCTTCCTCGTGGACGAAGTCGAGTTCGTCGACGTCGATGATCAGCTTGGGGCCACGATCGTAGTTGGCAATCCACTCCTCGTAGTGGCCCTGCAGGCGTTCCAGATATTCGATGCGGATGGT
>CAYRPX010000044.1:0-15758 GCA_964426195.1 uncultured Salinivenus sp.
GTCGAACGCCGCCCCGCCGCTGGTCGACAGGAGCAGGGTGGTCTCGTAGGTCTCCCCGTTCTCTCCCACCAGGTCATAGGTGACCACGATCGCGTTCCCCTCCTGACTGAAGTGGGTGTTTCGGACCTCGACCGGCTGGGCGCCGGCGGGAGAGTCCCCCAAAAGGCCCAGAAGCAATGCCAGAAGCGCGGTCGTGATTCGGGGATCGAGTCTGAAACGCATCGGTAGAGCTCGTGCTCTGCAGTGGGACAGGGCGACATCCGCTTGAGCCTCGGGCCACTCCGTGCAACCGTCTCGAACGACCTCGGCGACCCAGGTGGGCGTTAGGCGGTCCGACGCGTAGCGCCACACGCACAACGCAAGACACCCTCCCCCTCACGCTCCCGCGCTCAAAGCCGAAGAAGAAGCATCCCTACAGCCGTTAGGATACAAACTTCCTTCCACGTCGGCAACCAAAGGCGGCGGGCGATCAGTCGGCGGCCCGCACCACGTCGTAGGTCACTAACCGGACGGCCCGCTGCCCGAGGGGAATATCCACGAGCCAGCGGGTGAGGGCCTCCGCGGTCGTCTTCCTCAGCTCAAGCGTTTTCTCGTCCACTCCCGTCTGTCGTCAGGGGCGGACGATCTGCGGCTGAGGAATCCCCCCATTTCGGAGCGCATTTCTACTATGCCGCACGTTTAAAATGAATGTCGGATGGAGTGAAGGGAAAGTCAACGCCCGGAGTCAAGGGGGCACGGCAATCGCATCAATTGACAAAGCCGAATCCCTTCGCACTTCGAGGGGGATTGAGACCTCCGAATTTCTCCGAATCCGGGCATAATACTGGCCCCAAAGTAGGTCCGGTTCGCCGACCCGGACCGGTCCCGTTCGGCGACCGGGACCTACGAGAGGCGCAGGCACAGGGAGTGCTGGACTAATACCAATTGCGAGGTTTCGATGTGCAGTTCTACTCCCATTCGTCCACGTAGGGACGACCCGCCGGTCGTCCCTACATCGAGATGGAGGCAGGATCAACAGTTCAGCTCTCCTCTTCTGGCCGCGCCGATCACTCAGAATCTGTACAACGATTCGACGCAGATGGTATAATGCGATTGCCGTGGCCAACAACGAATCTTCTGAACGCTCCAACTGCCCAAATACGTCTGTCCTGTTGCCCCGGCAATCTGAGGACCGGGGAACGTCGTTGGTCAGCGGAGGGCGACCGGCCGGCCGGTGTCGGCCGATTCGTAGATGGCCTCAATCACCGCAACTGGCCTCCGGGCTTCCTCCCCGTCGAGCCCATAGTCGGTCCCACGATCGACCCAGTCAAGAAACGCCCGAATATTCCGGGTGTGCTTGTCGTAGTCAATCGCCATGGGGTCCGACGCACCGCCCTCCTCCGTTCCCCCTCCGAACGCCTCACGGATCTCCTCGTCTTCGGCCCGCTCGTTCCGAAACTGCCAGCGAACCAGTTCGTCCTCAACCACTTCAGCCGTTCCTTGACGCCCCGCCACGCGAAGGCGCCGGAGGGCCCCCGGATACATGGAGGTCGCGCCGAGAACGTGCCCGAGGGTTCCGTCCCGGTACTGGAGCACCGCGACGGCCGTGTCCTCCACCTCTACGTGGGCCGGGTCGTGGGCCCGCAGGTCCGTGTAGGCAAAGACCTCCGCGACGGGATGTGCGCCGGGCTCCAGGTCCATGTGGGCGGCCGCAATCCAGGTGATGGCGTCGATCGCGTGGATGGACTGGTTCATGAGGGCCCCGCCCCCATCGAGCGCCTGCGTGCCCTTCCAGGTGCCCTCGTAGTAGGCATCGTCGCGCCACCACGGCACGCTGGCAGTGGCCACCGCAAGCTCCCCGAGCCGTCCCTCCGACACGGCGCCGTGGACGGTTTGGACGACCTCGTTGAAGCGCTGCTGGAAAATCCCACCGAGCTTGATGCCGTGCTCGCGGGCGGCCTCCACCATCCGATCCACGCGATCCGTCGTGATCTCGAGGGGCTTCTCGCAAAGGACGTGCACGCCTCGTTCGGCGGCCGCCACCGTAGGCCCGAGGTGGGCGCCACTCGGGGTGGCCACCGTCACCACCTCGGGTGCCGCTTCGTCGAGCAGCGTTTCGTAGTCCGCGTACCATTCACAGCCGTGCTCCTCCGCAAAGGCGCGGCCGGGCCCCTCCGAGCGACGAGCCGCCGCGACGAGCGTGGCGTCGTCCAGCTCTTTGAGGGCCCTCGCGTGCAGATCGCCGACGGCCCCTGCCCCAATGATGCCCACACGAAACGGATCAGTCATACCGGTAAAATCACTTGGTCGAGTCCATAGACGAGTCGTAGAACGGGCGGAAACCTATTCGGCCACCCGTAAGGTCCCCTGCATGGTCCGCCAGTGCCCGGGAAAGGTACAGACATAGGGGTACGTTCCGGGCTCCTCCGGCGCCGTAAAGTAGATCTGTTCTTCGGTCTCCGGTTCGAGCAGACTAGTGTGATAGAGTACGTTTGTGCTCTGGGGCACATATCCTCGCTCCTGCCCGTCCAGCCCCAGGTCCAGAGCGGCCTGGGCCACCGATTTGACCGTGCCCGGGCGCACGATGAGCAGGTTGTGCATCAGGTCGTCCGTGTTTTCGAACACGAGCTTCACCCGGGCTCCCGGCTCCACCCGAATGTCGGTCTTGTCGTACTGGAGGCCCGGTTTGGTCCCGACCCGGATCGTCCGGTCCGGCCCGCCCGTCCAGGCCTCGGGCCGTTCCGTCTGGTGCTTGGAGGACGTCGGGACGGTCTCCGCATCCGAGGGAGGTTGAGGGGACGTCTGTGCGGGCCGTTCGGGGTTCGGCCGGGATTCTCGCGCGGCCAGGGGCTCCCCCTCGGGAATGCGATTGAGGGTATAGTACCCCACCTTGTGAAGGAGCGGCACGCCCGACGTTGAGGTGATCTCCTGCAGCCGAATCTCGTGAATGTATCCGGGGCGCAGGCTGTCGGCGGCAATGCGAACCGACCGGGCCTCCTCTCCGACCTGAACCTGCGTAATGGGAACCGAAGCCCGGTTGATGGGCTCGCTCCCATACGTGGAATGGTAGTGGTAGGTGAAGCTGGTAATGTCGTAGTTCTCCGGGTTGGCCGCACGATCCCGATTGACGGGCCGGGTGAACGTGATCTCGAAGCCATCCGGACGGGCCTGTACCTTCTTCATCTCGAAGGGCGTGCGGCCCGTCCAGACGAGGCGGTCGATCCCGTAGGACTCACTGCCGGTCGACGACCAGCCCCGATCGGTCATCCCGGCGAACAGCGATCCGTCCTGGCCCCACGAGAGCCGCAGCACGCCCGAGTGAAAGCCCGACCGGAACGGAAACACGATGCCCTGATACTCCCCTTTCACCGTCTCGAGAAAGACACGCATGACCTTGCTCTGTCCCTGATCGCCCACGAAGAGCTGCCCGCCGAAGGGCCCGAACGCCCCCCCGGTCGTGTCCACCAGAATGTCCGACGTAGAGATGCCCATGATGCCCTGCGGGAACCAGACGGCAGGAAGCTTGAGGTGCGGAACCTGCTCGACGACCTCGTGCATTGGGGCGCCCGTGTCCGGCACGTCCTCGGCCGTGAGGTCAAGGGGGGACTTGGGGGGATCCGCCCACTTCAGACTGGCGGGATGGCCCAGAAAGTCCCCCGGTTCGACGTGGGTCATCCGTCCGGCCCCCACCCAGTCGCCCTGATTCTCCGAATAAAAGAGGTCCCCCTCGGCGTTCATTCCAAAACCAGCCGGCGAGCGTAAGCCGGGCGCAACGGGCATGAGCTCTCCCTCCGGGCTTACGCGAAGGGTCCATCCGCTCCACGGCGCGAGACTCTTCCCCCCTCCCTCCCAGGCCAAATTGAGGGTGACGAAGAGATCGCCATTCGGGAGAATCATCGGCCCGTAGGAGTATTCGTGGTAGTTCCCCACGAGGGGCCACGAGCGAACGTTGTCGTAACGATCCGCCACGTCGTCGCCATCAGTGTCCTCGAGCCGAGTCAGCTCCCCTCGCTGGTTTGTGTAAAAGCCCCCCTCTTTGTAGGCCAGGCCGAGCGGCTCGTGGAGGCCGTGGGCGTAGCGGTGGTAGTGCGGCAATTCCCCCTCTTCCAGCGTCGGATTTTCGACCAGCCATACCTCGCCCCGCCGCGTGGAAACAGCGAGCCTTCCGTCGGGCATCGACGCCATGCCTCCCACCTCGAGAGAAACGTCCTCCGGGATGGGGAGAGACAGGAGCTCGTAATAGTCCGACTCGGTTACGGCCCCGGGGGTGGGCTCGTCCTGCCCGAGAGTTGCCACAGGGAGACCGGCGCCCCAGATTGCCAGTAGGCCAAAGAGCCCGAGCCAGAGGGGGGCCCGGCGACAGCCCCGTCCACATCCGATAGGGATCAGGAACCTCGAAACGAACATCTCTCACCAAATAATTTCGTAGTGAACAGTGAGCGGGAGCCCCTCGGCCGAGACGGGGAGCAGAAGCTCGCGGGCCCCGTCACTGCGCCGCAGACGCAGATCCTGACCCGTCGCCTCCGCGACATCGACGTAGAACGCCCGGTCGCCCACGACGAACCGCCCCCCATCGGTGCGCCTTACCGCCTCCGACCGGAGCAGCCGAACGAACACCTGATCCGACGCTGGCTGCCCGGACAGCCGAATCCGCCGCGTGAGGCGTCCGCCACTGCTGTCCGCGCGAATCCGATCAGTGACCCTCAATCCCTCAAACCGGTACCGGAACGTGGGCCGACTGTGCTCGCCGATCCGGTAGCCGAGGTACTCGTGGGCGGCGGACCGTTGGACAGAGTCCGGCCACGGGGCGGAACGGTGGGGCAGTACAGCGAGAGGGGGCGCCCCCGAAAATACAGGTCCACTCCCCACCGGCACCGCCCGTTGCGCGTGGCCCCGCCCTTCCCACATTGGGTTCGCTCGGAGAAAGCCTCCCTTCCAGACCCGCAGGAGACTGCCCTGATTGAGGTCGTAGGCGTAATGGGCTCCTCTCGGACTCCCGACCGAAATCACGTGGGTTTTCTTCTCCCCGCCGTGCCGAAAAAAACTTCGGTGAAGGGTCGGCGCCGTTTCTGAGGCGACGCGGATCGGATCGCTCAGCCCCCTCGGCAACGGGTCGGTCGTAAGCGTTTGCCGGCGAAGATGGGCCCCCTCGGCAACGAGAGCGACTCGAGAACTGGCGGCTTCCTCCCGGTTTTTGAAGTACAGGAGACGGACTTGATGGGCACCTTCCTGAAGATGGACCGATCCCGTCGCGCTGCGAGTCGTCCCCGCATGGGACACGACGAGTTCATCGTCAATGCGGAGGCGTCCCCCTCCACTCAGCGGGCTCTCGGGAGGAGACTCCTCTGGGATCCAGGGCAGGAGGAGCGTGAAGGCATACGTCCCCGCCCGAGGGACCGTGAGAGCGCCCTCAAACGCCGCAGCAACGTCATCCTCCGTGCCCAGAACCTTGTGACTGATTCGGTCGGTGGCCCCCTGTGCGGCGACCTCGACGGTATCCAACGAAGAGAGCCCCTCGTCCAGACTTGCGTCGTAGCGCTCGTACTGGAGATCGGAGAGGCCCAGGCTTCCGGGACGGTAGCGCTTGTACCGAACATTTTTGATCGCCAGGGGCCCGTGATCTCCCTGAATGAGCAGGGGACCCGTCGCGGCCTCGCTACGAACGGCCGCCCCGCGGGTGGGCCCACTCAGTTCGATGTTGCGGTGGATGACCACTCCGTTGAGGATGACCTTCTCGAAGCGCGCGTCCTCCACCTTCTCCCCTGCCTCGTTGAAACGCGGCGCCCGAAAGTCAATCTTGAGGTGCTGCCAGAGCCCTGGCGCCCTGGCGACGTTCACCCGAGGCGGATGGCCTTCAAAACCCCGCTCCCCCTTCGGACGCTCCTCCTCCCACCGTTGATAGATCCCGCCCATGTCTCCGAACGTCGGTGTCTGCACCCCCCAGCTGTCGAGCAGCTGCACCTCGTAGCGCCCCTGCAGGTAGATGCCCGAATTGGATCCGCGGGGCATGAGCACGTCCATCTCAATCTCCAGGTCCCCGTGCGTCCACGTCGTCCGGAGATGACCCCGTGCAGCCTCCGTCGGTCGATTCACGAGCACCCCGGCCCCGGCCGTCCTTCCAAGATGGTGAGAGCGCCTCGAATCGGCCCAGGCCGAATCAGCGACCGACCAGTTCTCAGAAGGAGACTGGAAGGCGGAGAGGTCGTCGAGCCGCAGGGTGTCCGGAGCGAGGCCCTGAAACTGAGCCTGTGCACCCGGGGCTGTGAGGCCCAAAACGAGCAGAGATGCGACATGCAGGAATCGGCGGAGCATAAAAATACGCGTGAGTACGACACTGTTGGGGGTCCCGGGCCTTCGGCACCACGCTGAAAAAGCACAAACAACGGGGGCCGTCAGCGCTCAGTTTGCACTTTCGGACTGTGTGCGATTCCGCAGAAATTCGACCAGGTCGGCCACGTTCTGTTCACTGAGCTGCAGCTCCTTCGGTCCGGGCATCAGGCTCACTTCAAGCTGCCTCCGGTCCTTGATGCGGGTCTTCGCAATCACGTGTTCACGACCGTGCGGATCTTTGAGGACGATGTTTTCCGCGTTTTCCGCCCTGAGAAATCCATACAGAACGTTCCCCTCCGTGGTACTCACCATCGAGGGCAGGTAGTCGTGCGCGAGCCCACTGTTGGGCCGAAGAATCGCTCGGATGAGGCTGTTCCGACCGAACATCTGCCGAGCATTGGTCAGAGGAGGCCCCACATCGACCCCCGTATCTCCGACCCGATGACAGGTGGCACATTTCGTGTAGTACACCATGCGCCCTTCCTCGGTCTCCCCTCCACCGGCGACGTCTGTGCCGGCAAAGGAGACCGTCGCGTCGGCGCGGTCTAAGTACCGGCTCGCGAGCGTCCGTACGGTCCGATCAGGGTTGTCCTGGAGGGGAGTTGCGACGGAGTCTCTCACAGAACTCGGCAACTGCTCCTCAATCACGAGCTGCATGAGGAGGCGCCCCCCCACGGGATTGTTTGCCATCTCGACGGCCGCCTTTGTGCGCTCGACGGACGAGCCCTGTTCACTGAGGACCTGTTCTTTCAGCTTTGTCATCTGCGCAAGGTCCGTGTCACGGGATGGAGTCTCTTCGTCGGCGTCCCAGTCCTTGAGATCGTGCCACTCGTTGGTCCGACGATAGTCAAGCCACCACTGGGCCCGTTGGGCCACGCGGGGCTGATCGTGGAGACCAGCGAGGGCCGTCATTGCGTCGACGGCCTCGCGGGTATCGATAAAGCCCAGGGCCACCATCGCCCGTTTTTGTTCATTCCAACTGACGTAGGGGGAGGCAGCCCGCTCGCGAAGGGGGGCCACGGCGCCCGGCGGATGCAACCGCCAGACGAGATCGGCCCACTTGCGGCTCCAATCGGCGGGCGGGGCGGGGCTGAGTTCGGACTGCAGAAGCTCGTAGACCGCCTGCTCCTCGCCTTCGGCCGCCAACCCGAACGCTTCTAGGGCAAACCGATCTCCAGTGTGGTAGTGGCGAGCAAGATCGACCATGAGGTCTTTGCTCTCCGACAAGGGGAGGTCTCGAAGAAAGAGGGCAACCGCGCGCCGGACGGCCGGAGATGGATCATCCCCCAGCTCTCGGGCATGTTCGAGCACCGTACTCGTGTCTTGAACTTGCCGAAGGGCCCGGAATGCAGCCCCTCGAATGCGAGGACTCGCGTCCGTGAGGAGGTGCTCGACCCGAGCCTTTCCCTCGGATCCGAGGTGGGCAAGCATCCACACCCCCCGGGCGCGGTGGTAGGGATTCTCGGCGTCGAGCAGGGGGGCCACCTCGTCGGCGACGGCATCCCCTTGTTTCCGAAGGCGCTCGAAGCCGAGGTAGCGAACATTCTTGGCCGGGCTTTTTAGCGCCCGGATCTGCCCCTGCGTCGTACTGAGGTTGAACTCCGGCGTCGTGAGGGACCGGTCCTCGGGGTGAATCCGGAAAATGCGGCCGTACCCGGTTGAGTCAGTCATTGCGTGCCCTCCTACCCGTTCGTCGTACCAGTCGGCCACGTAGATTGAACCGTCGGTCCCGATTGCCACGTCACTGGGACGGTACCAGCGGCTCTTCTCCTCGACGTCCCAGTTCTCGTAGGCCTCCGGATCGAGCACCATCGAGTCGGGAAGCGTACTGAAAAAGCTCGTTTTGTCCAGCTCGAAGCCCGCCCCCTTCCGGGACGTGTGGTACCCGAACACCGTATTCTTTCCGGCGTCCAGACTCAACAGGAGCCCCCGAAACCTTTCGCCCAACGCCTCGCTCTCATACACCTCTACCCCAGTGGGGGCCCCGGGCCCCGTTCGGTCTCCGGCCGGCAGTACCCCCGGATCCTCCTGGTGCCAATGCGCAGTAAAGGTTTCTTGTCCGGGGCGGCGGTCGGCGCCCCAGAACCGGGAGCCATCCTGGCTAAAGTAGCCGTAGCTCCCCCCCTCCATGGCCCAGAGCACCCGGGTAGAGGCGTTCCCATCGTCGTCATTGTCGTTCATCCAGACATTGCCATAGGAGTCCGGCATTCCCTCGTAGGGATTCCGGAAGTTGTCGGACAGGACCCGGAGGCCCGTTCCGTCCGGTCGGATGCGGAGCATCAATCCGCCGGGGTGGCGGTGCCCGTCGTCACTTACCAGTCCCGGCTGATTGTCCTCCATGTAGGGGGTTCCGCCCGAGTAGATGCTTCCCGAGCGGAGCGTCCACCCCGACTTGTCCGTCACGATGTGGGGCCCGGCATTCCCGGCCGTAAAGTACCACCGTCCCCCCGGCCCCGCCGAAATCGAATGGATCCCGTGGTCGTGGTCGAGACCGCCAAAGCCGGAGAGAAACACCTCCCGCTCGTCGGCCTTGTCGTCTCCATTTGTGTCGGTGTACAGGTAGATTTTCGGCGACGACGACACGAGGACCCGATTCCCAAAGACGGCAATGCCAAGAGGGGCGACCAAATCGTCGTCCTGCACGAAGACCGTCGACGTGTCCGCCCGCCCATCGTCGTCTGTATCCTCAAGAATGACCACCCGCTCGCCCTTCGGGTGGCTGAGGTGCTCCTCGGAGGGATTGTTGAAGTTCCGATAGTCCACGGTCTCGATTGCCCACACCCGTCCCTCCGGACCCACGTCGATGTTTGTTGGGTTGTACACCATCGGCGACTCCGCCCACACGTCGGCCTGGAGCCCCTCCGGGAGGGACACGGAATCCGGATGGGTCGCGACCGGAAATCGCTCGGTGGGCGGTCCCTCTTCCTGGGCCATTACGGACCCTCCGGCCGCCGTCAAGAGGCCAAGGAGTGTGGTGCTCAGGACTACGCAGCGAAAAAAGAAGTGCATCGGTTGGGGGCGGATTTATCCAATTAAGTTTCTGAAAATGAAAGGCAAGGACGACCCACTGTCAATGTCGGAAGATTGCGCCTCCGGACGACTGGAAATTCCGGTCGGACTGCCTTGCTCTGACGAGTGTAGTCTCAAGCACCCCCATTGCGGTGGAATCCTCTTGAGCGAGACGAATCGGAGTCGAAAGATCCCCCAAATGCGGCGAGAACGCCAAATTCGATGAGATTCACTCTGAAAGCACTTCTTTCTTTTGGTCAGGGCGCTTCGGTCGCCTCGCGATTCCTTCAAACTCCCGAGGCTTTCACGCTCCCAACAGAGCCTCGTGAAAATGCGCGAGGACGCGGGAGGTCCCCGAATAATTGGTCTGTTGGGGCGACCACGGCAATCGCACCTTAGCGACGGCGTCCTGTTCGCCCCGTTCTACAGGGGCAGAATCTCGGTGCCCCCACGCTCCCACTCACTCGTGCTTTTCCGATCTCCCCCTACGACCAGAGGCACCTGAGCCTCCATCGCTCGACACGGCTTTTACCATACGATCACCCTGTTGGGTCGACGCAGAGAATGAAGTTGGCCCGCGGTCTGCTTAGGTTTGCTGCGCACCAATCAATTTTTTCTTTCCCCTTCTTGATTTCTATGCCTTTTCGACGCGCCCTCCCCGTTGTCCTCTTGTTGCTCTGGGTCGCTGGAGGACCCGAGGCCTGTGACGAAGTCCAAGCCCAAACCAGCGAGTCACGGTTTTCTGTCCTCGTCTTTTCGAAGACGGAGGGCTATCGCCACGCCTCGATCTCAGCAGGGAAACGAGCCCTGTTACAGCTCGGAGAGGAGCACAATTTTCGAGCCGACACGACGGAGTCAGCCGGTGTATTTACAAGCGACCGGCTCGCCCAATACGACGCCGTGGTCTTTCTCAACACGACGGGCGACATCCTCGACGAGGAGCAGCAGCACGCCTTCCGAAAATACATTCAGGCCGGTCATGGCTTCGTCGGCATTCACTCGGCGGCGGACACGGAGTACGAATGGTCGTGGTACGGGGATCTCGTAGGGGCCTACTTTGACGATCATCCCCCCGTGCAGTCGGGCACGGTCCACGTCTCTGATCCCGCCCACCCGGCAAGCCAGGCCCTTCCCGTCGCCTGGTCCCGAACCGACGAGTGGTACAACTACCGCACGAACCCGCGCGGAACGGTGCATGTGCTCGCCACGCTCGATGAACAATCCTACGAGGGAGGGACAATGGGGCCCGACCATCCGATTGCCTGGGTGCACGAGCACGACGGGGGACGGGCTTTTTATACCGGTGGCGGGCATACGAGCGAGAGTTACGCCGATCCGCAGTTCCGGACTCACCTCCTTGGGGGCCTCGAATGGGCCGCTGGGCGGGTGGAGGGAGACGCCGCAGCCACGGTCAATAGCAGCTACGAAAAGGTCGTGCTGGACAGCACGACTACGGACCCGATGGACTTGGACGTTGCCCCGGACGGACGGGTCTTTTACGTCGAGCGACGGGGCATCATTCGGATTTGGCATCCCGATACGGAAACACGGTCGCTGGCCGGCTACCTCCCAGTCTCCACCAACTTCGAAGATGGAATGATGGGGATGGCCCTCGATCCGAATTTCGCCGAGACGGGGTGGATATACCTGTATTACTCTCCTCCGACCCCCCCAGCGCGCAATCAACTCTCTCGGTTTCCCGTGGAGGACGGCCAAGTTCGCCTCGACCAGGAGACGAAAATCCTAACGGTCCCCACCCAGCGGGAGGAGTGTTGCCACACGGGAGGGTCGATTGCCTTTGGGCCAGCCGGACAAACCCTTTATCTCAGTACGGGTGACGACACGAATCCGTTTGGCTCCAGCGGGTTCAGTCCCATCGACGAGCGACCGGACCGCACGTACTGGGATGCCCAACGCACGTCGGCGAACACCCAAGATCTCCGGGGGAAAATTCTGCGGATTGTTCCCCAACCAGAAGGCGGGTACACGATTCCTGAGGACAACCTCTTCGAGGATCCTGGCCGCGGCCGCCCCGAAATCTACGTGATGGGCCTCCGCAACCCCTATCGCATTTCGGTCGACGACGAAACCGGCTGGCTGTACTGGGGCGATGTGGGGCCGGACGCGGGAGCCCCAGACTCGGCCCGCGGCCCCGCAGGACACGATGAGTTCAATCAGGCGCGGGAACCCGGCAACTACGGCTGGCCCTACTTCGTCGGCGACAACAAAGCCTATCACGAGTACGACTTTGCCGCGGAGACGTCCGGACGCGAATTCGATCCCGCATCCCCCGTGAACGACTCGCCGAATAATACGGGTGCCCGCGCCCTCCCTCCGGCCCAACCGGCAATGATTTGGTATCCGTATGGCCCGTCCGATGCCTTCCCCCAGATGGGAGCAGGGGGGCGCTCCGCGATGGCGGGCCCGGTGTACCATCACGACAGCACCTCCTCCGGACCCCGGGGCCTGCCCGCCTACTTCGACGGAAGCCTTCTAATCTACGAATGGGCACGGAATTGGATTAAGGAGGTCACCCTTGACTCGACCGGCGACCCGGCTGCCATCAACCCTCTCTTTACCGACAAATCCTTCATCCGCCCGATGGACCTGGAGGTCGGGCCGCAGGGACGCTTGTACGTCCTCCAGTGGGGCAACAACTTCTGGGGCGGCCCCAATTCCCAAATCGTGCGCCTCGACTACCACGAAGGGCCGGAGCGCCCCCCCGTCGCCGCGGCGACGGCCTCCTCTACGTCTGGCCCTGTGCCGCTCTCCGTCACGTTCGAGGCCGACACGACGCGCCTCGATCGCACCGCACGTCCCCTCACCTACACGTGGGACGTCGATGGGGATGGCACGACGGATTACCGGGGCGCGCGGGGTACGCACTCCTTCGAGGCGGCGGGCCGTTATACGGTGCGCCTGACTGTCACGGATGCGGACGGGCGCTCTGCTACTAATGACGTATCGATCGTAGCCGGGAACACCCGTCCAAGCGTTACGATCGACTGGCCCCTGGAGGGGGGCATCGTTCCGTTTGACACTCCGGTCCCCTACCGGATTTCCGTTTCAGACCCCGAAGACAACTCGATTTCGGGGACACGCCTCGTCGCTCAGCCCTACCTCGGGCGTGACTCTCACGAGTTGCCCCTTCAGGAACAGACTGGAGCGACTGGCACATTTCGCATCGAACGGACGGGACACTATTCTCCGAAGGAAAACCTGTTTGCCGCTCTTGGGGCCCGCTACACCGACGAGGGGGGGCCAGAGGCGGGGGCCACTCAGGGGCAGTCCAAGGTTCGACTTCAGCCTCGCCGCAAGGAGGCCGAATACACCACGGAAGTACAAGGTGCCGGGGAGGAAACCCTCCAAGATGATGGATCCGACAAGGAGCGAACCGTGCTCACCGTGGAGGATGGGCATCATGCCGCCTATGCTCCCGTAAATCTCCGAAATGTGGACCGTTTGACCTTCCGGGTCGCCTCTATGGCAGGGGGCCGAATCGAAGTTCGCCAGGGTGCGCCGGATGGTCCTGTGCTCGCGGAAACGGATCTCGATCCCGCGCCCGTAGATTCAGCTGCTGCTGACACGGTGGAGCTTGCCGAGCGGGACTACGAGAACGTGGGAACGGCCCCCTCAGACTGGACGAATGTCTCCGTCGCTGTTTCCGATCCGGGCACGCCGTTTGCGCTATATCTCGCGTTCCACGGACTGGAGGACGCCTCGCTGATGCGACTCGACTGGATTCGCTTCGAGGGCCCAGGAATGACTCGCACGCCAGCGGCCCTCAAAGAGTAGACCGTCGTTGCCCCTTCCTGCTGAGGAGGCCCCTTCTACAAGAGGGGGCCGCCCTACTGGAAGGAGCTCCGCCCCCGCTTTTTCTTGCCGCGCGGCTATAGTTAGCGACTGAGGTCCTTCTTTCACCGAACAAGGAGGGTCCAGTCTACTCGGCCGTTGTGGAATCGCCGGGTATGCCCTGGTTGGTCTCTTTCTTCAGTTCCTCCACCGTCCAGGGCTGCTCTCGATTTTTCGCCACGGCACGAACCTGTGCGACCTCTTGGGCCGCGACGGAAGCAGCGTCGTTGCCGAAGTTCGAGCGTACGTAGCTCGCGAGCGCGGCGACCTCTTCGTCGCTGAGGGCACTGCCCCAAGGAGGCATTGTGCCCTGATACGTCGATCCCTTTACCTCGATGGGGCCGGAAAGACCGTTTAAAATGATCCGGACGAGTCGGCCCTTGTCGCCATTGACCCACCTCGTTTCCTGGAGCGGCGGGAAGGTTCTCGGCACCCCTTGTCCCTTTTTCTGGTGGCAACTCATACACCGGGCCTGATAAATCTCCTCGCCATCGGGAAGGCGAGCGGAAGGAACCGATTGCTCCTCCACTGAGTCTTGTTGCCGACTTGAGAAGGGCGCTGAAGTATTCTGATCAGTCCGGAAATCGACCTGCGTTCCGAGGAAGAACAGAACAGGAGCCACCACCAGCCCCACCTTCCCGCGGTTTTTCACCGCGGTCCACAATCGACACCAGTGAACTCCTGTTTGAGAAGAAGCAGAGGGAGGGGGTTTAAACATAGAGGGCACACACTTCTTGTACAGTTTCCACAGCCTCCCATGGGCTGTAAGATCATGACAGATAGGTCGATAACCACGTCACAGAATGGTCGTTTTCATCCTGCATAGACTCTTTCTGGCGGGATAGAGCGGGAGGGAGGGAAGTCGAACCCACACCGGACGCAGACCTAAACGGGAGTTGCCGACGTGTGAGAAGAACCCGAACCAACCCGACTTTTTGAAGACTCGAAAGCGACGAGGTTTCACACTCGTTGGAGGGGAACGGGTCCATAAAAATCCTTCGTTCAGAGAAGAGGGGTGCGCTACACGGGATTTTACGAATCGGAGGTGCGATCTCCAAACTACGAGTAACAGCCCAGCCGGATACGAAACGTTATGGCCCCACTCACGCGCCGGTAAGAGCTCATGTCCCAAAAGTTCAATCGTTACCGCATGACAGTCATCCGCCTCGATTTGCTGTTCGTTTCGGTTTGCAACCGGTAAAAGTACACGCCGCTGGCCAGGGCTCCGGCCCGCCGGCCCTTCGGCCACCGCACCCGATGGAATCCGGCCCGATCGCGACCGCCTTGAGAAACGGAGGCGCCGGAAGCTCCATCAGCGGCTCGCTCTCCTGACCAGCGCAAACTCGCTAAAGCCGGAGACCTCTTTACTCCTCAATCGGGGGAGCCCCGACGGCCTTAAGGGCCTGTTCGAGGTCCGGAATGACGGACTCGGTAATTTTATCGAGGCGCTGCCGAATGTCTGCCAGTTCCCGCCGGCCCGTTTCCAGGGTCTCTTTATGCATCTCCGTGGGGCCGTATGTGGTGCCGAGGGCCCGGTAGCCGACGAACAGGCGGTCGGTCGGAGTCGGCGGATTCCGCTCGCCGATCTCGTTTTTCGCCTCGCTTCCCTCCATCTCCTCCCGCAGCTCAAGCAGATTCGTCCGCGCATCGTGAAGCCGACTCATCAGATCGGGCGCCTCGCTGTCCGCCCGCGTAAGCGCCGCCTGCATGGACTCGACCTTGTCCACCTGCTCTGCAAGCGTGTTCGAGGTGGTCGTCAGGTCCTGCTGAAAGGACTCCAGAGTTTCCCGAAACGACGCGATTTCCTCGTCGGAGGCCCCTTCGAGCGTGCCCTCCCGCAGCGGGGTCACGTCAAACTGAACAGGGCCGGCCAGCGTCGTGACCTCTCCCGCTTGGACTTTCGTGAGGGTGGCGCTGTAGGTGCCCGGCGTGGCCATAAATCCGTCGGCGTCAATGTCCTCGAATCCTTCGTCCAGCTCCACAAGGTCCTTCGACGAATGCCGAAGGTCCCAGTTGACGCGGTGCAGGCCCTCGGATCTCGGGGCCTTCACTCGGTTCACGACCGTGCCCGCCGCGTCCTTGATGACGACTTCGACCCTCGGCCCCTGCTCGCGCATCTCGTCTTCCACCTCGTCCCAGCCGGGAAACGGGACGTCCTCGTCCTCATCCAGCTCCGCTTCTCGCTCTTGCCGCTCCTCCTTCTGGGACTGGTAGCCGTCTTTCAGGTAATAGGTGAACACGGCCCCAAACGGCGGATTGTCCGCCTGGTAGTCGTTGTCGCCCTGCGAGTCGGAGACCTCGTCGGGGACGTACCAGTCGGCAGTCTGCGGTGAGAAGAGATGAGCCTCCTGATTCAGCAGCTCGGGGCTGATGGTACGGAGCGGCGTGTAATCGTCCAGAATGAAGATGCCGCGCCCGAAGGAGGCCCCAACCAGGTCGTCGTGGCTCCGCTGGATCGTAATGTCGCGGAAGGAAATGGTGGGCGCGCCGCCGAGCTCCATCCACTCCTCCCCGCCATCGACGGTGAAGAAGATGCCGAACTCCGTGGCCGCAAACAGCAGGTCTTCGTTGACGTCGTCCTGGACGAG
>CAYRPX010000045.1:0-15703 GCA_964426195.1 uncultured Salinivenus sp.
TCGAGATCAAGCACCACTCGCTGAACATGTACGGCCACTGCGTCCGCGAGGACTGTCCCAATCGCTCCGAGGCGGAAGTCGACGAGGACGAAGCGTCTACTGCCAAAGAGGCCGCCACGAAAGAGACGGAGGCGTAAACGCGTACGGGGAGGCCGGTGCCCCTGGTGGAGAAACGACAATTCCTGTGCCATTTCAGCAGGAGCGTGTCTCTTTGGAGCCGGAGAACGTAACCTCCTCGCCTTGCGCCTCCACAGTGACCAGAACGTAGGGCGACGTCGCGGCCTGCGTTACAATACACCCCTCCCCGGGAACGGTCTCTGTAAACTGCACCTGAATCTGTTCCTCGTCTTCGCTGGCCCACACTTCGTCGACTTCGACGCCATATCCCCCCGTCGGCCGTCGACCTTGGACAATCGCGATCACGACTCGATTTTCGAAGTCCACCTCGGGCTGGTCCGGAACCGGATTGCGACCCGCGTGCAGACGCTCCCAAAACGACGCATACGCCTCCTCGTCGCGGAGCACACGCTGGGTGCCCTCCACAATTTGTCCATACTGCCCCCGGTCAACCTCTTCGACGTTCATAGCACCGGTGGTGAGGGTTTGGACCGCAATCCTGGTAGAAAATCGGTCTTCCCCCTGTCCCCCGACCTCATCGCATCCCCCGACCATTCCCGACAAGAGGAAGGCAACGAAAATGACTTTCAGTCGTCCCCAGCGACGCGATCCATCGCGTTGAGGTCCAACGTACAGCATAAGGAGAAAGAGATCGATTCAAGGTCGTGGAGAAACGGGCTCGATTAGCCCCCAACGTTCGTGTATATTACACGCGAGGGACCTCTCGGCACCCAATTGTTTCGGACCGGACTCTGCAGCTTCTCTCCCCCAACCTCAGAATCTCTCTCATGAACGGCATTCCTCTTTCTGATCTTGTCGTCTCCCTCGCTCTCGTTGCAGCCGGATGCGTCGGGGCGTACGTGCTGTACTACCTTCTTCACTGGCTGGCCCGCAAGGCCGATCAAGGCCGATTTCAGATCGACGGAATCCTGCTTCGGATTTTTGGGCCGCCGGTGAGCGTCCTGGTCGCCCTCGCTTCGGTGAACTACGCCCTGTACCGCATCCCACAGGTGCGAGAGCAATTTGACCAGTGGGAGGGGGCACAGCGGGCGCTATTCATTCTTACCGGCACCTGGATCCTGGCCAGCCTAGTCAAAAATCTCATCCGGGAGTACGGTCTTCCTCTTGCCGAACGAACAGACACGGACATCGACGAGCGGGTGGTGCGGCTGCTGGACCTGACGGCGGTCTATGTGATCTGGATTGCGGGGATCATGATCTCACTCCGGGAACTGGGCATCCAGGTAACCGCCTTTCTTGCCTCTATGGGAATTGCCGGGTTGGCCGTGGCCCTGGCTGCCAAGACCATCCTCTCGAACGTGCTTACGGGGGTCACGCTCACCGCCGACCGAAATTTTCGGGTTGGTGATCGGATTGAGGTGGGAGAATACATGGGAGACGTACTTGCCATCAACCTCCACAAAACAATCATCCGCACGCGCGACAACGAAATCGTCCTGATTCCCAACGACGTGCTCGGGCGAGAGATTATCATTAACCACATGCTCCCTGAGCAGAAGACCCGATTGGAAATGAAAGTCGGTGTTGCCTACGGAACCGACCTGGAGCGGGCGACCGATCTGCTGCAGGGAATCATCGGGAAGCTGGATCGCATTCTCCCAACGCCGGCGCCGGAAGTTAACGTGGCGTCTCTCGGAGATAATGCCATCCTCCTTCAGATTCTCGTCTGGATCGATGGGCCCCGGGGAAAGCGAGCCGTCCGGGACGCTGTCTATCGGAGAACCCTGAACCGATTTCGGGAGGCAAACGTCGAGATTCCTTTCCCACAGCGTGTGGTTCAGATTACGGATGGATCCCCACCCGCCGATTCGTGAATTCCTCCGTGTTCATTCCTCTACCGGTGCCACCTCCACCTTCTCTCGGAAGTACTCCAGCGTGCGCCGCAGCCCCTCTGGCCGGTCCACCTCTGGTTCCCACCCGAGCTGCTCCTTCGCCGTCGTGATGTCCGGCTGCCGCACCTGCGGGTCGTCCTCCGGCAGCGGCTCGTAGACAATGCCGCTCGTACTACCGGTGACCTCAATGATCTCCTCCGCAAATTCCTTGATCGTGACCTCATCCGGGTTGCCGACATTTACCGGCTCCGTAAGGTCGCTCATCAGAAGCCGGTAGAGGCCCTCCACCAGGTCATCGACGTAGCAAAAGGAGCGTGTCTGGCTCCCGTCGCCATACACCGTGAGGGGATCGCCACGCAGGGCCTGGCTCATGAACGTCGGCAGCGCCCGCCCGTCGTCAATCCGCATCCGCGGGCCGTAGGTGTTGAAGATGCGCGCGATACGGACCCCTACGCCGTGGTACCGGTGGTACGCCATCGCCAGCGCCTCCCCGAAGCGCTTGGCCTCATCGTAAACGCCCCGCTCTCCCACGGGGTTGACGTTCCCCCAGTAATCCTCCGGCTGCGGATGAACCAGGGGGTCGCCGTACACCTCACTCGTGGAGGCGAGTAGGAGGCGCGCGCCTTTCGCCTTCGCGAGCCCGAGCGCCTTGTGCGTCCCCAGCGCCCCCACCTTCAGCGTTTGAATGGGATACTTCAGGTAGTCGTCCGGCGCGGCTGGGCTGGCGAAGTGAAGGACGTAGTCGAGCTCTCCGTTCACGTGCAGGTAGTCGGTCACGTCGTATTCGACGAACCGGAAGCGATCCTGTCCAAGCTCGAAGAGGTGCTCGATGTTCTCGGTGTCCCCCGTAATCAGATTATCCATGCAGACGACCGAGTGGCCCTCCTCGATCAGGCGGTCGCAGAGATGGGAGCCGAGAAATCCGGCGCCGCCGGTGATGAGCGTTCTAGGCATCGCGTTTGAGCGTGGGTGCGTAGGAGAAAGGAAGCACGGGAGCGTGGGAGCAAAGCACAGGCTAAGGCTGGCCGTTTTCGAGGATCGCTTCCTCGATGGCTTCTTCCTGCGTCTCCGGCGCGTAGCTGGGTCGACCGATGGACTTGTACTCGAAGCCCATCTCGGCCATCCGCGCCGGGTCGTACAAGTTTCGCCCGTCGAAGATGATCGGAGAGGCGAGGAGGTCCCGGACCTTGCCCAGGTCCGGCCGTCGAAACTCGTGCCACTCGGTGCAGATGATGAGGGCGTCGGCCCCGCCCAAGACGTCGTACATCCCGTCGCCGTACTCCATTTGGTCCCCGAAGGTCTCTTTCGTCGTTTCAATTGCTTCGGGGTCGTAGCCAACCACCTCGGCGCCCTCCTCCAAAAGCTCATTTATGATCACATGGGACGGTGCCTCCCGCGTGTCGTCGGTCCCCGGCTTGAACGACAAGCCCCATAGGACAATCCGCCGATCGGTGAGGTCTCCATCGAAGCGGGCTTTGGCCTCCTCCGCTAAGCGCCGACGCTGCTGGTCGTTGACGCCTAAGACCGCGTCGAGGATCTGAAAGTCGTATCCTTCCTCCCGCCCCTTCCGGGCGAGAGCCTGCACGTCTTTCGGGAAGCAGCTGCCCCCGAACCCGATGCCCGCATACAGGAAGTGCGGTCCGATGCGGTGGTCCTTGCTGATCCCGAGCCGAACCTTGTCAACGTTCGCCCCGACCCGCTCACAGACGTTCGCAATCTCGTTCATAAACGAGATGCGCGTCGCCAAAAGCGCGTTCGCCGCGTACTTGATCATCTCCGCCGAGCGGCGATCAACGATCAAAATTGGGTTGCCCTGCCGCACGAACGGCTCGTAGAGGCGCTCCATCTGCTCCGAGGCCCACTGGACCTCAGTGCCAATTACGACCCGGTCGGGCTTCATGAAGTCCTCCACCGCCGAGCCCTCCCGCAGAAACTCCGGGTTGGAGACCACGGCCACGTCCTCACCGTGCTTCAAGCCTTTGCCCGCGAAGACCTCTTCGACCTCTGCCCCAGTGCCGACTGGCACGGTGCTTTTGTTGACGACGATGCGGCGCTCGGGCCCTTCCACGGCGCCGGTGGCAAGCAGCCCCGCCACGTCCGAAGCCGCCTCCTTCACGTACGTCAGGTCCGCCGACCCATCCTCCCCCGGCGGCGTGGGAAGGGCAAAAAAGATAACTTTCGCTTCCTCAATCCCCTCCGCCAGGTCCGTCGTGAAATGGAGGCGTTCCTCCGCGCGGACCCGATCGAAATATTTTTCCAGGTCCGGCTCGTAGATGGGCAATTCTCCCTCGGAAAGGGCCTGGATTTTTTCCTCATCGATATCGACGCAGGTCACATCGTGGCCCATCTCTGCGAGACAGGTGCCCGAAACGAGCCCGACGTAGCCGGTGCCAATGACTGCGATATCCATACTATAACAAGTTGTCAGATCGATCAAGCGAGAAGTGAGCGGAGCTCCCGACCGAGAGGAAGAGCAGCCCGGGAGCAACAATTGTGGTCGCAAGGTCGGAGTCTCCCTCAGAAACGTAACGAACCAGCGCCGGGTGGTTTTCAGAATTGTCGTCTCTTCCGACTCTCGAAGATCCACGGATCGCGAATCAGGGTTGGGCAGCCCTGCCCGAACGCCAAATCGCCGCAGCGCGTCGCTACTGTATGATCCGAAAAGCCTGGAGGGAGTTGTCGTTGCGAGCGACAAGTATCACCAACTCCCCGTTGACCGAAATCGTTTCAATATCCCGAATTTCCCCAGGGATGAAGAACTCGTTTTCCCTTGAGGCAGTCTCCCAGCGTCGGTCCCCTCTGTCCTGCGAAAGGAGCACGCCAGTGCTTGCATCGTAGCTCCCCATCTGCGGCTTTACCGCCCGCAAATTTCCCCCCATCAGGATCTCGGGCTCTCCGCCGGTCTTCAGATCCGCAACTAGGCTCCCGTACATGGGGGCCAGCTGCGCCTGAAACGGAAGCGAATCCACGTGAAACTGTCCGTTTCCGTCGTTCCAGGCGACCACGCTTGCCATCTGCTCGGCGTGGTAGTGATCCGCACTCTCAAGCTGCTTCTCGCTAAACAATTCCGGAACGGTCGTCTCGGCATAGTCGCCAAACGTCGAATACTCCGACTTCAAATACGGCAGGCGCTCAACGAGATTCTGATACAGGGCAATCGGATACGGTCCCTTTCCATCCCGCTCCCTCGCGATGATGTGATCGAGAGCCCCGTTGCGGTTGAAATCCCCGGCCCACATCTGGACCGGATGCACCGGGCTCGCCTCAAAACGAGAGTTGAGCCCGTGGTTGCCCCCGACGAAATCCAGGGCTCCGTCCCTGTCCAGATCCGCGAGGGTCAGACTCTGCCACCACCCCGACGTGCCCTCCAACCCCACTGAGTCGGGAGGGGCCCGCACCAGCCGGTCCTCTCGGCCAACGAAGACCGTCACAGGCATCCACTCCCCCACGACCACCAGATCCGACTGCCCGTCCCCGTTTAGATCCCCCCACTCAGCGTCGGTCACCCCTGCCGTCCTCAACTTCTGGGCGTGCAGTTGAGGAGCCCGTTCGGCGGTCGCGTCCGTGAACGTACCGGTCCCATCGTTCATCAGAAGCCGTCCTCCCACCGGGCTCCCGTACCCCTGTGGCTCCTCCTCGGCGGGGGGCTGCATCCGAGCCCCAACGAACAGATCCGGCGCTCCGTCTCCATCGGCATCCCCCACGGCTACCGTCCCCGTCGGCCGTCCTCTCCCTTCTTGAGGGGGCAAGTTTCCAGACCGCTCCAGAACTCCTCCCGACTGGACCCGATACAGCCGGTCGGCCAGCTCTGGACTCCCGGCCAGGAACTCGCTACTTCCGCTGGCAACGTAGAGCTCCGGCGGCCCCTCCCCATCGGCGTCCAGAAACGCACAGTCCGTATCTTCTGACTCCCGATCCGCCTCTAAACCCGGCTGAGAGGTCCTTTCGAAGCGACCGCCGCTACGCTGCACAAACAGAGTCCCCGGCTGTCCCCGAGCTCCTCCCACGTAGATGTCCGTCCGCCCATCCCCAGTCGCGTCTGCGGTGCAAAGCGGGGGACCCTCCGTCGAGCGCATGTGGAACAGGAGAGGGGCTTGCTCAAAATCGCTGTAGGCCGACTCTTCATGCTTCCAGGTCAGGCCAAGCTCTTCACTCACCTCAACCAGGAGTGAATCGCGTTTCATCCCCTCGAAAATTCGGCCACCGGCCTTCTCCTCAGAGGCCTCTCCCGCCGGAGCAGGGACCTCACTCTGGTGAACTTCGATCTCCTGGTTGGTAGACACCTCCGTCCGACGACTCGTCCGACCGTCCGGCCAGCGCACTACCATCGTATCGATGCTCGGGATTCCCTTCCCCAATCCAACGTGTAGAACCGGGTCGACCGACGACTGAAACCCGCGCTGCGGCATTTGCTCCACGTACCAGCGGCGTCCATCTGCGATCAGTTCGACCTGGGCCCCCACCCCGAGGGTATTGGGAGGCGTTCCCTTCAGAGACACCCGCAGCCACCGACGATCCGGATTTTGCTCTACCGTCCGGTTCCGATACACAAACGGTTTATCGTTGACATTATTGACCACGAGATCCAGGTCCCCATCATTGTCTAAGTCCCCGTAGGCCGACCCATTCGAAAAGTTTTCCTCCCCTATCCCCCACTCTTTTGCCCTGTTTTCGAAGCGCATGTCCCCCACATTTTCGAATAAATAGTTCGAAAGGGGCACCGAAGGAGTGATCTCCAAAAGCTTTTTGTAATCGATCTGTCCCCCTCTAAAGATAGACCGTCGGACCTCCTCGTCCTGGAGGCGAAGCATCACGTCTTTGTTCGTAACATCCTTATAGAATCCATTCGCAACGAAAATCTCACGTTCTCCGTCCAGGTTGAAGTCGGCCATCAGCGCGCCCCAGCTCCAGGCGGTGGACTCGACCCCCGCATACCGCCCAATCTCACTATACGACCCGTTCTCGTTATTATTATAATGAAGCATGTTTCGAGCATAGGTGCGATAGTACCCCATCTCCTCCAACTCCTGAAAACGCTCCCAGCTTACAAAGTCTGCCACCGTCTTCAGCCTCTTCTCGCTGCGGGGAAGCATGTCGGTTGAGTATATTTCAGGAAATCCATCCTGATTAAGATCTGCAATATCGCCCCCCATGGAAGTAGAACTCGTGCCGTCTAGCCGATGAATTTCATCACTAAATGTGCCATCTCCGTTGTTTATGTACAAATAGTCCCTCTCGAAAAAATCATTTGAAACATAGATATCCATCCATCCATCCCGGTTGACATCCCCCACCGACACCCCAAGTCCAAACCCGATCTCGCTGCTATAAATGCCCGCCTCCTGCGTTACCTCCGTGAATTCCCCGCCGTCGTTCCTGTAGAGCCGATCTCCCCCCCGAAAATGGTCCGTGTCGCGAAGATTCCTGCTCAGATCGTAGTCCTCGATCGGCTTCGAGGCATAGTTATTCAGAACAAACAGGTCTAGGTCTCCGTCCCGGTCGTAATCAAAAAAGGCTGCGTGGATCGAGTTGCCTGCATCGGCAACCCCGAATGCCTCGGCCCGCTCCGCAAAGGTGCCGTCTCCCTGATTGATAAAAAGCTCGTTTTTGCGTTTTTCTTTCCCGAACTGGCCGGAGTTCGTCACATAGATGTCAATGTGTCCATCCCCATTCACGTCCGCCATGCTCACTCCTGTGGACCACGGCCTCTCTCCTCCAACCCCCGCTTCGTCGGTCACGTCTTCAAACTCAAAATCGCCCCTGTTTAGATACAGCTTATTGCTCTTCTGATTGGCCGTCAGGTACACGTCCGTCAATCCGTCCCCGTTAACATCTCCTAGGGCAACCCCTCCTCCTGCATAGAAATTCCTGTAGGTAAACTGATTAAATTTTTTCGTCCCCGAAAGATCGTTCGAAAAATATATATTCGACTGAGAAGATGACACCTCACTGAACACTTTACCTCCTCCCTCCTCGACCGAACACCCCAAAAAAATAAACAGGTATAAACAAAGTATTATAGATATAAATCGAGCTCTAAAATACATAATAATCCTCTCTCCGTCCGACACGTGTAGTGTCATCATTGCAGAAGATTAATCGGTCAGCGGGTCCAAGACGCCAAACATCCATCCGGAAGCCTCCTGGCGGGTAAGATAGAATCCCTTGCCGTTTTCATATCCCACCATCAGGCTGTCCCGCGTGCTCGCCCGAAGGTTCGGCAACGCGTCAGAAATGTCCGCGGCGAGCTGCTTGGCCTTTGGGCTCCCCACTGGGGCCGAATTGCGTTGGATTGACGTGGTATCTCCCTTTTGTTGGTTGAACCCGTCTTGGCGCCAAACGGTGTACTTTCGTGACTGGACACACCCCGTAATATCGAGGTCGGGCGGTGCTCCGTATTCTACAAGACAGACGGCGTGGCCCACGTTTACGGAGCTTTCCCCGATGTCCTTATTCGTTACCTCCATCGTATCTTCCTGAAAAGAGACCCGATAAAAAACGGAATCGGTCGAAAGAACAATGTCATTGGCCTGCATAACGTTCGTTTCAGTATACTCCCAAGTCCCCTGCAGATAGCGTTGCCAGTCTTGCTGACTGTCAACCGGGAACGGAGGGCCGGAATTCCTCTGTCCACATGCTCCGAGCAAAAGCACGGAGGTGGCAACAAACAGGAGATGGAGGGGAACTGAGCTGTTCATCGTATACAAGGACGGCACACTAAGAATCGATCCGGGCGCTCCCACTCCTGCTGGAAAAGATCGCTCCAATGAGGACGAGGGCTACTTCCACACGAGACAGAGCTTGTAGCAGGCCTCTCCTCCCCTTGATTCTGGTTACGACAAAATTCGTAAGACCCGCCGGAAGCGACTCCGGCGGGTCCTTTGAGAATTGTCGCTGAGATCCGTTCTCTTGCTCAACTCGTGCTTCGGTAAGACGAGACCGCACTAATTAGGGATACGTCACATTGTCGTTCGCTCCCTCCTTCTTGTCCCACCAGACCTCGGTGGTCGCATTGTCCGGCCCGCCGAGCATCTCCGCAGCTTTCTGGACTTGCTGCTCGTTGCTGCTGTATTCGCTTTCTACGAAGGGGACTCTCTGGGGAAGATCATCTGTAGCCAAATTGGGACTCAGAGTGTTGATGATGGGATACCGTTTCGGGTAGCCGGTCCGTCGAATTTCCGCCCAGAGCTCCCATCCGTCGTTGTGAAGGGCCAACCACTTCTGCGTGATGATCTGTTCCAGCTTCGTTTCTTTGTTTGCACTCCCCTGGAAGTCCACCGGAATGTTGGTCAACGCCGGAGTGTCGGGATATACGGGAGACTTCGCAAACTCACAGCATACCTCGTGTGCGGAGTCCGCAGGAGCTACAGGCCGATTCGTACTCTGAATGTAAGAATCGATTTTACTCTGAGAGACATCTCCAAACCTCTCCTCGTTCAGAGATGTCCGAATCCCCTGGTTGTAAAGCTCCTCGGCCGTCCCCCCCATATTCCATCCTTCTAGCGCCCCTTCTGCTCGCAGAAAGTAGGCCTCTGCGGCCCGCATGACAGGAAGGGGAGGATTCACACCTCCACGAGAAGGCCGCCAAAACCTCCGGGCCCGAGAGGAAAACTTCGCCTCTATGCGGTCTCCCTTACGCGTTCTGGGAACCCCCTTCCGCATCCCCTCAAAGGGACTTCCGTCTCCATCCTTGTCTCCGACGGTGACAGAGTGCTTTTGCTTGTCTGCGCCCACCGGCGCCCAGTACGTGTCAATTCGAGGATCCTCGTACCCCTCAAGCAGACTTTCCATCGCCGCACTCATTCGGTGCTCGTTCCAGCTATGGAAGGTCATCAGAGGATTCTGGTTGTCCTGAGTGGTCAGGACCATCGCGTTGCTCGAATTCTCCGTCATCACTCCCCTGTTGACCGCTTCCTCGGCTTCCGTCTGTGCGAGACTCGGCTCCACGTACTTCACACGCATCGCGAGACGGAGTTGCAGGGTATTGGCAAACTTATACCACTTGTTTATGTCCCCTTCGTAGATGAGGTCATTGGACCCAAACGCATTTCCGCCTAAATTTTCCTGGAGCACCCCGGTAGCCTCTTGTAGCTGTTTGAAGAAATCCTTGTAGATAGACTCTTGTGAATCGTACGGAACCGTGGGGTCGTCCGTCCCAAACTCCGAGTATATGATGGGTCCCCAGTAGTCCGTAATTCGGTGGTAAAGATACACCCTCCACACATTGGCAACCGCATTTAGAACGGGCATGTCGTTCTCCGCCGTAAACTCCCGCACGAACTCGATCTGCGGGGCCACACCTCCGTAAAATTTGTTCCACGTCCCATCAAGCCAGCCACTGTTCATTTGGTACTGGCCCGTATTAAAGGATCCGGCCTGCTCCGCCTCAATCTGTGCGTACAGATTGCCAAACGTGAGTTGAGCACGCTGATTGTCAATGTGCCTCCCATACATCCCGTGATACTGGGTTTGCGCCAACGCCTGCCCCAGGTTATTGGCCCCCAACTCGTTGGCCACCAACTCGTCCTCCGGCGTGTTCATCGCCGTAAAGTCGTCCGTACAGGCAGACAGGGTGAGGGCTAGAGCCATCAGCGAGAAAATTATAAGGCCGTCCGGCAGGTATTTGTGGAAATTCGTCATAGCAGGATGTAACTAATGATATTAGGGTTACTCGGAGGTCTGGGTGTTCTTAAAAGCGTCCCTGAATTTCCTCAAACAACCAGAGAGTACTCGGTACTCCTTCAGGAAATGTTTCCGTGAATCAGGATTCCTAATGCTTTCTATCCACGATTTGCGGGGGCCACCACTCCCCGTGGACCCCGCAAAGCCAGGCGTTTTTGGCATTAATAATCGATGCTAAGATTGAAACCGAAGGTCCGGGGAGTCGGGGGAGCGAACGAATTAAATCCTTGCGCCCCCGAACCCGTGCCCGTCAAGAAGTTCGGGTTTATGCGGTCCGAAGCCCTGTAGAGGAAGAGCAGATTCCGTCCGACCAGCGAGAAGTTCACGTTGGAGACGGGAATCCTCGACACGACAGACTGAGGAAGGGTGTAGCTGAGCGTAACTTCCCGGAGCTGCATGTTGGTAGCATCTTCTATGAACGCCTCTCCGATGGACGTTTCTCGTCCTCCAATGTTCGTCCACAGCTGCTCCGAACTCACCGACGTGTTATTCGGTGAGCCGTCCTGCCTCACAGCCGTCTCTTCGGGAAAGACATCTTCTCCGAAGACGACTCCTCCTTCTCGTCCCTCGAGGGTGCGCTTCGTAACGCCCGCGGCGTCGAGTCGGGAGCTCGTAAAGGTGGCCATGTCTCCTCCCTGCCTGTGGTCGATGAGCACCCTTAGGCTCAGGCCCTGATACGAGAACGTGCTGCTGATGCCTCCTTCCCAATCAGGGTTAAAGTTGCCAACGTTGACCGTCGGTCCACTGGTGGAAAGGGGAACCCCATTCTGCCCCACGATGACTCGCCCCTGGTCGTCCCTCTCGAAACCGACGGTGTAAATCTCTCCGAACGGCTCCCCCTCCTCGACCACGAGCTCGTGCATGAAGCTCCCGCCGATCGTTAAGCGGGGACGCCTCTCGCTTATCTTTTCGACCAGGCTCATGTTTTTGGACCAATTCAGATCCATGGTCCAGTCGAAGTCCTGAGTCTGAATCGGTGTGAGCGACAAAGTGGCTTCCCACCCCTTGTTTCGCACGCTCCCACCGTTGGTAAATTTCTGCCCAGCGCCCGTGCCCACTGGCAGATTCACCGTAAAGAGCTGATTGCTCGTTGTCGTGTGGTAGTAGTTGAGATCCAGTCCCACTCGCTCGCCGAAGGTGCGGATGTTCGTCCCGATCTCCCAGGAATCCGTCTCCTCCGGCTTCAGATTGTCCGCTGGCAGGGTACTGCTTATGGTAATAAACCCATTTCTCCCGCCCGAGTTGAAATTCGCCGTCCGTTGTAGCATGAAGGGAGGCGCACTGTTCCCGACTCGGGACCACGACCCCCTGACCTTCGCAAAGTCGACGAAATCGGGAAAGACGTCGGGGACAAGATCGGTGAGGACCGTAGAGAGTCCTACAGAAGGATAGAAGAACGACCGGCTGTCAGCTGGAAGCGTCGAGGACCAATCGTTCCGACCCGTCAGCTCCAGGAAAACAGCGTCGTTCCAGGAGACGGTCCCCGAGCCATACAAAGACTGTACCTCCCTGCGATTCCCTACATCGTAGCCTGCCTGTACATTTCTTGTATTTGAGATTGAGAAGAAGTTGGGCAGTGTTAGGCCGTTGCCTGTGTTCGCTCCAATCGAACTGCTTCGCTCGTGCCGGATAGAGCCCCCGACGTTGGCGTCAATATTCACGTTGCCCGTCACATTCTGCTCGTAGTTGAGCAGAACATCCGTATTCCATCGGACGGAACTATTCTTGCCGACGTCAAACTCGCCCCTCGGGGCACTGGTAAAGGTATCGTTGTACAGTCGTTGTTCACTTTCCGTGTTGCCATTATCGACGGATCCCCGAACCTGGAGATTCAGGAAGTCCGTGAAGTCATACGTGACCGACGCCAATCCGATGATCCGGTTCGTCGTGTTTTCGCTTAGATTCCGGTGGATCGCCCAGTAGGGATTCCCTCCTCCAATGGTCCCCGGGTTCCAGTAATTCTGCCGCTGCACCCCATCTGTATCTCGGTAGGAAAAGTTTTCGGCGTGCTGTGTTTGAATGCTTCGGGGCAGCAAGAGGGCAAGCTTCGTTGCGTTGCCCTGGCTGTTTCCGGTCGGAAGGTTGTTGTCAATCACCTCGCGGCTATAGGTAAGTTTTCCATTCAACGACAGGTTTTCCGCTGGCTGGGCGTTTGTTTTTACCTGTGCGTTGTGTCGTGCGAGCTGATTTTGGGGCGTCACGCCCGAGGCATCCGTATACGTGTACGAGAAGAAGCTCTGAACGTCTTCGGCCCCGACCGTAGCTGAGAAATTGGTGGACGAATTATAGCCGACCTGATACACGTCCCTCACGTTTCCGGACTGGGGCGAGTACGAGTACGTCTGATCCCGCAAGTCCGGAGCGGGCGACCAGTGCTGAACACTCTGACCCTCCATTCTCGCTCCCCAGCTTCCTTCTGCACTCCGATCGTACTGCCCCCCCGAACCCTGGCCATACTGGTTCTGAAAATCGTAGGGGATCATCGGGGCTCGGGCCATCACGTTCTGGGAAAAACTGAATCCTACTTGCCCCTCTTCTGCCCCCTTCGTTTCGATCACGATGACCCCATTCTGAGCCTCACTCCCGTACAACGCGGCGGCGTTCGGCCCCTTCAGCACCTCGACGCTCTCGATGTTGTACGAGCTGATGTTGCTCAAATCTCCCCGAATGGGCACCCCGTCTACGACAATGAGCGGCTGGCTGCTCCCCGTAATGGAGCGATTTCCTCGGATGAGCAGCCGCGTTGAGCTTCCCACTCCTTGCCCCGCCTGGGAAACAGACAGTCCGGAAACCCGCCCCTGCAGGGAAGCCGCGACGTTAAGCTCCGGGGCCTGCGTGAGATCCTGGCCCTCTACCTCTTGCGTGCTGTAGGAGAGAGATCGCTGTTCTCGTTCTACCCCCAGGGCGGTCACTACAACATTATCGAGAGCCACTTCGCTCGGCTGCAGGGCAAAATCCACCGTGGTCGTCTCCCCGTCCTCCACCTGCACCTCTTGGGTCTCTTCGGCGTACCCGATGAAGGTCGCCCGCACGGTGTGAGTTCCTGCCTCTACCCCTGTAATGCGAAAGCTTCCGTCCTCATCGGTAATACTCCCCTGCTGGGTGCCCATGACGAGTATGTTTACCCCTTGCATCGGCTCTCCACTGGTGCCGTCCGTCACGGTGCCCGCAATCGTTCCCGTCTGCAAGGTCAAGTTCGCCTGTGAAACCCGAACTCCTGAAAGGGCTGTTGATAAACCTGATGTGCCCTGCGCTTCTACCTGAGACTCGGCGACCTTTTCGCTTTCCCGTTCTTGCCTGGACTGCGTGTCATCTACCAGGACGAGATGATCCCCGAAGACTTCGATGCTGAGTCCGGTGCCTTGAAGAACCGTTCCGAGGGCCTCGTGAACTGACGTTTTTTCCGTCTTCAGCGTCACATTCTCCCCGGCTACTTTCTCACTGCTGTAGAGAAGATTGAGATCGGCCTTCTCCGAAATGCGCTGGAGTGCTTCGTCCAGAGACGCGTCCTCCAGGTGAAGCGAGATCACCTTGCCCACGGACGAGGAAACGCCGGATTCGTTTTCGAGGAGGAGAGACTCGACGTCAAGGTCACGGGGCGTCACCTGATCTTGCGTGGGACTTTGACCTGCAATGTAGGTGCTCGCCTCCTGGGCGACAGCCTGGGTGGAGAACAGCACCCCAAAAGCAACGACGAGGGTCCATACCATCGTCTTGCCCTCCCACGCAAAGCACTCATTCAGGCTGTTGCCTCGGTGAAGATTCGTTGTGAAGCACGCCGACAAGAACGAGTTTCCTGTAATCCGGGTCATAACGAACCTCTATATTTCTACTAGAATCGGGAAATCTCGAATAAGTTAAGTGAGTCTTCTTTTATCCAAGAGCCGGGAGGCTGCTCGGAAGCGGAACGAAGAGAACCATGCTACTCCTTGCGTACAGCTCCTTGCCCTTCTCGATAAAACACGACCGTGTCTCCCTCCCGCCTGTACTGGAACTCAAGGGCGGCAGCAACTGCCTTGAGCGTCTCGTCCGGCGATTTGCCATTGAGGGTCGCATTCAGTCGGTCCACAGTGCCTGGAGCAACCTGGGTCTGAATGTCAAGATCGAACCAGCGGCCGAGACGTTGACGAACGTCTTCGAAGGAGGCGTCCCGAAAAACAAGTTTCTCTTCCGTCCACCCCAACTCGGGCGAGAGCTTGACTTCCTCCTGAACTTCCTGAATCTGATGATCTGCGATGACCCCCAAATGGTGAGACGTCAGCAGAACCGAGTCCGGGACCTCAGCCCGTTCCGCCTGAAGGGTCACCCCTCCTTCCTCCACGGCCACGCGCGTCTCGATGTCATCGGGATAGGCCTCAACGTTGAATGCCGTCCCCAGCACTCGAATTGAGGCGTCCTTTGCCCGAACCCGAAAGGGACGGGATGTATCTCGGGCCACGTCGAAGTAGGCCTCTCCTTCCAAGCGCACCTCTCGTCGATCTTCGCTAAATGTGCCGTTCGGAAGCACGAGCCGACTGTCCACATTGAGACGCACATCGGTGCCGTCGGTCAGCTTAATGACGGCCCGCTGCCCGCGCTGGGTTGTGTAGACCTTCTCCTTCGACATCCCGAGGTCAACAGGAAGCCTGTCAAACAACAAAAACGTCAGTGCGGTGACCATGACGACCACCAAGGGCGCAGCGGCTGCCCATCTCCCGCGCCTCGACCTCCGGGAATGCGAAGGCCTTCGGCGGCGCGCCTGCCGCCCCCCCTCTCGGACCGACTGCTTCGATTGAGCCGGTGCCCCTTCCATCTTCCGAATCCGCCGATTCAGGTCGTTCCAGCTCGCGTCCGTATCGACCGGCAATGAGTCCTCCCACTGCCCCATCTTCTCCCAGACCCGCTGAAGTTCCCCCAGGCGCTGTCGATGGCCTGGATCGGACGCCGCCCACGTTTCGACAACAACCTCTTCCTCCTCCGTGCAGCTGCCGGACACGTACCGGGTCAAAAGTTCCCAATCAACGGGGCGACTACCCTTGTCCTCCATTCCCTCAACGGGTTAGCGATCATTC
>CAYRPX010000046.1:0-15432 GCA_964426195.1 uncultured Salinivenus sp.
GCGTGAAGATGGACGACGACCAGACCCAGAGTCCCGGCTGGCGCTTCAACGAGCACGAGTTGCGCGGCGTGCCGGTGCGCCTCGCTATTGGGCCGCGCGACCTGGAAAACGACACCGTAGAGATGGCCCGCCGCGACACGAAGGAGAAAGAGAGCGTCGCGCAGCAGGGCATCGTCCAGCGTGTGGTCGACACGCTCGACGACGTTCAGCAGTCGCTCTACGACCGGGCGCAGGAGCGCCAGAGGGACAATACCCGCGTCGTCGACGACTACGACGAGTTCCGGGAGGTCATCGGGCGGGGCGGCTTTGCGTGGGCCCACTGGGACGGCACGCCGGAGACGGAGGCTCGGATCCAGGAGAAGACCTCGGCGACCATTCGTTTAATCCCGTTCGACCGGGACGAGCACGAGGAGGGCACGGACATGCTGACGGGAGAGCCTTCCGAGGGTCGCGTCCTCTTTGCGCAGGCGTACTGAATGTTGCGTACTGCGTATTTCGTATTGCGTATTTTAGCCCGGTGCAGAGTCCGATACGAAATACGCACTACGCAATACGCACTACCGAAGCGGGCGTAACATTCAGCGGCGCCGTGCGTGGATTATAACGGACCCTTACAGTCACGTTCACTGCCCGCCTGGTTCCCATGAGCGCTCCCCCCTCCGGCTCCGACCGGTTCGAGGACGACGACCTAGAGGACCTTGGCGACGGGGACCTTTCTGGAGAGGCCGCCTCGGACCCGGAAGAGGCCCGGACCGCCGCTGAAGATGCCCTCGCCCAAGTCGAGGCGCTCGCCGATCTGGACGAAGAGCCGGAGCCTGAGGCTGAGAGGCAGGAGAGCAAAGCAGCGAGTGAATCTTCCGCTCGGGAGTCCTCGGACCGGGCCTCCGCATCCACCGAGACTGATACACCAGAAGACCAGTGCGAAAACTGCGGGGCGCTGCTGCACGGGCCCTATTGTTCGCAGTGCGGGCAAAAAGCGGCCGACCGAGTCGTGCCGATCTGGCATATGGTCAATGAGGCGCTCGAGGCCGTCATCGAGCTCGACATGCGGGTGCTCCATACCCTGCCCAAGTTCATTTTCCTTCCCGGTCGACTCACCAAGGAGTACGTCAATGGGCGGCGCAAGCGCTACATCCGTCCGTTCCGCCTGTATCTCTTTACGACCTTTCTGCTGTTTACCGTGCTCGCCCTGACTACCGGGCAGGGCTTTCGGTTTCCGTTCGATCCGCAGATGTCGTCGGCACAGGCCGATACCCTCCAGGCGAGCATGCCGGATGATTCGATTTCGGCGGCGTCGGGTCCATCGTTCCTCGGCAGTCCCGAGCAGCGGGAGGAATGGGCCCGAGCCATCCGGAATAATCCCGGCGCGGTCAACGTGGAGATCGGGGACTCAGAAACGCAGGCCCGTCTCGAACGGCTTCTCCGCGTGAAGGTGGCCGAAGCCCTTCGGAACCCCGAGGACTTCTTGGGAGGCATGATCGATCGGGGGCCGTACATTATGTTTCTGATGCTTCCTCTCTTCGCTTTTTTGCTAAAGCTCTTGTACATTCGGCGCGGTCGCCTGTACGTCGAGCACCTCATTTTCAGCCTCCACGTGCACGCCTTTTCGTTTCTGGCGTTCACCGTAGGCATTCTCCTCGGCGAGGCAGAGACGGCGTGGCTCCGCACCGCTGCGGGATGGATCGAATTGTCGCCGCTCCTGTACCTCGTCCTTGCGATGGGGCACGTCTACGATCAGGGAGTCATTAAGTCGACGATCAAGGCTTTCCTTCTGCTGCTCGTTTACACGATTCTCCTCACCTTTGGACTTTTGGGACTTATCTTCGTCGCCATCCTTCTGATGTAAGGATTCAATGTGAGGATTCGTTTTTCCCTCGATACCGCGAAGGTGTATGTCCCCCTCCGAGTCCGCCGGGTATAGAGCCGAGGCGCCACGGGGACCCGGACTATGGGGGGCGAGGATTGTGAGCTACGTGGTGAGCCCCCTTGCCCTACCTCCACTCGTGTATGGGGCCGTGCTCGCCCACGTGGGGGCTTCTCAGGGAGACGTGGTCCGCGGCACCGGGATTGCGCTCGTGTTTTTGGGCCTCGTGCCGCTCGCCTACGTGGGATGGCTGAGAATCCAGGGACGCATCGAGTCCCTGGAAATTCGGGATCGCAGAAAGCGCACCGGGCCGTTTCTTGTTGTCCTCGGCGCCGGCATGATTGCGTTTGTCACAGTGTTGTGGATGGGAATCACGGGCCAACGCCTGCTGGCGGCCTTGGTCGCGTGTCATGTACTCAACACGATCTTCCTGTTTCTCATCACCACATGGTGGAAGATTTCGGTCCACTGCGCATCGGTGACGGGGGCCGTGGCGACGCTCCTCTTCGTGCAGGTTCACGTGCCAGGAACGATACTCGACACGACGGTCATAGAGGCGGGACTGCCGATCGGAGGAGTTGTGCTCGTGCTGGTCATGTTTTGGGCACGCATTCGAAGTCGGGCCCACACGCCCTTGCAGGCTGGGGCCGGGACGATTCTGGGAGGGGCACCATACGTAGAACTGGTTGCCCTTGCACCAACGATTGGCCTATAGGCTGTCCCGGAACCTTTGGGAGGCAAATCAGATCACATGGTGTTGCTCAATTCCATGGTGACCCGCACAGGGAGAGGTCCCCGGAGACCGGGGGCTCACCACACCCCTTCGTTACTTTGTTGACCCATCTATTTCTGCTCTTCGCCCCACTGATACGGCTGTCATCGGACATCTCGAACGCATCCGTAGGCTCGTCATGCGCCTGTATCGTATTTTTCTGCTTGGGGCATGCTGTCTCTTGGGGGTCGCTTCCGCCCACGCTCAGACCTGGGGCACGGTCACTGGTACCGTTACGGACTCGATCCACGGGGCTCCGCTGCCCGGCGTGTCGGTCCTGGTTCGGGGGACCGACTTTGGCACGGCCACGTCGGCCGACGGCCGCTACCGCCTTGAACTCCCCACGGGTCGCTACGTTCTTCGCTTCTCGGCGATCGGCTTCGCCTCCCACCTCGACACGGTGACCGTGGCGGAAGAGCCGACCCAGCTTGACATAACCCTCGCCTCGACTGTGTTGGAGATGGAGGGGGTGACGGTCACAGAGGCGGAGGTGCCCGACCGACCTGGCGTCTACCAAGTGGACCCGCAAGACGTACAGAACATCCCCACCCCGTTTAAGGATGGCTTCCGCGCCCTCAAGACCATGCCGGGGGTGGCCACCAATAACGAGTTGTCCCAGCAATACTCAGTGCGGGGTGGGGGGTACAACGAAAACCTCGTCTTCATCAACGGCTTTGAAATCTTTTTCCCGTTTCGGCCGCGACAGGGCGAGCAGGAAGGCCTGGGCCTAATGAATCCGGCCCTCGCGTCGGACATCATGTTCTACACCGGGGGTTTCCCGGCCAAGTACGGGGGCAAGCTCTCTTCGGCGCTCGACGTGCAGTACGCCCAGCCCGAGGATCAGTCCCTCAGCGGGTCGGTCGACATCTCGACGCTCGACGCCAGCGTGCATGCACAGTCCTCGGCGCTGGACGGCGACCTGGGATGGGCGTTCGGGACGCGGTACGCACAGCCGGGCCGCTTCTTTGGGACCCAGGATTTGAAGGGGGACTACAGTCCGCGCTTCACGGATGTTCAGGGCACGGTTTCCTACCGCGTCTCCAACCGGGTGTCGGTCGAGGCTCTCGGCATCTGGGCCGACAATACCTTTGAGCTGGATCCTGAAGAGCGGACCACCTACTTCGGCGTCATCAGTCTCGATCCGGAGCGCCCGTCCGACTTCAAAGCACTCCGTTCGACATTCAACGAGGCATCGAATCGAAGGGACGGATATACTACGACGTTCGGAGGAGTACGGCTCAATACGGAGGTGTCTGATCGACTGTCGCTGGAGCACGACGTTGCCTATTTTGGAACCCGAGAGACGGAAAACTTCCACATCGAAAGCAGGCAACGGGTCTGTCAGGTGGTGAAGCCCACGGAAGGCGACAACGCGGCGAACTGTTTCAGTCCGCAAGAATCCACGGTTACTCGATTCGCCGACAACGCTGTGGAGGTGGGACGGCGTACCGGCCGGGGACGGTACGAGTGGAATCTGGATCGTCAGGCCTTAGAGGGAGGCTGGCACGTGCGAGACATGCACTTCGACGACCGTCTTAATGAACGGACGATCATTGAGGGAGAACCTGTGCAAGTCGTTGACAGCCTCCAGGACCAGGCCACCTTCGACGAACGCCAGTTCGGAGCCTACCTCCAGGACGCCGTAGACGTGCTCCCGACGCGGAATCGGCTCACCGTTACGGGGGGCATGCGGGCAGACTACTTCTCATTCAACGACGAATGGACCGTCTCGCCGCGCCTGTCGGCCCGATTTGTGGCTAACGATCGCCTCACCCTCACGGGCGCCTGGGGCATTTACCACCAAAAGCCCACCTACCGCGAGTTCCGCGGCACGCTGGAGGGCATGCAAACAATCGACGAGACCCTGAACCAAGATCTCATGTCGCAGCAATCGATCCAATACGTACTGGGAGGCGAGTACTTCATTCCGGATCGGCGTCTTCACCTTCGGGCCGAGGCGTACTACAAGGATTTGAGCAACATCATCTCCTACAGCATCGAGGACGTACGCGTCAACTACTCCGGTGAGAACGATGCCAACGGGTACACCTATGGGGCTGACGTACAACTACGGGGGGAGCTCGTGCCCGGCCTGGAAAGCTGGTTCAATTACAGCTTTATGGTGGGCCGCGAGCGGTTTACAGAGGAGGCACTGGATCGAATCGAAGCGAATGCTCCTCCTGGATTCAAGGACTCTTTTCGCGAAAATCGGGAAGGCCTCCTGCCCCGGCCCGCCGATCAACGACACACGTTCTCGGCCTTCGTACAGGACTACGTGCCGAACGACAAGTCGTGGAAGCTCCACATGCGTCTCCTTTACGGCAGCGGCCTCCCCTACACCCCCACCAATCCGGGGCCGAAGGCGGGAGGCGTGCAGCTTCGCGTCCCGGCCAAACGGATGAGTGGTCGTCTGCCGGCCTACCGGCGCGTGGACGTAGGGGCTACAAAGCGCGTCGAGCTTGCCAAAAACGGCATCGGGGAACCCGTCCACCTCGAGCTCACGCTCGAGGTGCTCAACCTGTTCGACATGGACAACACCGTCGACTACAGCTGGACGAAAGGCTTCGAGCGAGTGCCCAAACGGCTCACGCCTCGGGCCCTCAATGCACGCCTCCACCTCACGTTTTAGCAGCGTTCGCAGGACGGACGCTGCCTCGCCCCGGTTAGGCCTCGTCGCCGCTTGCTCTCCGATCGCCTCCGTTGCCTGCATGAATCGTCCTCTCGTTCCGCCCGACGAAGTTGAGGCCGTAGCCCGGCGTTTTGAAGTTCTGGGCGAGCCGGCCCGCCTGGAGTTGCTCAGCGTGCTTCGCACAGCTGGGGAGCAGACGGTCGGGGAACTCGTGGAGGCAACCGGGTATCGTCAGTCCAATGTCAGCAAACACCTCAGCAGGATGGCAAAAGAAGGCCTGCTCGTGCGACGGCGCGAGGGGGTGCACGTCTACTATGCCCTCGACGACCCGACGCTCGGGGCCCTCTGCATGCTCGTGTCCCGACGCCTACGGAATGAGGAGGAAAGGCGCGAGTAGGAGTTCGGAATAGCGGCGGGACGTCGGGGGATTAGTTCTTGAAGGAGGCCTCGACTCCATCCGTAAAGTGGATCGCCGTGTCGCTATAGATGTTGACCTGGTTGGCCCGAAACACGTCCCTCGCAATGATTTGTGAGGCCACGCTCCAGCTCTCGGTCGTGTGCAGGCGCTCTAGGAGGCGCCGGTACGCGTTCTCGTCGCCCTGAAAGAGTTCTCGGATGTAAACCGTGCGGTTCGGGGAATGGTTGGCCCCAAATACCTCCTGTTCGAGGGCGGAGAGGGACGAGGAACTTTCTGGAGCGGAGGGAGACGAGTCGCGCGTTGGCCCGGTGGGGGAGGTCTCCGAGGGAGAGGAGACAGGAGAGGACGACGAGGACGTCGCGTCCGTGTCGGAGGACGGGGGGGACTTCCGCTTCTGAAACTGGGTCCAGAGAGGCTGCGACTCCTGGTTGTCCTCTGTCGTCTCGGCGCTTCGCCGGGAACGGTTCTGCTCGAACTGTTTCCACATCGGCGTCGCTTCGTCGGAGTTCCGGTCCTCGGATGAGGACATGAAGTTTGGGGGATCCGCTGGGTCTGGGAGGGCGGGATCCAGCGGAGGCTCCGCCGGCGGGGCCGCCGCCGCGTCGTGGCGGTCGGAGGCGGGCTCCGTCGCCGTGCCCTCCAGGAGGTGCCGAAGCGTGTCGGGGGAGATGGTGTCGGAGTCACGCTCGTGGGTCGCCAGCCGATCGACGAGACGCGAAGCATTTTTCTCCTCGAAGAACGTACGCAGGAGCGAGGAGGAAACTTGTTTTCGGCCGGTTGCTCGGTAGGCCATTTCAAACAGGGGATCGAGCAGGCGGAGCCAGCGATCCGCATCGAAGTCGGCCGTCATGCGCTCGTCGACGCGGCGGAGGATTCGTTCGAACGCCTCCGCCTTGAACGACTCTCGGTCGCGTTTCTCTGCGTAGGCCTCGATGGCGTTGCGCAGGTAGGCGTAGGGCTCAAGAAAGCGCATTCGCCACTGGATCTGGGAGACGGACGCGGTCGCGTTGGAGGTCTCAAAGACGAACGACGTGAGTGTCGGAACTGGACGCACGAGATAATCCGTGGTGCGTTGGGTGGCGGTCCGCAGCGTATCGGTCCACTGGTCCTGGGGCACCTGCACGTGGTCCTCAGCGGCGTCAAGGAACGTGCGGGTGGCCCGCTCCATTTCGGGGTGGTCGTAGTTTACCCAGTTGGTTCGGGCCCGGCGCAGGTGGCGGGCTTCCCGTCGGCGATGGTGGCGCAGGAGATGGGTAAGATAGTGGCGCACCGGGCTCGGCATCACGTCTGCCTCCCAGTCCGCCGGCGTGTAGGCCTGATCGGCCGGAAAAGAACGGAGCAGGCGCTCATAGAGGGCGTCGGCGAGTGAACTCGTGGACATGAAGGCAAAGTGGCAGATGCAAGGAATTTGCGACCCGTCAGACCGTGTATGCGCGGCACGGACGATAGGTTTTCTCGCACATGACGTGGACGCTGCCATCTCCAAGGTGGCAAGATCATTTCATGGAATGAGTCTCTCAAGAGTCGCCGTTCTTACAGGCTGACTTTCTCTTTCTCGTAACCTTCACGTTATCGGCGTAGAGCTCGGGAATCCCAAAAGCTTGAGGACCCCTTTGGTGCCAAGGCATTCCGATTCCGGGACAACCGAAGGATTCGCTTCCGGTCTCGATGTGGCATTTGGTCTGAATTTTCCAAGGGGCCGTGGACACGCAGGAGGGTTCGTCGATACCTTCTTCCCTACTCTCCAAGCCGTTTGAATTTCTGTTGGTCGCCGTGCCGTCATCTCGTTTTCTCCCACACCGGGTTCGACACACCAGCGGCTGGGCCTCTCGCCTTGCGTACGGCCTGCTTCTCGGCGTCCTGAGTGCGGCCGCCGCGTTGCTCGCCGCCGGGGCGGATCCGACGACGCGAGCCGCCGGACTGCGGTTGTGGGCCGTCGTTGGGGCTGGCGTGTTCGCCGTGGCGCCGCCGAACGTGCTGTTTCCGGATCCGAATGTCTCGATGGTGCAGCGGCTCAACTGGTCCCCCGCCCGTCTCCTCCAGTACCAGGGGCGTCGACTGGGACCACTCGTCCTGCTTGTCGCGGTGCCGGCCCTGCTCATAGCGTACGGGGATCCCAGCGGGCCGCTTCGCCGCCTTGGCCTCAAGACGGCGGCGCTAGGACAAGTGCTCCTGCTGCTGGTTGGAACGGCCCTGGACAGCTTTATGCACTTTGCTACCCTGGGGGCGCGGTCGCAGGCGTGGCACGAGGGCGAAGCCGGGCAGTGGTATGCCCGGGCGGTGGAAGAGCAAGGACAGGGGGTCAGCTTACCGCGTGGACTTGTGCCGGCCCTCTTTGCTACCACCCGCTGTTTTACCGTTGCCATTGGGGCCGTGGTGGCCACTGCGGCCGCCGCACAGGTGGGGACCGGACTCCTCGCGTGGATTCCGGGAGCTCTGCTTCTCGGCTCGGCTGGCGCGCGGCTCTGGCGACGTCGTCCCACGTACGACCGGCACTTCTACAACACCACGGCATTCTACGCCGAAGTGCTGGGCGGCGGCACGGTGGCCGCCACCGACCGCGAGCCAGTACCCTACGATGCGCTCTACTGGGTGCCCAAGCGGTGGCGGCCCGCCACCTGGGCCAGTGTGCGTCAGCTCGACCGCCGTCTGCCCCTCGGCCGCCTCGTGGCAGTGGCCCACCTCGGACTATGGCTCTTTTGCATCCGTGGGGGGGCTCCGGTCTTCGTCACGACGTACCTGCTGGTCGTCATGATCGGGCAGGTGGCCGCCTGTGCCGTGCTGGGAACGCCCTCGGCGGCGCCCCCTCCGTTTCAGACCGCGGTGCAGTCGGTTGGCGACTGGATTGGCACCCGCACGTTCGTCAATCTGCGCTGGTTCGGGCCACACGTGGGGAGCTTGGGGCTCGTGGCCCTATTCGGGAATACCTACGGCCTCCAGTGGGTGATGGCCTGGGCCGCCGTGCACCTCGTCCTGTCGGTGGCAGCGGCGGGGGTTGTAACCCTTGCAACGGAAGGAACGGCGCGCTCCACTTTGTAGCGGAGAACGGCAGAGACGGTGCCGGGAGAGCCGTCTCGTCGGGATGGTTCTACCAGACTCATGTGATTTTCAAATTGAATGGCTCTCATGGCTGACTCGCTTACGCTTGACGCCTTGACCAAGCGATACGGCGACAATCCGCCGGTCGTCGAGGACCGTTCTCGGTCCTTCGCGCCGGGCACCCTGACTCTACTCGTCGGGCCCAATGGGGCTGGAAAGACGACTCTTTTGCGTCTGCTGTCTGTGCAGGCCTATCCGACGAGCGGCACGGTGCATTACGGGTCGCTGAACGTGCACGACGAGCCATACCGGTATCTGCAAGAGGTGGGGCTCGTCCATGCGGGCCCTCATCTGCCCGAACACCTCACGGCCGTCGAATTGCTCGAATGGATCCTGCGCAGCCGCGGGCAGTGGACGGATGACGACGGCCCTGGCCGAATTGCCGAACTGCTCGACCATCTTCAGCTCGACGAGCGACGATCCAATCTCATCGGCACCTATTCGAGTGGGATGGCTCAGAAAGCGCAGGTGGCGGCTGCGTTCGTGGCCGAGCCCGCGGTTGTGCTCATGGACGAGCCCCTCCGCAGCCTCGACACGGCCACCGCGAAAGCCACCGTTGACCTTCTCCGGGTGTTCGTCGAGGAGGGGGGACTTGCTGTGGTGGCCAGTCACTCGACGGAAGCCCTCCTGCCCCTTGCCGACGACGTACTCCGGCTTGGGGGGAAGACCGTCAGCAAGGACTCTGACCCCTCCCCGGAGACCCCGCAGAGCCAAAAGTAAGAACTCCTCGTCTCTCTTCTCCGTGTTCCTCGACCACCGTCCCCCGATGTTCGGGCGGGATGTCGTAAGCCAAAGGAGCGGCAGGTCTGGCGCTTGTCGAATAGTACGGTGGCTCTATGACGAAGCATTTAGAACGCGACCTCGGCCTCTACACGACGATCACCGTGAGCATCGGGGCAATGATTGGCAGCGGTCTCTTTGTGCTGCCGGGACTCGCCGCGACGAAGGCCGGACCCGCCGTGATTCTGGCGAATCTAGTGGCCGGCGTACTCGTGCTGCCGGCTGCCCTCTGAAAGCGTTCCTCGCCGATGCTTTGGCCCACGCCCACGGGGCGCAGGTTCGGTTTCTCACGGCCATGGCGTCGGACGCGGAGGTCGACACCGTTCAGGCCTTCCATGACCGGCTCGGGGAGCACTGCCAGAGTTCAACCTCGAGCCAAATTATCCGCACCGACGACGAGGTCGGGGGGCTGGTGGAGGCCGTTGGGGACGCCGACCTCGCCATTGTGGGCGTGGGGGCCCGCTCTCGGTTCCGTAGACTCCTGTTTTCGGATCGAACGACGGACCTCGTCCGGGAACTTCCCTGCGACGTGCTACGGGTGCGTCCCCAGAGACCCCGACAAAACACCCCACTTCGCCGTCTCGTCGAGCGGTACGTATTCTAAGAGCAGAATCCTTATGCCATTTACAGACTGACTGCTTTCCCACCACTTTTGAACTCAGAACGCAGACGTAGCAACGTTCGACACGCTGCGTGCGACATCAAATCAGCAAACCGGTATGAATGAGCCCTTTCGACATCGAAAAAATAGGAACACGGAACCGTTGAGGCCGGAGGGCCCGGCGACCTCAATGTCGGACTTTCAGGTCCGTCCGCTCGTCGTCCCGGAACTCCTTTACCCAAAAAAAGATGCCTCCCTCAATCCGACAGTAGAAATCCCGCTCCTCTGTGGGGCGGATGACGAGATTCGCCCCTTGACGGGAAGCGGGCCGCTTTTCGACTTGGCGAATTTCCTGGATTGGGATAGGGCGCCAGACGGCGCCGGTCCAGCGCCATCCGGAGATGGCGAGGTGATCTTCGTAGAGTTCCACTTCGCCGAGCCAAAGCGTACGTCGCCTCAGGGCCAGATCAGAACTGAGGAGTGGCTCCTTCGCGTCCGACCCCATCGGCCAACCACCTGCGACGTTCAAAGCACTGCGTTTTCACTTCATCGAACGGCGGGCTGATTGTTTCAGGAAGCAGTAAGGGGAGGTCGAAAGCGGAGGGGGAGTTTCCCGTAGATGTTCACGTCGCCGCGGGAGTGGGTTCCTTTTCTTCCGATCCCGTCTTTTCCAGATACTCCTCGAGCTGATGGGTGTCCTCTTCGGCGTCGAGGCGATCCAAGATTGTTGCGACCGCCTCGTGGGGCGTGAGGTGAAACCGCTCCTCGCCGAGCAGGGCGTGAAGGCCCGAGCGACGCACGGTCTCACGCACTGGACCGATGAGGCCGGTGAGGTGGAGTTCGATGCCGGTTTTCTCCAGTCGTTCGGCGACCGTGAAGAGCGCATCGATCGCCGTCGCGTCGAGGCCGTTGATACTGCTGCCGTCCATTATGACCGCTCTGACGGGCCGTCCCTCGTGCTCACTCTTCCGCAGGATAAAAGTCTGAAGGTATTCGGCATTGGTGAAGGAGAAGGCCGCGTCGACCCGCAGGACCATGATGTCCCGGAGGCGTGTCGCTTGGGGGAACCGGTTCAGGTCTCGAAAGCGGCGCGTGCCGGGGACGTGCCCGAGCTCCGCAACGTTCGGACGACTCATGCGGAAGAGGACGGCCGTGAGCGAGACCCCGATGCCGAGCAAAATTCCTTCCTGGATGCCAATCAACAACGTACAAGCGGCGGTAAAGAGGGCAATGTAGCCGTCCCGGCGTCGAGCGCGGAAAAGCTTTCTGAGTTCTCGTAGGTCGATGAGGCCGAAGCCCGAAACGATGATGATCGCGGCCAGGGCTGGCATGGGAAGATAGTAAAAGAGCGGGGTCAGGAAGAGGAGTGTCAACACAATGACGCTGGCTGCAAACGCGTTGGCCAGCGGAGTGGCGGCCCCGGCCTGGTCGTTGACCGCCGACCGTGAGAAGCTCCCGGACGCCGGGATGCTCTGAAAGAGACTTCCGACGACGTTGCCAGCCCCGATCCCAATGAGTTCCTGATTGGGATTGATGCGGTAGCCGTGCCGCTTGGCAAAGATGCGGCCCAGCGAGATATCTTTCATAAACTGCACCAGCGCTACGGTAATGGCCGCAGGAAGCAGGGCGTTCAGGTCCGACAGGCTGGATGACCACACCTGTAGGGTCGGAAGGCCCGTTGGGATCGACCCAATGACCGCTACGCCCTGCTGGGCGAACCCGAAGAGCCAACTGGCCGCCGTACTGCCGACCACGACCACCAGTGGGCCCGGCGCGCCGGGGATCCATTTGGAAAGTCCGAGGAGGAGACCAATGCAGCCCAGGCCGACCCCGAGGGTCAGTAGATGCGTTTCCCCCGCGCGCTGGAAGGCATCCCAAAGCAAGACGTGCACGTACTGGGAGCGTTCAAGATCGATGCCGAGCAGGTTCCCCAGCTGGCTGAATGCGATAATGAGCGAGGCGGCGGAGGTAAGACCCGCGATGACTGGCCGGGAGAGGAGGCTGGCCACGAAGCCGAGCTTCATGAAGCCCATAGCCATCTGAACCAGTCCCACCATGGCTGTGAGCAGGACCGCAAGAGCCACATAGCGATCCGTTCCGCTCTGGGCCAGGGCCCCAACGCCAGCCCCAACGATCAGCATGTCGATAGCGACCGGCCCGATCGCGAGTTGCCGCGAACTGCCAAACAGAGGGTACGTCAGCAGAGGGACGAGGCCGGCGTACAGGCCGTAGATGGGGGGCATGCCTGCAATGACGGCGTAGGCCATCGCCTGAGGGATCAGCATGGCCCCCACCGTAAGTCCGGCCGTCGCGTCGCTTCGGAGCGTGGCCGTCGTATAGTTTGCTCCCCACCGAACAATGGTGAGGTATTCCTGAACCCAGGTCCATGCTCGGTGCCACATACAACAGCGTCTGCCCGATGAGCGTGGAGGTCCGTGGAAGAGGAGGACGGTTTCGGCCAAGGGCCCCTTGGCCAATCACAACGCCGAAAAATCGGAGCGGCGATCGTTGATCCCGGCCTAATATGAAGTGACGAGAAGGATTCCTTGGGATCGACGCCCCCGAGCAGAGATGGAGTAGACAGGAGTGTGTTCGCGAAGGAGCCGTTGCATCGGTGTGGAGAATCCGAAGGGCCCAGGTTATGCCAGCTCCGAAGGATCGACGTGTATCTACAGGCATCGATCAGAATGGAACGCCCATCGCGAGGCGGGCCTTGGGACTTTTTCATTCCGCAATCGTTCCAACGAAGTGCACAGGTCTCTTCGGTATTTTGGTATCACACCTGCTCCCGGGTGCGCAGCGCCTCGTACACCGCGTCTCGCGGCATCTCGCGACTCGTCCACTGGCGGTAGGCAGCAGCTGCCTGCTCTACGAGCATGGCGAGTCCCCCGATTGTCGTGGCCCCCTGCGCCGCGGCGTTCCGGAGAAAACGGGTCTCCTCGGGGATATAGACGAGATCATAGACGACGTGCTCGGAGTGGAGGTCGTTGTACTCCGGCCAGGGGGTTTGGCCGCGACGGTCGGGCGCCATGCCAAGAGGCGTTGCGTTGACGAGGAGGCGAGCCGCCCGTACCGCATCGCCGGCTCCATCGAACGTCGTGACGCGGAGGGCGCCCGTTCGGTCATGGTCGGCGAGATCTGCCGCTAGGGCCTCGGCCTGTTCGGGACGGCGGGCCACAATCGTCAGTCGTTCGGGGGCATGGTGGGTGAGGAGGCCGTACACGACGGCCCGGGCGGCTCCTCCCGCGCCGAAGACGAGCATCGGAACGTCGCTAAGCGTGTCCCCCACCGCCTCGTCCAGGGGCGTCAGAAATCCCTCCACGTCCGTGTTGTCGCCGCGAAGGCGATCCGGCCCCGTGTCCATCTCCTCACGGACGATGGTGTTGACGGCCCCCACCGCGGCAGCCCGCTCTGTTACTGCGTCGAGTGAGGCCCGCACCGCCTCCTTGTGGGGCGTCGTGACGTTGGCCCCGAGGAAGTGCATCGCCCGTAGGCCGTCCACCGCGGCCTCGAGGGCGTCGGAGTGCACCGGGGTGGCCACGTACGTGGCGTTTATACCCTGCGCCTGAAAGGCGGTATTGTGAATCTGGGGCGAGCGGGAGTGCTCTACGGGATGCCCGAGCAAGGTGACGAGACGAGTCGACGCGTCGATGAGCACTGGGAGCGGGGAGAATGGGGAAGAGAGAGGGCGAAAGGGTGTGGAGAGTGGAGCGCGTGGGGGGGGGTCCGGCGTCGCCCCTCGCTACGAGGGGACGTCTTTCGCACACCGGACGCCAACGTGGAACAGCGACGTACGGGGCGTGGCCCCCGACCGGGCGAACATGAAGTATCCTCCACAGTCGCTGCAGATGAAGGAGCCGCCGCGCTGGACCCGCTCGCTTCGGTTTGTCGGCTGGAAGTCGGTGCCGCGTTCCTCGTAGGGCCGCTTCCAGCTTGCCGTCCACTCCCACACATTTCCGCTCATGCCCATCAGGCCGAGCTCGGTACGACCAAAGGTTCCTACAGGTGCGGTGTACCGATAGCCGTCGTCCACCGTATTTTGCACGGGATAGTTGCCCTGCCACGTGTTTGCGTGCTCGATGCGAGCCGATCGGTCCCGGCAGTTCCCGTCCCACAGACAGAGCCGCCGCCGGTCCTGCCCCGCCCGGGCCGCGTGCTCCCATTCCACCTCGGTGGGCAGCCGCTTTCCGGCCCACTCGCAGTAGCTTTTCGCGTCGTTCCAAGAGATCTGCGTCACCGGATGGTCGTCGGACGCCGCCGGCTGGTCGGGCCCCAGCGGGCGGCGCCAGGTGGCCCCGTCGACGAGGCGCCACTGCCCGCCGCGGAGGACGCCGGCGTTGCCGAACTCCTCGGCCTGCGTGGTGTAGCCGGTGGCCTCCACGAAGTCTCGAAATTGAGCGACCGTGACCGGATGGACGTTCAGGAAGAAGGGATCGACCTCGGCCGTGAACGGAGGATGGGCGTCTCGCCCGAACAGGTGCCGCGGCCCCGTCTCGCGCTCGGCTTGAAGCTGATTCCAGCGCTCGGTCTCAATCCCGATTTTCGTGCGTCCGCCCGGCACGTACACCATGCCGTCCGGCGCCGACGTGTCAGCGGACGCACGGGGGGCGGTCTCGGACGCAGTGGCGGTTGACGTGTCGGGACTCGTCTCGGAGGGAGACTCGTTCTGACAGCCGCTCCCCACAAGGCCGAAGAATAGTCCTGTGAGCACAAGGATCGCCAGTCGGAGGGGCATAGGGGGTTGTCTTACAATCAGGGAGCATCCGGTGGAGAGAAATCATCTGTTGAAACCGTCAGTCGGGCGAAGGTTCGGGGGCGTCTTTTGAAGGTCCAGTTCGGGCCACCGCACGTTCATTCGGAGCTGGGAAGAGGGCGCCTCATATTCGATTTGCTCTTATGCAGAATAGTGCACGTAGCTCCAGCATCCGGGATTTACGGGGGGGCAGAGGCTTTTTCGGAACCTCCGGACCGAGCCATAGAAAACTCGGCAGGCTCAAGATCGTCCGGATCGCCGCCCTTCAACATCGAATAGACGCGGGTGGTGATGCACACGTCCGACACGTCGTCGATCGTACTCGACTGGAGGTGCTGGACGTTGTATTCCTGCGCAAAGGAGCGTCCCGTGTTTGATGGGCGGCATCCGTTGGAGTCGAGCCCGAAGCGTCTCCGTCTGCCCAATCCGGTCGGCCCAGCGTCTCCAGCTGGTGAAAATCGAGTAGGGAGTGAGACCGGTGTTAACCGACCTCACGTCCCTCTCACACCACCGGGC
>CAYRPX010000047.1:0-15355 GCA_964426195.1 uncultured Salinivenus sp.
GGCTGAACGGGTCCTGGCGCCGGGCCTGCTTCGCGTCGATGTAGTCGGTTGGCGCGAAGCCCGAGACCTCGCAGGCGATTTTGCTCCGCACGTCGGAGGCGTCGAACTTGGTGATGGGGCCGGCCCCGCTCTCGCCGTCCAGAAGGCGATCCCAAAACTCGGCGACGGAATGGCCGAGGGGCGTGAGAGCCCCGAGGCCGGTAACGACGACGCGACGGTCAGAAGCGGTAGAAGCCATGAAGGAGAGCGTACTGGTCGGCAGGCGATGCTAGGACCCGAGAGCGGCGAACACGGTCGGCACAGTCAAACTGGGCCTGCCCGGTTGGAGGGACCTCCGTCGCTCGCGGGCCGTCGGATCGATTCCGGGAACGGCGGCTTGGAGGCCGGAAGATGACCGGGGCGTATGGGTACGCTTCCAGAGGCGGGACAGACGACCTCCACTGTCATTAAATGCCTCCGAACTGTGTAGTGTAGCGTCCCACCTGTTTCGAAACAAGGGGTTCCGCTGGGGTCATACGGATTTAACCAAGCGGACGGCAAACCCTTCCCGGATCTGCGACGAACAAATCTGCCAGGGGCTTTCTTCTGAGATTTGCGTTCTTATATTGGGGACGTATGTATCGGCAGCGGCAAGCCGGTCGCGCATCGCGGCCGAGGCCCCGCGCCCTTTTTCGCTCCGATTCTTCACGAGCTGATTTTCGCAAAACAGATGTCTACCCGTTCTGCTTTTCGTTTTGATCCCATGGCCATTCTCGGGTCGTTCGCCATTGGTGTGGTGTTCGTCGTCCTCTTCACGGCGTTGACCGGCAATATCTTCGCGCAGCCCATCTTTCCCCTGCTTGCAATGACCTCGGGCTTCGTTCTGGCCGGGGTGGGATACGGCTATCTGAGCGAAGGGGAAACGGTCATGGAGCCTGCCCTTGCGGCCATTTTGGTGGCCGTGGTGGCCTACTTCATTATCGATGCCCTCAACTTCGAGGCATTTGGGGGCCTCATGGAGGAAGGGACCTTCACGTACATGATGGTTGTCTCGTTCTTGAACGGGCTCATCCTCACGTTTGCGGGGGCCTGGGCCGGCGAGATGCTTCAGGGAACGTACACCGGCTCTGAGGGGTCGGTCTTGGACTGGGGATGGATCATGGCCGGAACGATCCTCGGCTTCGCCGTGAGCCTGTTTCTGATCAACCTTGTGATCTGGTTGTTTGGCACGCTGTCGACAGGGCCGGGGGCGGCCTTCGCGGCGCTTGAGCCCGGCAACGTGTGGGTGATGCTCCTCGTCGTGTTCCTGGGACTGGAGGCCACCGGGTACGTCTGCGCATTCCGGTCGCCGGGCGACACCTCCTATGAGGCGGCCATTGCTGGAATCATCACGCTCGTCCTTCTGATCGACGTGTTCGTCTTTGCCCTCGGAGGACAGTCCAGCCCGTCCATTCTGGGCTACGGCCGCATGGTGCTCGTGCTCATCATTGGGCTTCTTGCGTCCCTCGTTGGGGGCTACATCGGGGAGCGCATGCAGTCGCGTGTGGAAGGGTCTGGCTCAGTGGCGTAGTGCCAGCGGAGCAGGGGCCCTTGAGGGGCAACATGCGTACTCTCGTTCAGCCTCGGGGGAGGCCCTCCGTGCGGGTCCGAGAGATTCGCAACAAGTCTCGCGTTTGGGGCCAACGCAGGGGAGGGAACGTTATGAGGAGCCGGACGGGCGCTGGACGTGAATCTCCGTGCTGTCCCGCACGTAGCTGCCGAAGACCCCAGTGCCCCCCTCCACGTGCTCGATGACGTTGGGAATTTCGCCGGGCCCGAGGCCGCCTCCCTGCCCGCCCGAGGATTGGGCCTGCTGGGATCGGATGAGGTCGTAGAGGTTGTCGTCAATGACGTGGACGGCCGCCGCGTTGGGGCCGTAGAAGGCCACGGAGATCCACGGGAGCATGGTTGTAATTTGTCCCGCCTCGCCGCGCGCAAAGTTGGCCTCGTTGAGCACGCCCGAGGACGTGGTCCGAAACGTCTCGATCTCGTCCTCTTCGGGGTCGTAGTCTTCCTCGTAAAACGGCGTGAGCTGGCTCTGGAGCTCGTCCTCGGGCCGACTGAAGTCGAGGAGGGAGGTCGTCGTCAATGCAAGGACGGCCTGGCCCTCGCGGCCGCTCTGGGGCGCGGTAATGGTGAAGGTTGGCTGGTCCGGCCCCTGGTAGGGGACCTCCTCGTTTTGCGTGTCCACGATCGAGATGGTGTCGGGGACGGTAGTTGTTGCCGTAATCTCTTCCCCGTCCGCGGTAACTGATAGCTCGTACGTCGTGAGGGGCTGGACGCGGGGCGTGGGGGTGGGCGTCGGCGCATAGACGCCCGCAGCTGCCTCGTCGAACGGAATTGTTGTGGCCGGCGTCCCGTCCGCCGCGAGCTCGCGGACCTCGACTGTGGCGTTGCGCACGGCGGCGTCGGTGGGCTGGTAGGCCTGATCCGTGGCCACGCTCCGGGTCAGGCGAATCGAGTCCATGGGGGCTCCCCCCTGCAGATACGCCTCGACGACCATCTGCGACTCGGGCGTGGGGGCAGTCGTGTCACAGCCGAGAAGGCCGACGGCGAGAAGTAGGGAGAGGAGGATGGGCGAAGGGCGAATCATCTAGATGGAGGATCAACCGTGAAACGGACGTGGAGGATGTTGGGCTGCAGAGCCCTCCCGGCGAGAGGGCTCTGTGGGAGCCCCGCGGATTGAGAGGAGGAAACCCGAGGCGCTAAAAGGTGAGGGAGAACGACACGTTCGGCACTGGAATCGGGATTTGCGGGGTTTCTGTACGGGAGAGGGTGCCGTCCTCCTCGTCTTCGTACTGGTAAAACCAGATGTTGCGGCGGGAATAGGCATTGATGACCTGCAGCTGGAGTTCGTAGTCAGCCACCCCGAAGAATCGGCCTGTGCGGGCCACGCCCAGGTCAAGGCGATGGTAGGGCGGCAGACGGGCATTGTTGAAGGGACTCATGAGTACGTTTTCCGATCCCCCCGTTCCTGGGGCAAACGAGAAGGGACTGTCTGTGAGCTCGTAGCGTTGTTTGGGCTTCGTGTAGGGAGACCCGGTGGAGTAATTGAACGTCCCGGACACCCGCCACGCGTCGGTGAGGTGGTAGTTGGCCGCGATCGTCAGGTCGTGGGTCCGGTCGTAATTCGGCGGGTAGTGCTGAGGCGTGCCCGACTCGGACTCGTTGATGTTGGGGAAGCGGCGCTCGGTGCGGCTAAGGGTATAGCTGAGGAAGCCATTCAGGCGTCCCTCCGGGCGCCGCAGTAACACTTCCGTTCCGTAGGCCCGTCCGTCGCCAATGTGGAAGCGGTCGGCGTAGGGGACGCCCGCGACGTCGGGCAGGAACGGATCTCGTTCGAAGAGGTCGCGCATGGTCCGTCCGAAGCCTTCCACCTCAAGGCGCCATGCGCCGCCCAGTCGGGCGTTTACGCCCAGGGCGATCTGGTCCCCATACGACGGACCTAGTCCTCGATCGGACATGAGCCAGGTGTCGAACGCCGTAAAGAGCTGGCTCGTCTCCAGGGTCAGGAACTGATTGTAGCGGCCGTAGGCGACCTGCAGTTGCAGCGACGACGTCAGCGTGTGTTTGACCGACAGGCGGGGGGAAAGCCGCACGTAGTTCCCCTCTGAGAAGTACGTGGCCCGCAGTCCCCCCCGAAGAGTCCAGTCCGGTGACGGCGTGTAGGTGTCTTTCAGATACAGGGCCGTCTGTGCTCCCTGAAGGCGCTGGTTAAAGGTTTCCTCGTCGTCAAAGGTGTTGCGCAGTCGGAACGTGAGGCGGCCGGCGTGCACGCCCGTCTCGAGGGTATGTTGGTCTCCTGGGACGTATTCGAGGTCCGCCTTCAGCGCCACGTCGCTCACCTCATTCGTCTGCGTGAAGCGCGTTCCGCCGAGGTTGAAGACGGGTGTGCTTTCGTACCGCGAGCCTGCGACCAGAAGCGTCGAGAAGACCTGGTCGGAAAACAGGTGGGTCCATTCGGCACTGAGCGTGCGGTTGCCGTAGCCGACGTCAAACTCCTGGTCCGTGACGGGCGCGAGAAAGAGCTGGTCCTGTCCGCCATATCCTGCCAGGGAGACGTTGTCGCTCGGGCCTGCGTCGTAATTCACCTTCGCGTTTACGTCGTAGAAGTAGAAGGTTTCGGGGAGGCCGTCGACGTCGTCGAGCGCCGCAAGCAGGGGTTCGAGGGTGGACCGGCGCACGGACACCATATAGGAGCCCGCCGGGTCGCCGTTCGTCCCGGAGCCGTATGGGCCTTCGACGTAGCCCCGGGTTGCGAGGGTGCCCAGGCTGAGGCCCCCGGTGGTTTCGCGCCGGTTCCCGTCTTTGTTGTAGATGTCGACCACGCTTCCGAGCCGTCCCCCGTACTCGGCGGGATAGGTGCCTTTGTATAACTGCACGTCCTTGATGGCGTCGGGGTTGAACGTGGAGAAGAATCCGAAGAAGTGCGTCGGGTTGTAGACGGTCGTGCGATCGAGCTGGATGAGGGTTTGGGCCGGGCCGCCGCCTCGGATGTAGAGGTTGCTGGAGTAGTCCGACGCCGTGGTGACGCCGGGCAGAAGGGCCAGGGAGCGGAAGACGTCGGGTTCGAGGACGGAGGGGAGTTCCGTAACGGAGGCGGTCGGTAGCCTGTCGACCCCAATCTGTTCGTCCTCCCTCTCATCCTGCTGGCCGGTCACCACGACCTCTTCCGTCTGCAAGTCGGTTGGGGGCAGCTCCACGTCGAGGCGTTTCGTCTCTCCGGCCGACAGCGACACCTCTTCCGTGCGCGTCTGGTAGCCAAGGTAGGAGAACACGACGGTGTAGGTGCCGGGGGGGAGGTCCCGGATCGTGTAGTATCCGGAGTTGTTGGTCGCGGCCCCGCGACTCGTTCCCTCGATCACTACGTTGGCCTGGAGCAGCGTTTCGCCCGTCTCGGCGTCGCGCACGTACCCGTTCAGGGCAGCGCTCTCCTGGGCCGCAGCGGGCGGACTCGCAAGTGCCAAAACAATTGCGCAGAGGCCTGCGAGGAGGGAGGCACAAAAGCGGGCATCCATAATTGAGACGGAAAACCATCAGAAGGAATCGAGACCGGGCGGTTCTCAAGATTCTCAACAGGACGAACGGACGTGTGATGCGCGCCTTTCGACGAATCGCTGGTATAGAACGATTACTGACAGCTGAGGTCGACGCGTCGTAAGGCGGCAAGTGGGAGTGGGGGGCGTGCGGACGCGGATCCCTTCGGTACTGAGTTATCGATGCGACGATTCGTCTCTCCCGAAAATGTTTCTGTAAACACAAGGACGATGCCCGGAGGATGACCAGCCACGAGGGGGCTTTCTTCGCGGGTCGTTTGGTCGCACTCCAACAGTGTGAGTTGACCGCGGAAGCGCTGCCTTGACGTGTGACGACCGCGGCCGACGGACGGCAGGCCGCCAATGAACGCCGAGAACCCGCCGTCCGCGGCGCGGGGAACACAGTGACCGAGTACTCTCCGGGGGGCGCCGTCGGCCGTCTTTTTGAGGGGAGCACAGTTCTGCGATCCCAACTCACAGACTTGAGAGGCGACCGATCGTTTGAAACTGAGAGGGGCCCGCAACGGATTGCTTCGGTGCTTGAGCAGAGATGGATCCGCTCGCCGGCCGCCTGCCACGACGTGCGAATGGGGCGACCGCCAACCGGCAGTCGCCCCTCGCAACAGATTCCAAAAGAATCAAACTCGCAGGATCGATTCAGGCTGCATCCCCGACCAGCGGATAGCCTGCTCGTCTCCATCCGGCGTAGCCGTCCTCGAAGTCAATGACGTTTGTGTAGCCCATCTCTTCAAGCGCCTGTGCCGCCCTTGGGGAGGCGTCGCAGTCCGCGTTGGCGCAGTAGACCACGATGGGGTCGTCTGTGTTCGGGACGAGCGTCTTTACCCAGTCGAGGTTGTCGAGCGGGACGTTGATGGAGCCGGGGAGGTGACGGGCTTCGTGGGCCTCCCGGTCCAGCACGTTGATGACGACCGGCGGCTGGTCACTTTCGAGGGCCTCCTTGAGGTCGTCGGCGGAGAGCGTCGTGAGGGCGTCGGGCATAGGGGGGTGGATGAATTGGTGCACGGTGTTGCAAACGAAGAATGCCTGGACAGGGCCGGAATACAAAACGGCCTCTCCCATCGCCGGGTTCTCTGTGAGGTGGGGCTTCGAGGTGTTACGTGACTTCAAGGATTTTCCGGATGACGAGGGGATCTGTCGGTCCGGGTGCTTGTTGAGCGCCGTCGGCTGTTTGTGTCATTCCCCCTCGCTACCTGCATGTCGCGCCTTGTCCCGTTTGCGCTTTGCGCACTGCTCCTCATGCTCGCCGGGCCGACTCGGGCCCAGGACACTTCCGAGGTCGCGTTTCGCGTTCGGATGCCGGACGATGTTGTCGTCACGGCCTCCCGCGTCGCCTCGACGGCGCAGGAGACCGGCCGCCGGATTACGGTGTACACCCAGCAGGACCTCCAGTCGCTCTCCGTCAACACCGTCGACCAGTTGCTCGATGTGGTCCCGGGGCTCGACGTGCAGAGCCGGGGAGGCTTTGGGGTGCAGAGCGACCTGAAGATGCGCGGGTCCACGTTCAATGGAGTTCTCCTCCTGCTCGACGGGGCCCGCATTAATGACCCGATGACGGGGCACTTCCTGATGGACCTCCCCGTTCCCCTCTCCGAGATTGCCCGCGTGGAGGTGCTGCGCGGTCCCGCCACGGCCCTCTACGGGCCCGATGCGTTGGGGGGAGTCGTTCACCTCATTACAAAAACCGGCCTTCGAGGTGGAGAAGCGAAAGGCACAGGACTCGCGGGCCGGGTCGACGGGCGGTACGGAACCCACGATCTTTACGACGCTGGGGGGACCGTGCGACACGTTGGGCAGAACACGAGGGTGAGTGCGGCGGCGAGGGGACAGGGAAGCAACGGACAGCCCGTGCAGGGAAGCAACGGAACGCCCCTTGCCGACGGGCGCGGAGGCACCGTCCGCACCGACTTTAAGCGCCGAGTGGGCACGGCGGCCCTCTCCCAAGACCTTGGCGAGACGACCCTCTACACTCGCGTGGGCGTCGATGACCGGACATTCGGGGCCTATCATTACTACACGGACTTTCCGAGCGATCGGGCACGGGAGGCCACCTCCACCGTCTGGGTCCAGAGCCGTCTTGCGGGCGGCGGAGCGACAACGCCGTGGCGGGTACAGGTGTCTGGCAAGCAACACCGCGATCGCTACACCTACAATGCCGACGCCCCTTCCAACCGGCACATCAGTCGCCTGCTCAATGTCCAGGCACAGGCTACCCGAGACCGTGGGCGCCTACGGATCACGGGGGGCGCCTCGGGCGGGATTCGAGGCATTGACAGCAACCGGGACGGGCTCCACAGCGACGCCTCGGCCGGGGCATTTGCGCGGCTGCGCTGGCGCGCCATCCCCCGCCTGACGATTAACCAGAGCACGCGGGTGGACTACGATCCGGTCTACGGCGTGGAGCTGACGCCTCAGCTCTACGTTGCCTACGATCTGGGAGTGACCACGCTCCGGGCCGGAGGCGGGCGGGTCGTGCGGGCCCCGAACTACGTGGAGCGGTACATCGATTCGCCCACCAATCAGGGCAATGCAAATCTCGATGCCGAGACGGCGTGGTCGGGCGAGGTGGGCGCTGACGTGAGGGTGGCGGAGGGGCTGGCGCTGCACCTGACGGGCTTCGGTCGGACGACCCGCAATTCGATCGACTATCTGAGGAAAGACGGTGTTTTCGTGGCCCGCAACCTGCGCCGGGCCGAGACGCTGGGACTGGAGACGGAGGCGGCGTTTGACCGGGTCGTTGAAGGGAAAGGCGTGCACCTTGACGCCGCGTATACGCTTCTTAACGCCACCCTCGACGCACGAGCCCCCACGTCCGATTTCAAGTACGGCCTCAACAGTCCGCGCCACCTTGTGCAGGGCAACGCGTCGGTGGAGGTCGGTTCGGTCACCGCCGGCGTGCAGGGGCTGTGGAAAGAGCGCCTTGAGGGCACGGGTCTCGCAACGGAGCGGTACGGCGTCCTGCATACGCGCTTTGCTTACCGTGTGGACCTTGCCGGAGCGGGACTCACCCTTTCCGCCCAGGTGCGCAACCTCTTCGACGTGGACTATACGGAGGTCTTCGACGCGCCGATGCCGGGCCGCACGCTTCTCGTTGGGGCTAAGGTGCAGCTGTAGACGCGGGTCTAATGAGTCTTGATGGCCCCCTCGGAGGACGAGGTGCCGCAATGCGTCGCTGCTGTTCGCTGAGACTACGGGGGGCTCGTCCCGGGGCTCGGGGACACTCCCCGATTCCTCTTTCTCGAACCGGGATTATTCCTCGATCGACTGGAGGGTCCACTGAGGCCGTTTCTCTTCAGAAGTCTCTCCTTCAAGGTCCGGCTGGTCGCCCGCGTGTCGGACGACAAAGGGATGAGGGCCCAGCTTCTCGAGGGACTCTTTGCCGGGATCCTCGAGGAGAGACGACGCGAGGCGCATGGTTCGTTGCCCAGTGCTGAGTGGGGGCGTGCTCGATCCGTATTCCAGTACTTCCTCCACTCGAATCCGGCAGCGCACCGGGGGGTCCGCCGCGTCGCAGGACAGGATCTCGGCCCGGATTCGCGCGGTGCCGGGCGACGGGGCGGGCGGCGGATTCTTAAGCCGGGCGGTGCTGTCAGAGCGAGGCGTCGATGTGTCGGCGGGGGCCTCGGCCCGAGACGTGTCGGTTTCCGCGGGCCCGGAGGTCGTCGCGTCCGGGCCGTTGGTGCGGCACGCGCCACTCAAGAGGCACAGGAGTCCAAAGAGACAGGCTCTTCTAAGGAGCGTGGGAAGAACGTGGGGCATCAGAGGAGGGAGTTTTTGGAGAAGGCGTTGCTCACTTCACGACCGTCACGTTCCGGGTGGTCGCAAATGTCTCGCCCCGCACCTGGACCACGTAGAGCCCGCTCGACAACCGGTCGCCGTTGAGGCGAAGGGCGATGGGGTGATTGGCCTGCACTTCTTTGTTCAAGAGCGTGTGTACCCGTTGCCCGATGGTGTTGTAGACGACAGCCGTCACGGGTTGGGTCTCCCGCACTGTAAGTCGCATGGTTGTGGTCGTGCGGAAGGGGTTGGGGGCAGGTGGGGTCAGGGCGTATCGGCCCTCCGGCGAAAGGGTGACCCGTTGCGGCTCGGAGTACTGCGAGGTGCCGTCCGTATCGGTTTGTCGGAGGCGGAAGGTGTGACGGCCGGGGGCAAGCTCCTCGGTAACCTCGTACCGGTAGGTTTGGGGCGAAGTGGCCGTTCCCTGTCCGGGCACGAAGTCAAGGGCCTCAAACGTGCCGTCGTCGTGCTTGTGCTCGATGTCGAAGCCCGAGTTGTCCGTTTCACTGGCGGTCGTCCACGTCAGGTGCACCGACTGCCCGTCGACCGTGGCGTCGAATCCCGTCAGTTCGACCGGAATGGGCTTGCTGGCGCTGTAGGTGCCATTGGCGTGCGTGCCCGCAATGACGCGTCCGTCCTGCGCCCGGGCTTGCACCTGATCGACGACGACGTCACCGATCTCGGAGGCCCCCTCCTGTGACCAGTTTGTATTCTCGCCCTTGAGCGCCGTCGTCGAGTACACCCCGATGCTCGTCCCCACGTAATAGGTGGTTTGGGGCGGGTCCAGCCCTCGCTGTGGCAGAATGGCCGCCGAGCGGACCGAAGGGGAAAACCCGTTGTCGGCGCCAAGGTTGCCTTCCACCGCCCTCCAATTCGTTCCCCCATCCGTGCTGTAGAAGAGACTGGTTACCCCGTAATTCGAGAAGACGACCATCACCGAGTCGCTGCTGGCCGGGTCCACGGCGATGCTGCTCACATAGCCATTGGTGGGAAAGTTCGTCCCCGCTACATCCGTCGGCGTCGTGCTCGAGGCAGTCGTGTCGGCGTGGTCGAGCCGTTTGAGGGTGCCCTGACTCGTGCCGTAGTACAGAACGTGGGCGTCGTTTTTTGTGGACGCGTCGAGGGCCGTGATGATCTCGCCGGAGACCTGGGCGCCTGTCAGTTCGGCCCAGCCGCTGCTCGGATTGTTCTCGAGGTCGTTGTTGCGCCACAGATTACTCCCAGCCGGATAGTACATCACGTCCGAGGCCGAAGGATCGAGGACGAACGGGTTAATGAAGAGTTGCCCGGTGGCGGCGGAGGGGTCGACCTGCGCGAACTGTTGAAAGGTCCCGGTCTTGTCGTAGGCCAATCGATATGTGGGACCGTTCTGCACCGAGGTGTACCGTGAGGTGCCGTCGCCCGTCGCGTTGTTGACGAGAGCGCAGTATCCCCCGTCGCCGCCGAGGATTTCGTTCCATGGCTCCGAGACGTTGGCGGTGGCGGTGGTCCAGGTGCCGTTGTCCTGCATGCCGCCCGCAATGCGCGTCCGTTCGGTCAGATCGTCGGGATTGCGAAACTGGCAGACGGCGTAGAACTGAGTCGTAAAGTACCCATTGTTGAGATCGCTCCACAGGACCGATCCGTCTCCCGCCTCGCCAGCGTCCCCGGCGCGGTTGTTGTCCGTGCGGTGGATGCCCCCGTCGCTGCCCACGTACATCACGTCACCGTTCCCCGGCTCAAAGGCAATTGCGTGCTGGTCGGGATGATGGGGATTGCTGCCCGAGGGATCATAGAAAGCAAACTTGCCCGAGGGATTGTTGGGGTCGTGGGTGTAGCCTCCAATCCACGTGTTCGCATCGGTCGCCGACGTCGACGCGTCGATTCGCCATAGGTTACGCCCGCCGACGTAGACGAGATTGCTGCTGTCGGGGTGTACTTCTGCGATGAGGTCGTATCCGTCTTGCGAGTTGAACGTGCCCGTCAATCCCTCGTCCCGGTCGGGCAGGTGCACCGTCGAGTCGGTCCACGCGTCGCTGCTGCGGTCGTACATCCAGAGCTCGTGGCCGTTGGGACCGGACCCGCTCGCCTGAGTCTGAGTGAGGACCCACACTTGATCCTCGTTCGAAGGGTTCACGGCGAGGAGGGTTCGCTGGAACGAGGACGGCCAGCCGTCGGGCGTGATGTCGGTCCAGCTTCCGGAGGTTCCCGTCGTCGACGTGAAGATGCCGTGCGGGTCCCCGTCGCTGCTGAGCGCCGCGTAGACGACCCCGCCGGAGGTAACCTCGACATCGGTGCGCGACGCGGAGCTGCTCGAAAGAACAGCGGACCACGAGTCCCCTCCATCTACGGAGCGCTGGATCCCCCCGAAGGTCGCAGCGTAGACTTCCGAGTCGGTGCCCTCCGACCCGTCCGTCGCCGCAGACGAATCCACTTCTATGGCATGGATATAGTCGAAGGGGGAATCGAACGTGTCCTCTTCGCCGGTGGTGCTCGGTAGCAAGGTCCAGCTCTGGCCCCCGTCGACCGACTTGTAAATGCCACTGCCTCTGTAGAAGGTGCCCCCGCCCCCGCTGGCGGAGTTCCCAAGGTACTCCCCCGATCCGGCGAACCACACGTCCTGGCGTCCGGGACGCGGGTCCTGAGCGAGGGCCGTCACGCTGGGTCGCTGGTCCGGATTGAACGTGCGCGTCCAGGTCGTGCCGCCGTCCGTGGTGCGCCACATGCCTCCCGACACGCCGCCTGCGAGGATCGTTTCGGAGGTCGGGTCACTCACGTCGACCCCGAGAGCCCGAGAGCGCCCGCCGATGTTTGTCGGCCCGCGGGGCTGCCAGCTGTTCGCGCTCGCCTTCCGCTGGTGTTTGGGCATCTGTTTGCCGAACGAAAGCTCTTTTTTTCGGGCATTGTTGGGAATCTGGCCCGTTTCGGGGTCACGGAGGCGGCGGACCTCGTAGGAGCGCCGGGCGTTGGGGGCCTCCTCGGCGCCCCGGGTCGCTTCCTGCGTCACCTCTTTGAGCGGGGGGCTCTTCGGAGGCGCCTCCGAAGTAGGCTCAACAATCCAGATCCCCCAGATCCCCAACGCGAGAAGGGCGAGAATGAGGCTGGATGAGACGAAACGAGTCGAGGAGGACATGGCGCTCGAACGATGAGTCGGGAGCAGTGAACGAACCCATCTCGTGACAGAGGCCACACGGACGAATTCGGGCGGAGGGCCCCAGACATCGGGTCCCGCTGAGCAGTGAAGTTTGTGGTAAGCAGTAACGGGCAGAGGCGGGACGAGTTGTGCGGTCGCACCGGGCCCGGTCCACCTGGATGTGACGAAGGGCCGAGGTTGCCCCGGAGAAGAAGTGCGAGCGACCCGCCTGTGACTGCTCCTGCGGATCGATAAGCTCAAGGCAGGCCCTCTGGGCCAGGACTGAGGGCTCCTCCAGTCCGTGCCGCTCGGGGACCCGTCGTCGGAGCTTCCTAGAGACGCGCGTGAGAAGGCCGCCTCGAGCTCCGTTGTTTCCGTCCCGGACGTCGACAAGCAGTTTGGTGGCGTCGGGGCGGGGAGAGCGAGTCATGTACCATCGCCGGGTAGGAATTTCGAGGGCGCGTGGGAGGGCACTTCGCTTCTCTGACTGGGCACGAGAGGCGACCTCAACGGCCGAACCGTTTCTCGTCACGAAGGGGGCGCCTCCGAAGAGCCCGCTTTGCGTTCGAAGCGCAGGGGATGTGCGTCGTCGGCGTAGAGGGGACGCCCCAGGCTGATTTGTCCCGATCCGTGCAGGCGTAGCTCGTCATGGTGAAGGAAGACCACGTCCTCGTCGCCAATCTGCACATACGTACCGTTCGTGCTCGTGTCGGTAATCACGAACGAACTGTCCTTCCGTTCGATGACCGCATGCGTTCGGGAGACGCGGGAGTCAGAAACCTGGAGGTCGCAGGCCGACCCGCGGCCAAGCGTCAGTGGTCCCTCCTCCACCGTGGTCGTTTTGCTCTCGTAGAGGAGAGAGAGTGTGCTCCGTTGCTCCTGAGGCGATTCCGAGTACTGATGACCAACGGCGACCGTAAGGCCGGCGCCATCCTTCTCATCCAGCAACTCCACGATTTCGACCGGCTCTTTTTTGCCCCGGAAGGTGGTGGTGCCCAGGTTCCGAGTGCGGCCCTGGAGAGGGGCGGATAACGATTCGAGCGTCTGTGCCGTCGTGACGATCTGGTCGGCGCGGGCCCAGTCGACGAGGCGAGACGCGATGTTGACCGCATCGCCGAACACGTCGCCGTCCTCCTCCTGCACCACAGAGCCGTGGCACAGGCCGACCCGAATCTGGAGCCCAAGAGCGGCCAGCGTGTCGTCTTGCTTCACGGTATCGGGGAACTGCATCACGGCCTGGGTCGCTGCGTCGATCTCAGGGAACGTTCCCATGACCTCGTCCCCAATCGTCTTCACGACAGTGCCGTCGTGGTCCTCGATCACGTCGCCGAGGAGGCGAAGAACCTTGCCCACGATTTCTCGACTTCGGTCGTCTCCGTATTCCTCAAAGATGGCCGTGCTGTCACACACGTCGGCGAAGCAAATGGCAAGCTCGGTGGTACGGGACATCAGGACCAGTGCAGAATCAAAAAGCGGCGTGTACGTGCTCAGAACCAAGCATCATAAAGAAGCGGTAACCAGGGAGGATTGTTGAGTTCCGTTCGTGCTTCCGAAGGCGTGATCCGAGAAGCTTCCGTCCGTGGGGAGAGAACCGATAAGTCGTTCAACTTCAAAGTTTACACGAGACGGTCGAATTGCAAGGCAGATCGGTGCCGAAGCAGGAAAGAAGGAAGGGTCACTCGAGGCGATCCGACAGGGCTTGGGCCCGCCGCCGGCTCATCGAGAGCGGGCCATTCCAGGCTTCCACGAACACGTCGTGGGTGCGGTTGCCGGTCGGCTCCACACGGGTGATGCGGTTCAGGTTGACGACAGTCGAGCGGTGGATGCGAACGAAGTGGGCGTCGGGCAGCCGGTCTGTCCAGGCGGAGAGCGTGGTGGACGTGAGGGCCGTCGTGTCGTCGGTGAGGTAAAGCTCGGTGTAGTTGCCGGTGGCTTCGATGAAGACAATCTCGCGGATGCGGATAAAGCGGGGGCGTCGCCCTTCCTCGTAGAAGAACACGTCGTCGTAGCGAAAGGCGTCCGGGTCGTCGCTCGGGGGGGTGTCCGATTTTTCAGGGAGAGCCGTGTCGGCCGTGCGGGCACGCCATAGGGATTCGGCGAGGCGGTCCGGATCGATCGGCTTGAGCAGGTAGTCGAGCGCGTTCACCTCGAAGGCCCGGATCGCGTACTCGTCGTAGGCGGTCACGAAAATCACCTGCACGGCCGTGTCAATCCGGTCGAGCAGGTCGAACCCGGTTTCGCCCCGCATCTGCACGTCGAGTAGGACGACGTCGGGGGCCTCTGTGCGAATCTGCTCGGCGGCTGCCTCTACGCGCCCGGCCTCGCCCGCCACGGCGACGCCCTCCACCGCGTCGAGGGCGCTTCGGACGGACCGGCGCGCCAGCCGCTCGTCGTCGACGATGAGGACGCGGAGGGGATTATTCGTCATGGTGATTGAAAGCGGCCAGGTCAATCTCGATGCGGGCCCGCACCCAGCCCTTTTCTTCGTCCAGCGTAAAGGCGTGCTGGTCGGGGTATCGGGTCTGGAGGCGAGTACGGACGTTGTCGAGGCCGGTGCCCGTGCCGTCCGGGTCCGGGTCGGTATCGCGCCAACGTCCGGTGTTGGCCACGTTGATCACGAGCGCCTCCTCCGTGCGTTCGCCGGTCACGCGGACGCGCAGGGGCATGGGGCTCGTGTGCGTGCCGTGCTTTACGGCGTTCTCCACGAGCGGCAGGACCAGGAACGAGGGCACGACCAACCGTCCGGCATCGTCGGACAGGTTCACGTCAACGACGAGGTCGTCTTCGAAACGGATTTTCTCGACTGCGAGGTAGTGCTCGGCCGCTCGGAATTCGTCGCGGAGTGGGGCGTCGAGGGCCTCCTCGTCGAGCAGCGTGTAGCGGAGAAAGCCCGACAGCTCGCGCACCGCCGTCTTCACGCGCTGGGGATTTTCGTCGGCCAGGGCGCCGATGGTATTGAGGGCGTTGAAGAAGAAGTGGGGATTGAGCTGGTAGCGCAGCATGCGCAGTTGGGCGCGTTGTGCCTCGGCGTCGGCCTGGAGGCGGCGCCGCTCCTGGGTCTGCCGGGCATGCCACTGGGCAATGCTCAGGTACGCGCCGCTCCAGACGAGAAAGAGGATGGGAAAGGCCGGGGCGCTGGACAGGAGCGATCCTTCACCGGGCCGAAACGCGCCGGGGCCGGTGACGGGTGCGATAAACGGATTTACCCACTCGACGCCCCACGCCTTCACCTGGTACCACGCCAGTCCGAGCGCGATGCTGGTGCCAAGCACGATAAGGACCTGTTCCCCGGGCCACCGCCGGGGCAACCGAAGGGCCACGTAGAGCCCCCCGAGTAGCGTGCTGAACAGAAGGCCGCTCCCCGCCGCGATCAGGGTCTGCTTCCACAGGATGT
>CAYRPX010000048.1:0-15321 GCA_964426195.1 uncultured Salinivenus sp.
TGCGACCTGCGGATTAGAAGTCCGCTGCTCTATCCAACTGAGCTACGGGCGCAGGTCGAGTCTTCGGGCCCGTATTCCCCGTCGAAGAGGAACCGTGTAGCTCTTATCGGGACGATCGGAGCGGTCCCGACTGCTGTCGGAAGCCGGCCCTCGGCCACTGTCGGGGCGGCCGGATTTGAACCGGCGACCTCCTGCTCCCAAAGCAGGTGCGCTAACCGGACTGCGCCACGCCCCGCACTGATGAGAAAAACGAAAATCGCTTACGTCAACTCTTTGGCCTCCTCGAGTTCTTCCTCGACGTCATCGAGGGGGATAATTTTCTGACGAAAGCCGTAGTTGCCGTCCTCTTTTTTTTCAGCAACGATGAGCTTCGCCATCTTGCGCGAGGCCGATCCATTGCTCTGGTTTGCCATGACTTATTTCTTCTCTCGGTGAAGGGTATGCTTCTGAAGAACGGGATTGTACTTCATGAGCTCGAGTCGATCGGAGGTGTTCTTCCGGTTCTTCGTCGTGCGGTAGCGCGAGGTTCCCGGCTCCTCCGTGCATTCGAGCACAATCTGAACGCGATCTCCGGTATTGGCCATTGCCCTGTGGATTGTTTGTTTGGGTCCACCTTGGTCCCCGAACAGGAGACACTGCGAGGTTGGAATAGGGATCCGAATAGGGATCCGGAAGGACGCCCCAGCTCCTACACGTCGTAGCCTTGCTTGCGGGCCTCCTTGAGAACCGCCTGAATGCCCTTCTTGTTGATTGTCTTCAGGGTCTTCGAGGACACTTTCAGCTTGACGTGGCGGTCCTGGGAGGGAATATAAAACCGCTTCTCGTGCAGATTGCGCTTAAAGCGGCGGTTCGTCTTTTGGTTGGAGTCCGACACGCTATTTCCGGTGACCGGCCCCTCGCCCGTGATGTCGTCTTTGCGAGCCATGATACACTTCTAGAATCGATTCAATCCCACGACGTGAATGTCTCTGATCTGTGTGCATCCTCGTTTATGGACTACACACGCCAGACCGACGGTTTTTAAGGCAAGAATACGGAACTTTGTTCGTGAAGACGGCGCAATTTCGCCGTGTGTCCCCGAGGTCCCGCGATCTGGAGTTTTTGCTCGATCCCTCTCGGGAATGACTACACTCGGTCGGGGTTCCCGCTGGCTACCCCAACCGAAGTTGCGGGGGCAACCTTTCGCTGGGGGCAATTAGGTCCCGCACTTCGATCTGAGGCGGTTTCCCGGCAACGCTGGCTCACGCATCTATGTGAACGGCCCGGCCCGGCTCGATGGCGGCGGCACGGGCAGCCGGATACAGCGCGGCCAGGACGCAGAGCCCGAACGCCACAATCGCAATGAGGACGACGTCGAGGGGCTGAACCGCGACGGGATAGGCGTCGATGAGAAACGACTCGGCCTGGGCCATCGGCACTAGCTCGTAGTACTTCTGGAGGAAGGCGAGGCCGAGGCCCAGCACGAGGCCGAAGCCGGTTCCCACCGCTCCAATAAGGGCCCCTTCAAACAGGAAAATGTAATGCACGTCGGATTGGGAAACGCCCATTGCCTGTAGGGCCCCGATGTCGGTTCGCTTTTCGATGACGACCATTGTGAGGGACCCCACGATGTTGAACGCCGCCACGATCACGATGAGGCCCAGAATGGCGGAGGCCCCCCATTTTTCCAGTCGCATCACGTCGTAGAGCGACTTTTGGAGGTCGTACCACGTTTGTACGGTAAACCGGTCGGAGTCTAGCGTGTGCTGGAGAGTCGCCTTTACGGTTCCGGCCTGCTCGAGATTATCAAGACGAAGATCAATTCCCGTAACCCGGCCCTCCGTGCGAAACAGCCGTTGGGCTTCGGACAGCGACACGAAGACCCGTTTCTCTTCCTCGGTGCCCTGAACCTGAAACAGACCGCGCACGTCGAACCGCCGAATCGGAGGGCTCTCGAAGACGTTTGTGAGTGTGCGCTCGATGGCCGGAGCGGAGAGAAGGCCGACCGTGCTGGCCGATTCTCCCCCTCGCTCGGGGAGGACGCCCATGCGCTGGGCCAGAGTTCGATTTAGCACAACGCCGGGCGTTCCGACCGCATCGGAGCTCAGGTCAAAGGTGCCCATGACCATAGTGGGGGTGGAAGACTCCATCATCGAGGGATCGATGCCCCGGACACGAACCACACGATTCGTCCCACTTTCATCCCGACTCAGGAGTAGGGCCTTCCCCTCCACATACGGAGCGGCCGCCGTGACGTGCTTCGTCTCACGGGCAAGTTGGAGGAGGGAGTCGGCATGAGCCACCCCTTGTCCCTGAGCGCTTACGACCCGCACGTGGGGGTCGAGCGACACGAGGAGGTCCCGCACGACATCGTAAAACCCGTTCATGACCGAGAGCACGACGATGAGGGCCGCGACGCCGAGTGCTACCCCCGTCATCGAAATGCCGGTGATGATCGAAATGAGGGACACCTCTCGGCGGCTCGCCAGGTAGCGCCGAGCAATCTGAAACCGGTAGTCCACGGTGGAGGTCGTCTGTGGGAGCGTAGAGCGAGGGCATTGTCGAAGTTCAAACGAGCGACCCACACGGGATTTCCGCGGAAGGACATTGCTCCCAACTGTCGGGATGCACGGGCCTTCTCCGAAGGCGAGACCGAAAGGACGACTCCCCGCGATACTGATTCGCGGGCGCCGGTCTCATTCTCCAGTTCCCAGCATGGGCTTCGGGTTTGAAAAGGCCTCGTCCGGCGGCGTGCTGGGCAGGGCCAACTGGTTGGTGAGGAGAACCCGCTTTGCCCCCAGTGCTTCCTTGCGTGGGGAGAGGTGGACGGTTCCGTCGGGAGCCTGCAGCTCCGTGTGCTGGGTCCAGTCGTAGAATTGAGGAGGAGCCTCCTCCGGCATTCCCTGTAGATGGTAGGCCCACTGGTCGAGTTGTCCCGTGTCGGTCGACACGTACAGCCAGTAGCGGTCGCCCGGGGTGCGACCCACGTCGTCAAAGGTCAAATGAATGACGTCGTGTTCGGCAGTCGAGGAGTCGGGCAGGTAGGTGCGGTTCACGCCGGGGTCGAAGGTCTTCAGGGGAGCCAGTAGCCAGTACGTGTCGTTCACGTACCGGGCGTAGGCCTGTCGACGAGCCTCTTCTCCGGCCGAGCCGGTCAACTCGGTCCCGTTGAGATAGACGGTCCCGGGAAGGCGCTCATTCCGAGCGTGTCGGACGTTGACGAGCGCCACGTACGCCGAATCCGGGCCGCTCGACCACTCGATGCGGTAGTCCCCCGTTTCCCGATTCCAGAGGTGACGCGCGATGATCTGGGTTCCGTCCGGGGATTCGAGGCCGAAGTTAAATCGGAGGTACGGGGCGGAGGCCCATGCGTTTGCCCCGTGGGCCTGGAGGAGCCGGTAGGCCACTGAGTCGGCCTTCGTTTCGGGGGCGATTGTGTCGGTCGGTGCCACGGCGTCTTCGCCGGTGTCCGAGCTGGAGGTACATCCGGCCAGCAGGAGGCCTCCGCCGAGGAGGGCAACAAGCAGTGTGAGGCGGTATTGGGGCATGGGAGGGAAGGCCGTCAATTTTAGAAATTTAGAAATCGGCGCACCCTTTCAACATAGGAGGTGCAACGCAAAGGTGCAGGATGGAATGATTCGTGAGGCGTGACTCGTGATTTGAGAACAACGACGGATGAGGGCCTCACGGATCACGTTCTTACAGCACTACACATTGAACCGAAACTCCATCACGTCCCCGTCCTCCACAACGTAGTCCTTTCCTTCGGTCCGAATGAGTCCTTCTTCACGGGCGGCGGCTTCGGAGCCGGCCTCGTCGAAGTCCGAAAAGGGAATCGTTTCGGCCTTGATAAAGCCTTGTTCGAAGTCGCTGTGGACCTCCCCGGCGGCCTGGGGCGCGCAGGTGCCTTTCTCGACGGTCCAGGCGTAGGCGCCTTTTTCGTCCGCTGTAAAGAAGGTAATGAGGTCCAGCACGTCGTACGCCGTGTGGATGAGACGCTCGAGGCCCGATCGCTGTAGGCCCGCATCTTCCAGGAAGAGCTGGCGCTCCTCGGGGTCGAGTTCGGCCATCTGCGCTTCGAGCTCTGCCGAAATGATGACGACGCGCGTGTTCTCCTCTCGGGCGATGGCTCGCAACTGGTCGACGTACGCATTGCCCTCGGGCAAATCTTCTTCCGCCACATTCGCGACATACAAAACCGGCTTGGCGGTCAGGAGAAACAGTTCGTCGACGAGGGATTCGTCAGGCGCTCTCACCTCGAACGATCGGGCCCAGTGTCCGTCGCTCAGGTGATTGCGGAGCCGCTCAAACACGTCTTGTTCTTCGGCGGCGTCCTGGTCGCCCTTCTTCGCAGCAGTTTCCACTTTTTCGAGGCGCTTGTTGACTGTCTCCAGGTCCTTCAGGAGAAGCTCCGTGTTGATGACCTCTACGTCGCGGACGGGATCGACATCCCCCGCCACGTGGGCTACCTCCTCATCCTCGAAGCACCGCACGACGTGAATGATGGCGTCCACCTCCTGAATCTGGGCTAGAAATTGATTGCCCAGCCCCTCCCCTTCGGCCGCCCCTTCGACAAGGCCGGCAATGTCGACGAACTCAATGGTTGTAGGCACCGTCTCCGGGGAGTTCGCCAACTCGGCGACGCGCGGGAGCCGCTCGTCCGGAACGGGAACGACCCCTACGTTGGGATCGACCGTGCAGAACGGATAATTCTCCGCGTCGGCCCCAGCATTGCTCAATGCATTAAAGATCGTGGATTTGCCGACGTTGGGAAGGCCGACGAGGCCACACTGTAACGACATAGGGAAGGCGGGGCCTACAGGGAAAGACGCGACCGGGATGTATCGCAGGTTCGACGGCGTTGTTCCCCCGGCAAGACGACGGAGGGTGGACCGTAGACCGCGGTGAGGCGGCGCCACAGGCCGTCCGTCGTCTGCGGCGCTGTGAGCGAAGTGCTGGGACTGCCTATGAGCTGGTTCCGGTGCGAAGCAGTTTCGGGAGTCCGCGGTCGTCGGAGCACTGTGGCAGAACACCGCACAACTCGGGGTGCAGAGAGGGACGCCTCGTCTCGAAACCGAGAGCATTCACCCATCGGCGTACGGCACGTCAATGAACCGCCGCTCGGGAAGATACACGGCTGTGAGGCGGCCCATGCCCGGCTGCATGTGGTAGACGCAGCCGGTGTCGATGAGAATTAGCTTCTCGCGGTCGATGGGGTCCGGCTGAGGGGTGTGACCGCACACGACGGGCTTTTCCCATGCCACCCCCGACGCTTCCAGGTGCCCCCGCTCCCACAGTAGGACCTCTTCGTCGGCATTCTGCAGGTTTTCTTCGATGGTCCGATCCGGCTTCAGCCCCGCGTGCACGAAGAAGAAGTCGTCCGTCTCGTGGTAGAGCTTCGTCTCCCGAACGAACTTAGCGTGGGCGGTCGGGATGTTAATTTCGGAGTTGTTTCCCATGTAGCTCTGGAGCGTCGAGACGCCCCCGTTCATGCGCCACAGACTGAAGGCGCCGGTGTCGAGGTATTCGATCATCATTGCCTCGTGATTGCCTCGGAGGAAGGTGCAGGGCACGTCCTCGCGCAAGTCAAGGAGGCGGTCGATGACCCCCTTCGAGTCGGGGCCGCGGTCGATGTAGTCGCCTACAAACAGGAGGTGGTCGTCCGGCGAGGGCTCAATCCGGTCGAGGAGCGCGTCGAGCGACTGGGCACATCCATGGATGTCGCCGATTGCGATGAGGTCCATCGGAATTGCCCTGCCGTGGAGAAGGGAGAAGGAGGGGAGGAGCTGGCCAGAGAGGGGAAGGAGCTCGTCCGCAGGGTCCAATGTTCAGGAATTGCGACGACAAACGCAACTCAGGAAGAGTCAGCGCGCTCGCGGATGGTGTCCATCCCGATCAGGCCGCGGCCCGATTTGTTGAGTCGTCCTTTCTTGTGGAGGTCGAGGAGGATGGCGTCGATGACGCCATTGACGAAGGTGCCGCTGCGCGGTGTGCTGTATTTCTTTGCGATTTCGATGGCCTCGTCGACGGACACTTTAGGGGGGATTTCTTCGAACTTCATAAGCTCGGTGGTGGCCATTCGGAGCAGGCACCGGTCGATGGCGGCAATGCGGTGGATCTCCCAGTTTTTTGCGTGCTTCTCGATGATCTCGTCGGCCTCCGCCATCGTGTCTAGTGTCGTGCGGAAGAGGCGCTCCGCGAACTCGCACGTGGAGGGATCGTCTTCAAGGGGGGCGTTGATGAGCGTCTGGACGAGATGATCGGGGTCAGCGTCAGCCTGCTCGTGCGCGTAGAGCGCCTTCATGACGTGCTCGCGGGCCTCGCGTCGAGTGCTCATGGGGAAAGGAAGCGTTCGGGAGGGTGTGCTCTCCGGTCGGAGCCAGTGGGAGGGAGGCAGCTCTTATTTCCGACGGAGAGGGCGGGTTCGAACCAGCACTCGGATTCCTGTAATCTTGGATTTTGGGAGGAGGCCCATGCGCGGGAGTGTGCGTTTCCCTGCTACCCCCTCTCGTCGGGGAGGGAGAGGTCGGTCAGGTCCTCTGGTTTCTCAACGGTGGCGGCGTCAAGGGCCGCCGTGCCGACGTACGTAAGCAAGTTGAGCCCTCGGTCGAGGAGGGTCTGGGTCAGGAGCATGCTCGCTAGCGCCGCCTCCGGGATCTGCAAGGTGCCCGAAAGCCCGACGCCCGCGCTCATGAACACCAGACCCCGAGACGGCACGAACGGCACCTGGTTGATGATGATGTGGAGTGCCAGCAATGTAATCCAACTTCCCACTGAGACCCCCGAGATCACCACGGCCCATTGCGTGACCTGAAAGCCGTTATTCAGAATGAACCGGGTCAGGTGGCCGGCTCCAATGAACAATAGAAGCGACGGGGGTAGGGAAAAGATGGTGCGGCGAAAGTTGATCCCTACGCTCACGATTAAGATTACGATGGCAATGCCGGCCGCGAGTGTCGAGCTCTGCTTGGGGAGATACTGCGTGAGGAGAGCAATCTGTCCGGTGAAAAAGAAGATGGCCAGCAGCAAGAATGCGACGCTGGTCGACGCCACCGAGGAGATGATCGTGTTGTCCTTGATCGTTTCGAGGATCTGACGGTATCCAAGATTTGTGTTGCGGTGGGCCCAGAGCGAGAAATACGCTTCCCCCGAATAGCCGAGCACGTCGTTGTTGAGCACGCGCTTGCGAAGCAGGGCCGGCAGAAGAGTCCAGGGGTTTGCGTCCCAGGCCTTGCCGTAGAGCACGATCTCCGTGAGGGGCAGGGTCGCGTACATCAGGAGGAGCAGAATGTAGAACCAGGGCGTGGTGGGCAACGACGCCCAGACCCGACCCCAGCCAATGGTAGTGAACTGGTACGCGAGGTACGCAGTGATGCCGAGGATGAAGAGCCAGCGCAGCCCGGTGAGAAGGTGCTGGCCCGCGTCACTCTCTCGAAACTGGGTCCACCAGGCCCGGACGGTGTCAAAAAGATTGGCAAGCCGCTTCTGCATGCGAGGAAGAAGTGCTGAGGAGCATCTACGAAGGGTCGTACCCGAGCTCGCGCATCACGGCTGCGATCTGGGCCCGGTGGAGGCCCTCCCGGAAATGTTGTTCGGCGTCCGAGACCTGGGTCCAGCGTCGGCGGCGGTCGGCGTTGATAGAGGACCGAGCATACTCGCGAACCGAGGTGGGGAGAGGGCGGTCTTGGAGGGCATAGATCGAGCGAAGCACCTCGCAGGGGGCTTGGCAGAAGTCTTCGTATCGGATCCACAGGAACCGGTCTCCGAATGCCGACTGGGCATGCCGCTGACATGCGTCGACCTGTGCACCCCACAGGGCCAGCGCCTTCACGTACGGCTCAGCCTCGCGCACCCCCTTCAACCGCCGGAGGGCCTGTTTCGGGACGACGTCGCCCTGTCCATGTTCATCAAGGAGGTGCAGACCCCGCTCGAAGTACTCGTTGAGGTGGTACGCCCCGAAAAAGGCGTGCTCGGAGAAAGCCCGGCGCAGGGTGCCGGAGGAGAAGGGGAGCCAGCGGCCCAGCACGGGCCAGTCCATCCGCACTCGAGTGCCCGACGCAGTGGTAAGCTGAGACCACACTACCGATCGGGGGTCGCGCACGAGGTGCACAAACGTACTCTCCGGAAAACTTTCGGCGAGCCAGGGGGCCATCCAAAACGCCCGGTTGAACTGAAGCAGCGTCTCTTTGCTGGTCTCGGCCAGACTCTCAAGATAGGTTTTCAGGACGGGAGCGCGGTCGTCGCCTTCGAGCCAATGGGGCCACGAAGGGCGTGTCGCATTCTCCAGCGCGCCAAGGGTGTCGAGAAGAGATGTGTACTCGCTGTAGAGCGACGACTTCGGGTGGGTGGAGCGAGCAGCGTCGGCTTCCCGGGCATGACCGAGCACGTCGGGGTGAAGCGGCTCGTAAAAGCAGGCCAGACGCTCGTCCCGGCGCAGCGTGCGGAAGAGGGCCGTCGTGCCCGATCGGAAGACACCCTGGACGAGAAGCATGGCACGTTGAGCAGAAAGAGCGAGTAGAGCCGACGATGAGACGGAGGAGTGCAGATCGGTTCGTCTAGCGGCCAGGAGGACGAAAGATTCGCCGTTCGGGCGCAACCTTCGCGAAAAACGAAGGATAAGGGTCCGTCACGTGGTTTCGCGGATCAGGAGAGTGTGGACGCGATCGGCGACGTGGTCCCAATTTGCCTCGTGGACGGCCCGGTGGCGGCCCTGTTGGGCAAGGGTCCTCGCAAACTCGGTGTCTGTGAGGACGCGGGTGGCGCCCTCGGCGAGGGCGTCGGGGGCGTCGGGCGGCACGAGGAGCCCCGTCTCGCCGTCGACAATGGCGTCGGGGATTCCGCCGGTGCGGGCTCCCAAGACGGGGGTCCCGCAGGCATTGGCCTCCAGAAACACGAGGCCGAACCCTTCCACGTCCGGGCGGGACTCACGGGCGGGCATCACAAAGAGGTCGGCGGCCGTGTAGTACCCCGGAAGCTCCGCGTGGGGGACGCGGCCGAGGAACTGGACGCGTTCGCGCACCCGAAGGTGCTCCGCTAGGGCCTCCAGGCGATCCCGGTCCGGGCCCGTCCCGGCCACCAGATAGGTCACGTTGGGCACTCTCTCCGCAATCGACGGGAGGGCGCGGAGCACAGTGTCGATGCCCTTGCGGGGCACGAGCCGGCCGACGGTGAGGAGCACGGGACGGTTGCCGAGGCCGAGCCGCTCGCGAACGGCGGAGCCCTCGGTGGGTTGAAAACGCTCTGGATCGGTGCCGTTTGGCACAATGTGGCGGCGCCCGGACGGCACGCCTAGGGACCGCAACAGATCCGACGTGTAATGGCTCACGGGAAAGAAGATGTCCCCTTGAGACAGCATCCATCTCCGAAAGCCGTCATAAACGGAAGCGAGGCCCAGGACTGAGGGGAACGGGGTAAAAAGCAATTCTCGGCCGTGAGCCGCAGAGACAATGTGCCGGGGCCATCCCGTGAGCCCACGCGCCCAGACAGACGTGATCAGCGTCTGCCACTGCGCGTGGAAGGCCACGTCGATCCGCTCGCGCCGCGCCGTCCGGAGTACCGTCGGGAGACCCGTCAGGGGAAGCAGGTCCGGGCGGCCGAGAATTCGCGTGATCGGGAACGGCACGTCCCGGTCGAAGGTGGCGGCATCGGGACGACGAGGGGCAATCACTCGAAGATACGAGGTAGAGCGGGCCAGTCGCCGGGCCAGTTCCCACGAGTAGGTTTGTATGCCCCCCACGTCAGGAGGAAAGTCTTGCGTAACGAACAGAATGCGCATCGGGGGGAAGCCGTAACGTGTGGAGGAGAAAATCCCTGAATGGGGCCGAACCGAGCACGAGCACCTTCGAAATAATGCCAATTAACGGTTGAGAACCTGTTTTGCGAGTGGATGCGAAGCCGAGACACAGGGGAGGGCAATCCAAATCCTCTCTCAGAAACCGCCCTTGGCGACATGGCCGACTCGGAAGGAGAAGACCCCGACTGGCAAGATACGCTCATTCGCGTTTATCTGTTCGTGTGTAGGCATTGGGCAGGCCGCCTCCCTGTGGTTGTTCAGCGACAAAGCAACAACTCCGATCCAGATTTTACCGACGAAGAAGTTCTCACTATCTACCTGTTCGGCCTCATTCGAAATCGCGAGACTATGGGGTCCATCCATGAGTACGCCGAAGACCACTTTCCCGAGTGGTTCCCCGATTTGCCCTGCTATGGAGGCTACATTCAGCGGCTAAACCGGCTGAACGCCGTGTTTGCCACTCTCACTGAGGGGACGGGGAAAGAAAAGCGCTCCTCACAGGCAAAGGTCGCCCCCCAGATTGCCGACAAGGGCTACTGTTCGTCGAAGGACACCTTCTACCACAGCGTGAAGCTGCACGTAGTCGCCCAAAAGTGACCTTCGACCCTCCCGGATCGCATCGGCTTGACAACCGAATCGAAAAACAACCTGACGGTTCTTCGCCAGGTGCTTTCCGCCATTGAGGGTGGAGCGCTCTACGGAGATAAGGCCCTACGTGGACGGCTCCCTCCGCGATCGGCTCTCGAAGCAGCAGAACCTGGAGTTGCTCACGTCCCCGAAGAAATCGAAGGGACAAATCTGTCTTTCAGCTGCTGACAGGCTGTTTCCCGAGGCTGTCAGCCAGATCCGGCAGCCGATCGAGTCCGCTTTTTCAACTGGATCGATGAGAAAACCAGCCTTCAAACCGCCTCCTGATTCTACTCGCGCTGCCGTGGAACTCGATCATCGACACCGCCCTCGGCTAGTTGCCGGTGCAGAAGGCAAGTGTTCCGTAGAGGGAGAGGGAGTGCAAAAGGGGCACTGAATTCGCCTCGATTCAGCAAATGCAGGTGCTTTTCGGCATCGCTGCCCGTTACTTGCACGGATATTGTGGCGGCTTAAGGGCCGACGTACGCTCGATTCCCGCAATCCTCTCTCTTATGGCTGCTTTGTTTTCGGGAGATAAGATGCTTCCGTGCCTGCTTGGAGGCCTCCTGTTGCTCGCGACGGTGGGACTGGACCGCATGGCAACGGCACAGACACAGGTCGAACGTCGACTTGTGGTCGACGACTTTGAGGGCCATGACGTCGGGACATTCCCTGAGGGATGGGTGTTTGTGACCGGATCGAAAGAGGTGAAAACGTACGAGGAAACGCGGGACAGGGGGGAGCGAGTCGTGGTGAAGGAAGACGATGGAAATAAATTTGTCCGGCTCATCACGAAGGGGGAGGCTCTTCGTTATACGAAACGGAACGGAGTCGATTTCGAGTGGAGCCTCAAGACCCATCCCCGACTGACCTGGCAATGGCGGGCCCTGAAGCTGCCGGATGGGGCCAGTGAGAAAGGAAAGAACGATACCGGTGGAGCCGTGTACGTGACGTTCGGGCGGGACTGGCTGGGGCGGCCCAAGAGCATTAAGTACACCTACAGCTCGTCCCTTCCCGTGGGAACGATCGTGTCCTTTGGGCCCCTGAAAGTCATCGTCGTCGATTCGGCTGTAGAGCCTGGTCAGGGGGAGTGGCAACCCGTGCAGCGCATTGTCGCGAACGATTATCGACAAGTATTCGGGGGCAAGCCTCCCGACCGGCCAGTGTCCATCACTCTCTGGAGCGACTCGGACACCACCGGCGACAAGGCCAAAGTGGATATCGACGACATCGAGTTGCTTCCAGCTCGCTGATTGGCCGCCCCTGCTCTAGGGCTCCCTTCGGCCCAGGGCAACGAGGACGGACCAATTGGAGGGGATCCGTCTTGAAGAACACGATCGACTGAATGCTCTGGTCCCATCCCCATGTCTTCAGCCCACGAAGGATACGTTCTGCACAGTTACGGCCCCGACCGCTACGTGAAGCACGCTGTGGTATCGGTGCAGACGCTCCGACGCCACGACCGGAGTCGGCCCGTAGCCCTCTTCTGTCCAGAGCACCACCGGGCCCTGCTGGAACGCCGGGGATTGGACGAGCACTTCGACGTGCTTGAGGACCTGCCCCCACAGCACCAAACCATCGTCGGATTTAAGCATCACCTCCACCGGTTCAAGGCATTCGACCGGTCGCTCTTCGTGGACGCCGACATGGTGTGGTGTCGCGATCCGGATCCCCTCTGGCAGCAGTTCTCCGCGTTTCCCTTCACGGTCACCGGCCTGCAGAACGCCGACCACTTTTTTGGGGGGCCGAAAGGCCCTGGCGTGGTCATCGACGTACTGCTGGGGCGTCGGCCCCGCACGCTTCAACGGTTCGGACTAACTCAGCTTCCTCGCGTGCAGGCAGGCATGATATACGCCCAGGACGAAGCCCGCACCCAGGAGGTAAGTGAAACCGCCGCGGCCTTTCTCGACCGGGCGGACGAGACTCATTTCCGGAGTCGGCTCGACGAGGGGCGCAGCGAGGAAACCTGTGAGTGGAGCCTCGCCCTCGCCATGAGCAAGCTGGACCTGCACGTGTTCCCGTGGCTGCAGGGCCGAAACAGCCCGCAGCTCGACTACATCGACAGTCTGACTGAGCACGACCCGGACTTCGAGGAAGTCTCGTACCGCCTCTACACCAACGACTTCGTGTACAGCCTGCGGGGCATTCCAAACGCATCGCTGCGCGAGACGCTGCTGCACCTCGCCGAGTTCTTGCCGGGGGCGGGAGAACACATGGAGCTAACGCCGTACGTCCTCCACTTTGGCTGGATGCATCAGAAGCAGCCCTTCTACGACTTTGCTGAGCGTACTTGGTCGCGCCTCATTGCCGAGCAGACCCGTCCTCGGGCTCGATGAGCCGGCCCTATCCATCTTCTCCTTTTCGCCGCCGACCCATGCCCCAGGGATTGGCGTGCACTTTTTCTTTCGGTTTGGAAAGACCTGTCATCACGAGGTCTCATATGGGGTAATCTTCGGTCCTCCCCCATGACTTTTGCGTCCTGAGAAAAGGCACAATGAATTTCGGCATTGGGTATCAGTCCAGGATCCGGAGACGCTGTCCCGGACGGATGCGCGTTCCGTTCAGGTCGTTCCAGGTCTGAAGTTGCTGAATCGTGACCCCGAACTGCTGGGCAATCTCGCCCAGCGTGTCGCCCCGCGTGACACGATAGGTCGTAGAGGAGGTGGAGGCCGTTTCCGTTCCCGCAGAGGGCGGCTTTTGTTCGGGGGTGGGGGAGGTCGTGTCGGGGTCGGCGCGCGCGGTCTCGATGGTGTTGAGTGTGCGCACGGGGGGGGACGTGTCGTACTGCACGCGCAGGGGCTGCTGCTCTTCGGTGGCGTCGAGGGCGCTCGTATACTCCTGTACGGGCACGACCAGTTGGTCCCCCGGTCGAATGATCGATCCCTGAATGCCGTTGAGCCGCCGCAGTGTGGCGGTTGAGATGCCGAACTGGACCGCGATTTCGGAGAGCGTATCCCCCTGCCGCACGGTATAGGTGGTGGCCGGCTGCTTGTCCTCGTCCGGCAGGTTGGCGTAGTTCCATGCGAATCGGGGGTAGCTGCCCAGCGGAATGCGCAGGTAATACCGCTCTTTCGAGGGGGGCACACGGGACCGACGCAACTCGGGATTCAGAGACTCGATGGCGCTTCGTGTGGTGTCGGCGAGAGTGGCCACCCTTCGGAGCGACAGTCGACTTCCGTGCACGGGCACGTAGTCATAAGCGAGAGGCGAGGCGGGGTCTGGGGCCTCGAGGTCAAACGTCCCTGGATTCTCCAGCACACGGGCCGCGGCGATGAACATCGGCACGTAGCCCTGAGTTTCTCGGGGCAGGTACTCGTGGGCGTCCCAGTACGATGGATCCTGGGCGTCGCTCCGGCGCAGGGCCCGACGGACGCATCCCTCGCCACAGTTGAAGCCCGCTAGGGCCAGGTGCCAGTCGCCGAACTCGTCGTGCAGGTCGCTCAGGTGCTGGGCGGCGGCCCGGGTCGCCTTCTCCGGATCGCGTCGTTCGTCGACCCATGCATTGACGGTTAACCCGTAGCGTCGACCGGTGGCAGGCATGAACTGCCACATGCCCACGGCGCCGGCCCAACTTCGGGCGTCGGGGTTGAGGCCACTCTCGATCATGGCGAGGTACTTGAGCTCCTGGGGCACGTCCTCCTCCGCGAGGATGTGTTCGATCATGGGTCCGTAGAGCTGCACGCGTTCTCGCCAGCGATCAAGGTGCTTGCTGGGATCGTCCTCCAGGTAGCTCATGCTCTGACTCACCAGCCGGTTTGAGGTCATGGGAATCTCATTTCCTTCAACCTCAGCGTCCGGTCGGGGGGGGGTTGCACTCAGAAGCGGGTTTTCGACTTGTTCGAGCGACGCAAACAGGCGGGCCCGGACGGAGAAGATCTGTCCCCGGGCCAGGAGCATCGAATCGGGGTCGCTGGGATGCCCGTGAAACTGCCGGTATTCGGCCGTGAGCCCGCCGTAGACCGACCGGACGGCCTCACGTTCGAGGGCCTCCGGCTGGGTGCGGAGCAGCGCAGCCAGCTCGGCCATGGCCTGGTTGAGGATCTGAGCTCGGCGCGTGCTGTCGTCTGTGGTGAGGAGTTCGGATTCCAGGACGTAGAGGCGGGCGACCGCTGGGGCGAGGGCCGTCGTGTCTTGGTTGGCTACCAGGATCGTGTCTGCGGGCACGCGCTCCGGCTCAGGAGTGGCCACGAACGAGGAAAACGTTCCACATCCGGCAAGAAATAAGAGCACGAGACCGGCACAGCTCCCGGTGGTGAGTGCGCACGAGGGAAAAGTCTGCATGGAAGCTAGAAATCGGGCGAGGCGTGGAAGAGCAAGAGGACCGGGATCGGGGCAGAGCCGGCCACCGACAAATGATGAATACGGAATCAAAGGGAAATCATCAACAAATCGCCCGGCATTGGTGGTGAATCTTTCTTTCTACGGGAGGGAATCGGCGGCGGAGGAGGAATCCGGACGCATTCTCCCCGAAATCGAGTCGGCCTCGATGAAAAGATGCTGTATGGACGGGTGTCTTTCACGGATGGTCGTTTCGAGCCGGTCGATGGCGGCCTCTACGCCATCGGCATCAAGCGCGTCGCGGAACTGCAGGTTCATGTTCAGGAGAAGTGAGTGCGGTCCCATGTGCATTGTGAGCAGGCGCCCGACGGCCGTCACGTCCGGGTCCTCGTCGGCAAGTCGATGAATGCCCTCTCGGATCTCTGGGGTGGCCGCCTCTCCAATCAAGAGTTTCTTGCTCTCCCAGATGAGAAACGCCGCTACACCGCAGAGAATGAGGCCGATGACGATGGACGCGATGCCGTCGAGCACGGGCATGTGGAGGGCATTTGCAAGGTGCACGCCGACGAGCGCCACGACGAGGCCGGAAATGGCGGCGGTGTCCTCGAACAAGACCGTGAAGGTCGTGGGGTCCTTGCTCGTCA
>CAYRPX010000049.1:0-15192 GCA_964426195.1 uncultured Salinivenus sp.
TGGAGGGCAGAGGGCTCGATCTCTACATCTTTGGGAATGTTCTTCGGGCCGGGCACGGCCAGCTCGTTCCCCGGCAGGCAGCCCTGCAGGCCAGCATTCCCGACCACGTCGACGGCTACGCCGTGGACATGGTCTGCGCCTCCAGCATGATGTCAATCATGAACGGGGCGACGATGATCAAGGCGGGGGAGGCCGATCTCATTCTCGCCGGGGGGACCGAGTCGATGTCAGACGCTGGCTTTTACCTCGATTCCGACGCACGGTGGGGCTACACCTTTTCACCGGGGGGCGAGCAGCTTCAGGACGTAATGCACCGCGACGGCCTCAGCGATCCGGAGACCGGAGAGGCGATGGGCGAGCAGACTGAACGGCTCTGTGCGGAGCACGACATCAGACGCCGAGAGCTCGACGAGATTGCGGCGACATCGCAACGGCGGGCCACGACGGCGACTCGGGAGGATCGCTTTGATGACGAAATCACGCCCATTGAGTACGAGACGCGGTCGGGAACCGACACATTGCAGAGCGACGAAGGCATTCGTCCGGACACAACCGCCGACGGACTCTCTACCCTAAGTCCCGCGTTTGCGAAGGAAGGCGTCTTGACGGCGGGCAACAGTAGTCAGATTTCGGACGGAGCAGCGGCTGTTTTGCTCGCCAGTGCCGGCGCGATCGAGGCCCACGGGCTGACCCCTCTCGCACGCGTGCATCGGGGCGGGTGGTCGGCCCGAGAATCCTGGCGGTTCCCGGAAGCCCCCATTCCAGCGGTCCACAAGGTGCTTGATGCCACGGATACAGCGCTCGACGACTACGATCTCTTCGAAAATAACGAGGCCTTTGCGATCAACAACATCCTTTTCCACCGCGAGCTGGACGTGCCGTACGATCAGCTAAACGTGCATGGCGGAGCGATTGCCCTTGGGCATCCGATCGGCGCTTCGGGCACCCGTATTATCGTGACGCTGCTGCACGCCCTCCGTCACCACGACAGCACAATGGGAATGGCGTCCATCTGCCACGGCACGGGCGGAGGGGTGGCACTGGCGCTTGAGCGGGAAGAGTGATTTCGTGAGGTGTGAGAAGCCGCTATTCCTCGTATTCCTCGGGCGCTTTACTTGCTGCGGTGCAGTGGGCGGTTCCCTGAACGGCGTGAAGCCGTAGTTTTGGTCCGCCGCCGTTTAGCGTTCCCTCAATCCGTTTCGTTGTCCGTTCGCCGTCGAAGGGAAAGGCCTCGTCGAGGGCCACTCGGTCTCCGGTAAGGGTGAGGGCGGCAGCGTGGGAGGGAGGAAGATGCGACTGAAGCGATCCGCCAACTGTCGTCAGGGCGGTGTGCTCGGTCGGGGCCCCGTGGTACGTGAGGGGGCCGCCCCGAACTGTTGCCTCACACCGGCCGTCGAGGTTTCGTAGAGTCAGCGGTGCGCCGTGGACGGTGAGGTCTACAGAACCGCGAAGGTCCTGTAGGGTGGAGGGGGCCGACACCGCATAAAGGGTCGTCGAGGGGCCCGCGATTTGTTCGAGGATCACCGGTCCGGCCGTCCACTGGAGGTCGAGGGACGATTCGGCACAGTCACGAATTGTGAGGGATCCGCCGCCGCCCTGAACCTTCAGCGGACCGTTTAGGTGCCTCGTCGTAGCCGAACCGCCCCTCACGCTAAGATCGATGGTGCCTGAGAGGCCGGCGGCGTTAACGGAGCCTCCCGGCGTTTGGGCCCTGACATCCAGATTGGGAGGCAGGCGAACGTCGAGGTGGATCGCAGTGCGGTGGGTGCGGCGCCAGCGCCAGTCCTCCACCTCTGTCGAAAGACGGTCACAGAACAAATGAAGCTGAGTGTCCGATTGGAAAGTTGCAATCCCCTTTCGATTGAACCTTGACCGGGCAGTCTCCGAAGAGATATTTGGCACGAATCCGCGAATATGGACCCGGTCATCCTTTTCGTCGTGCGGGCGAAGCTGCACGTGGGCACCAGGAACGTCGATTTCGAGAATGTCAAAGGAGGTGGTCTGGAACGTCGCGTCCATGACCACTTCATTTGGAGGGGGAGGAAACGACATCGAAGCAATCGTCCGAACAGAGGGCGACTCAATACCTCGACAGGATCTACCGGCCTGCTGATCAACTGTTCGCTTTATGGAGCCACTTTCCACATCCTTTTTTGATCGCTCGACCGTCGAGGTTGCGCGGGGGCTTCTCGGCCGTCGGCTGGTTCAGGAGCGGTCCTCCGCAGGTCCTCTCGTGGGACGCATCGTGGAGACGGAGGCGTACACCGAAGACGACCCAGCGTGTCATGCCTCCCACCTCTCGCGAGATTCCCAGACTGGTCGAATCACGGGCGAGGGGCGAGCGAGAGACCTCTTTGCGGCCCCCGGGACCGCCTACGTGTATCTCATCTACGGCATGCACTGGCTCCTTAACGTCGTGACGGAGTCGAAAGGAACAGCAGGGGCAGTGCTGATCCGTGCCGTCGAGCCGGAGTCCGGGATCGGAATGATGGAAAAACGACGAGAGGTCGAGCGCCGGGTGGAACTGACCAACGGCCCCGGGAAACTCACCGAAGCCTTCGACCTGGACGAAGAAGTTCATCAAACCGATTTGACCGAACCACCGCTGTATCTTGCCAGTGGGCCCGAGATGGACGAGCGGGAGGTCGACCAATCCTCGCGTATCGGCATTACGAAGGGGGTTGAGCGGCCTTGGCGTTGGTACGTGGCGGAGAACCCGTTCGTCTCGACCGGCACCCCGAGTGATCGGTGAGGGACTTCCCGGAGCTCCGAAGCTCAGTTAGTCGTTGCCCGGAACCCCAGGTTCCGTCATACGGCGTACGTCCAGGTAGTCATCCAACTCCTCGTCCGTGAGGAGGTCCATCTTTTTGACGACCTTGCGCACGCTCTCTCGATTCTTGGCAGCTGTTTTGGCGACCTCACTGGCCTTGTCGTAGCCGATGGCCGTGTTGAGCGCCGTCGCGATCGAGGGATTTAATTCCAGCAGCTCCCGGCAGCGCTCTCGGTCGGCTGCGATACCCTCCACGCACTTGGTCCGGAAGGCTTCCACACTGTTGGCAAGGAGGTCAATGCTCTGCAGCATCGCGTGGGCCATCACCGGCATCATGACATTGAGTTCGAAGTTGCCATGGGTGTTGGCGACGGTGATCGTCTGGTGGTTGCCCATCACCTGCGTGGCCACCATCATCACCTGCTCGCTCTGCACAGGATTCACTTTGCCGGGCATGATGGAGGAGCCGGGCTGAATGACCGGCAGCTTGATCTCCCCGAGTCCACTGGTGGGGCCACTGGAGAGGTGACGCAGATCGTTGGCAATCTTGAGGAGAGCAGTGGCAAGCGAGTTGAGGGCCCCGTGGGCGTCAAGATACAATTCCTTGCCGGCCTGCTGGGCGAAGTGGTTGTCGGTTTTGTAGAATGAAAGACCGGTGGTCTCAGTGAGGTAGTGGAGGGCTGACTCCGGAAACCCCGACGGACAGTTGAGGCCCGTGCCCGTGGCCGTGCCGCCGAGGGTGACCTCTGAGAGGCGATTTGAGGCCTGCTCGATTCGTCGAACGGCGTGCCCGACCTGGGCGGCGTATCCACCAAACTCCTGGCCCAGCCGAACGGGGGTGGCATCCATGAGGTGGGTGCGGCCACTTTTGAGGACATCGTCGAACTCGTCCGCCTTGGCGGCCAACGCTTCGTGGAGGGCTTCCAAGGCGGGCAACAAATCGTCTTCGATGCCCATCCGGGCGGCCACGTGCATGCTCGTTGGGATGGTGTCGTTCGACGACTGCGACATGTTGACGTCGTCGTTGGGATGGACGACCGCGCTCCCGCGCTCCGCGCCCAGCAGTTCGGCGGCCCGGTTGGCAATCACCTCATTGGCGTTCATGTTGGTGGAGGTGCCGCTTCCGGTCTGGAAGATGTCGAGCACAAACTCATCGTCGTGCACGCCGTCGATGACCTCCTGGGCGGCCTCGGCAATTGCGTCGGCGGACTCGGCGTCGAGGAGGCCGAGGTCCCGGTTTGCCTCGGCCGACGCGCGCTTCACGTGGCCGAGGGCTTCGATGAAGCGGCGGGGAAAGCGTAGATCGCTGATGGGAAAGTTCTCTTTTGCCCGTTGGGTCTGGGCACCGTAAAGAGCCTCCGCGGGAACGTGCACGTCGCCGAGAGAATCGCTTTCTGTTCGATACTGGCTCATAAGGGGCGGAAACGGATAATGTGCAGCAGGCGAGGAGAGGACCTTACAATTTCGGCGTTGCGACGTTGAAGTTCAACGAAATGTGTGGTTGTGGGAAAGGAACGCAACACTACTGGCCTGAAATCATGACGTGAGCCCAGGGCTGGCCCGGTTCCATGAGCCACGGTCCGCCCTGTGGTCGGGTCGGGAGGCCGGTGCTCTCGCCTGTGGCGTAGGGAACGTACACCACGTGGAGGCGAGACGCATCTTTCACTTCATCAGCTGCAGGGTCGTAGGTCCCGGAGAGATTGTAAAGGGCGGCCGGGTGGTCCGGATATGAGAGAGTCCCATCCTCTATTTCGGCACGGCGGATGCTGTCGACGGCGGCGACCCCCTGTCGCCGAAGCTCGCGGCCTCGCTTCATGAACGGCGCTAGCGATTCGTGGTAGCAGGACACGTGAAAGCCTTCTTCAGTCGGATCATCGGCAAGGCATACGTGCGTCCCGGTGCCCTTCCGGAGCGTCGTCGTGGTGCCCTCTTCCGTATAGCCGATGACAGCCGCCGCGTCGCGCATCGACTCGGGAGCGGCCTTCACCGCTGCTGAGATCTGGGTCGCGGCGTCGGGCGGCGACTGAGCCTGGCTGGCGAGAGGAATGAGCAAAGCGAGTGCGGTGCACAAGCGGACGGCGTAGCGCATGGAGAGGGGCGTCGTAGAGGGAAGGAAGATGAGGGCCGGGAAACTGTCATACCAAAAATTATCGGTAGGAGTGTTGAGTTACAAGAGGTGGAGTATACGCGCAGACCGTGCGTATACGCGCAGACCGTGCAGTGCAGTCTCAAGGAACTCCCTTTGCAGTGGAGTCATCTGGAGCGGAGCGCAGCCCGGAGACTATTTCCTTCCTTCGGTCGGGGCGAAGCGGAGTCGAGAGAGGAAGGCACGGGACTGGTGCTTTCGATCGCAAAGTCGATTGCGAAAAGCCACGGCTGGACCCTGTCGGTCACGGAGAGTAAAGAGAACGGAGTCCGCTCCGAGATTGTAGAAGCCTAGAACGGCATGGCGTGAATCATTGGTGGAGAGTGTTAGACCCGCACGATTGCGTCGCTTAATGTTCTCCGAGGAGAGAGACGTCGTCGCCCAGCACGTCCTCTACGTAGAGCGTTTGCACCAGGACAATGATGACGACGGTCAGGGGGGTGGCCAGAAGGACGCCGACCGCTCCAGCCCCAATGCCTCCAATGAACTGTGCTGAGATGACAGCGGCCGGGGGAATGTGAACAGCTTGTTGCTGTACGAGGGGCGTGACGAAGTAGCTTTCTAGCAGCTGGACGGCACTGTACACGAGCAGCACGTACAATACCTTCGTCGCCCCGAGCACTGAGGCCACAAGCAAGGCCGGTAGCACTGAGAGGATCGGTCCGAGGTAGGGCACGAAGGAACACAGCGCGGCAACCAAGCCCAAAGCTACCGGGGAGGGAATCCCTGCCAGTTGCAATCCAAGCGCCGTGAGAATCCCTACGATCACCATCATAATGAAGCGCCCGGTAATCCACCAGCGGAGGGCTCGCCCCAGGGCGTGGAGCACTTCGCGGAAGCGGGGTCGATAGGTCGGGGGAACTAGTCGGACGATTCCCTCCACGTAGGGACGGGGCGCCGCGCCGCCGTAGATCCCGATAAAGAGAATGATGAATCCATTTACGAGAGCACTGAGAGTGCCCCGAAAAACATTCGTAACGCGCCCAATTACACTAGAGGCCGGAGGCAGGAGTTGACGGGGATCTACAAAGCGCTGGATCCACTCGTACTGCTGGGCACTGGTGCGAACTTGAGTGGCAAGCCGTTCGGCGGCGTCGGGGAGGAGGGCAGCGAGTGCGTTGACCTGTGCGGAAATGTCGGGACCCGCCAGTGTCCATAGGCCCACAAAAAGTCCCACGAGGCCAACCAGCGTGAGAAGTAAGGCAACCGGCCGTGGGAGAAAGGTATCCTCAACAAGTTCCTGCGAGACGCCCGACAGGAATACGGCCAGGAGAACCCCGGCAAACAGGGTGAACAGAATCTCTATGAATGTCGTAGCGATGTACGCCAACAGGAAAATTCCGGCCCCCAGCGCAATTGCCTGATACGGACGACGTGCAATGAACGAGTCTTCCCGGGAGCCAGACATAAACAGAATTTTGCCCGAAACGGGCGTTCCTGAGGTATATCTGAGAACAAGTCCCTCACCGTCTCCCAAAGGTCCCTTTTCTACCGGTAATGATCAAATCCTTACCGAGTGCTGGTGCCTGATCAGCTCCTCGGGATGGGACTCGAGTTGACCGGCGAAGATAGATTCACGGCCATCGTCGTGAGGGGAGCGTTACAGGGGAATTGCACCGATCTGTCAACCCCTGCAGTTAACATCCGTCGAAAACGATGAACACTCTTCTCTTCTTTGTTCTCAATCGAGCCGATGCGCTCTGTTTCCCTCATTCTGTTCGCCTCTTTCTTCCTGGGAGCCTGCTCAACGATTACGATTGACGAGGAGACTGTTTTCCAGCCGAAGCCGTCGGTTACTCCTGAGACTTTTGAGCTTTCCGGTGTCGACCTCACGGTGCAGACCGTGCTCGTCGCGGACAGTGTAAGCCTGAATGCCTGGCATCTTACGCAGCTCTCCGCCGAGGCTACTGTGCTATTCTTCGGTGGAAATGGGTTTTACCTCGTCCAATCGCGTGGGTACCTGCAGGCGCTCACCCGCCCCTCGGTGAACGCGTTTCTCTGGGATTACCGGGGCTACGGGCGCAGCGAGGGATCGCCGAGCGCCGAGACGTTGCGGAAGGATGCACTGACCGTTTACGATTCGCTCGTGGCCAAGCCGACCGTTGCGCCGGAGCGACTGGTCGTGTGGGGGCACTCGCTCGGCAGTTTTATGGCTACCCATGTCGCGACGCAGCGGGATGTGGGGGGGATTGTTCTGGAGAATCCGGCCACGAATGTTGACGACTGGTCGAGTCATCTCATTCCGTGGTACATTCGCCTCTTCCTTGGGGTCGAGATCGACCCAGCCCTCACAGACGACGACAATCTCGAACGAGTACGAGCCCTCAATCAGCCATTGCTCGTGGTGGGGGGCACAGACGATCCAATTACGGCCCCTGCAATGGCTCGCCGCCTGTATGAGAAAAGCGGCAGCGACGAGCGCCGGCTTGTGCTGGTGGATGGGGGCACCCACAACGGTCTCTACGATGATCCCGAGGTGCAGCAGGCCTATCGAACCCTGGTCGAGCAGGTCACGGCCTCGTCTTCTCTCTCGACTTCTCGATCAGGAGGCGGGCAGTGATCCTCTAGCTGTCCAGATCTCTAAAGGTACAGGCGTCGGGTTGCTCCCAGAGAGGAAGCCCACTGGGAACGACGTCCCGGGCCCACCTACGTGTCGTTATTTGAGGGGAAGGGGGACGACGGGGTGGAACGCCCCGAGAGCTTGTTGAGGCCGCTGAGAGCCAGGATGCCTCCGCCTACGGCCGTGCCTGCGACAGGAAGGGGAATCCCCACCGTGATTCCGGCCAGCAGCCCCTTCAGGACCGCTTTGCCAACGCTGTCGTCGTGACAAACGCGCTGAGTCAGGCCGGTCCCGAGCCCCGCAAGGACGAATCCGACTACGATGACGACGAGCGTTGAGAGGCCGAGTGTCATCGCGTTCTCAGAGAAGAGCGCCCAGTCCAGCCCGAGGATGAGAAGGCCGCTTACGGGATGGAGCACCGACAGCGATGAGGCGTTCGAAGGAGCCATGCTAAAATATGTGTCCAGCACCTCCAATCAGTGAGAAGCCGGGCGGGAGGGGAGGAGGGGAAGGCGAGGCTGTCAGAGAATGTACTGGCTCAGGTCGCGGCTCGAGGCGATCGAGCTCAACCGGTCGCGCACCATGTCGGCGTCGACTGTGACACTAGATCCCGGTGGGATTTCTTCGGGCACGTCGAACAGGAGGTCCTCAAGGAGGGTCGTAAGAACGGTGTGGAGACGACGAGCCCCAATGTTCTCGACGTCAGCGTTGACCTCGGCGGCAATTCGAGCCAACTCGCTGACACCCTCTTTTTTAAACTCGATGTCCACGTCTTCGGATTGAAGGAGAGCCCGGTACTGCTTGACGAGTGCGTTCTTGGGCTTCGTGAGGATCTCGTAGAAGTCATCCTCATCGAGATTGTTGAGTTCGACCCGGATGGGGAAGCGTCCCTGAAGCTCCGGAATGAGGTCGCTGGGCTTGGTGGCGTGGAAGGCACCGCTGGCAATGAACAAGATGTGGTCGGTCTGCACCATGCCGTGCTTCGTCTGCACATTGGAGCCTTCTACGATGGGGAGGAGGTCCCGCTGCACACCCTGTCGGGAAACCCCGGCGCCCTGTCCACCCTCGTCGCGTGTGCGAGTGCCAGAAGCCACCTTGTCGATCTCGTCGACGAACACGATGCCGGCCTGTTGCACACGCTCCAGTGCGTCCTCCTTGACCTGATCCTGATCGATTAGCTTCTGGGCTTCTTCCTGCGTCAGGATCTCCCGAGCCTCCTCCACCGTTACCCGGCGCGTCTTGCGCTTGTTGCCTCCGAGGTTGCCGAAGAGCTCTTCCAAGTTGACGCCCATCTCCTCCATGCCCATGGGGCCAAACATCTGCATCATGGACTGCGAGTCGGAGGTGACCTCAATTTCAATCTCGCGGTCGTCGAGGTCGCCTCGTTGTAGCTTGTCTCGGAATTTCTGCCGCGTGCGCTGGCGAAGACTCTCCTGGCTGTCCTCTTCGACCTGGGCCTCCCCGGTCTCGCGGACGGTGAATCCGGGCTCATCGCGGGCGCCGTCGCCGCCGCGGGACTGTCCGTCATCCTCCGGCGGAATGAGAATGTCCAGAATCCGTTCTTCGGCCAGCTCTCGTGCCCGGTCCTCCACCTCCTCCTTATGCTCTTTTTCTACCATGTTCACCGCAATGTCGGTCAGGTCGCGGATCATACTGTCTACGTCGCGTCCCACATAGCCGACCTCAGTAAACTTGGAGGCTTCCACCTTGATGAAGGGGGCCCGAGCCAGACGGGCAAGCCGCCGCGCGATTTCGGTTTTCCCCACGCCCGTAGGGCCAATCATGATGATGTTGTTGGGCATGATTTCGTCGCGCATCTCCTCCGGTGCGTTCTGGCGGCGCCAGCGGTTGCGGAGGGCAATGGCCACGTTTTTCTTCGCCTTGTCCTGCCCGATAATGTACTTATCGAGCTCCTCGACGATCTGGCGAGGCGTGAGGTCTTCAACGTGCTGGGTGACGTCTGGCATACGATGATCTGAGTCGTCGATGAACGGGGGCGTACTGGGCGGTGGATTCCGAGGCCGTGCGTTACTCTCGCTCCTCGGTCAGGTCGTCGACGGACGTAGATTCATTCCCATTCTCGGTGGCCACGGTCGAGGCCGGGTCGGTCGGTGAGTTAAAGGCCTCCTCCATGCCGAATTCGTCGTGGGGAGAGGAGCCGTCCTCGGGGTCCTCTGCTTCGGCCGGGGGGGAATTCGTCTCTTCCGAAGCGGTCTCCCCCTTGAGGGTTTTGGGGACGTCCTGCACGTCGGGATGCTCGTCGTTAACGATGAGGACCGTGTAGTTGTACGGGTAGCCATTTCGTTTCTCCAATCGGGCGGCCCCGGCGGCTTCCAGTTCGCTCACAATTGATTTTGGATCCTGGTCCGGCCCCATGAGGTCTGAGAGCTTTCGGAGCAGAGGGGTCAAGTATACCTCGTCGTACTGTCCGAAGTGCTCCTCAGTGATCTTGATGGCCCGCCGTGCCGCGGAATTGTCGAGGGACTGGTACTGCTGAGGGGGCGGGCTGTCGGGGGTCTGAGCACTGGTGTACGCGGAGCCGCTTGTCGGAGCATTGGCGAGAAGATCCTCGCGCGAGTCCTGGCTGAGCAGATTTCGGGCATCGAGGTACTTGCTGTCCTCGATAAACGAAGGAGTGTCGGCCGTCTGTGGAGGATTAACCGCGGCGACGAGGGGACGGCATCCCTGTTCGCGAATCCACCGCACGAGAGGAAGATAGGGACGATTCCCCGTGACGATCACCAGGGTTTGAATCTCTGGGCGCCGGGTTAGGAAATCTGTGAGTTCAACGGTGAGGCGGACCTCGGCGGTGTTTTCTTGCATCGCAGTCGGCACGTGCACCGGTTGAATGCCTCGGCGGTGAAGGTCCGAAGGGACCTCGGCGTCCTCTTCGTCCAAAAGTTTGTCGAACGATCCGTAGGCTCGGCCAAAAATTGTGGGAGTGTCGTCTCCCTCTTTAAGGTAGCGCCGAACCTCCTCAAAAATCTCTTCTGCGTAGTCGCTTGTTGGTTGAGAGCGACCGCTTTGCGATTTCAGAATGCTGTAAAGATTGTCGTAGTCAACAAACATAGCCGCCTGATTGGACTGGGCGGCGTCCGATGTATAATCTTGGTTCATGAGTTAAGTTAACGTCGATCTTTGAAATATAGTGGAGATCCCCGAGTCCCCGAAAATAGAAAGGGGACGGAGGACGTCGGCTAACCGCACCAAGAGTCAGGAAGATTCCGCGTCAATCTCGAGGACGGTGCGATTATGATTCGTATAGATGCAAATATCGGCAGCGATAGACAGTCCGGTCTCGACGATCTCGCGGGCGGTGAGGTCGTCTCCATTTTGGAGAAGGGCTCGGCTTGCGGCGAGGGCAAACGACCCTCCCGATCCAATGGCGAGAACGTTGTCGTCGGGTTCAATAACATCACCGGCCCCGCTGATCAGCAGGAGTTCGCGTGGAGAAGCCACTGCGAGGAGGGCTTCAAGCCGGCGGAGATACTTGTCGGTTCGCCACTCCTTTGCCAGCTCAACAGCCGCACGGGCCACATTGCCCCCGTACTCTTGGAGTTTTTCCTCGAAGCGTTCGAAGAGGGTAAACGCGTCGGCTGTGGATCCTGCAAATCCGGCCAGAATTTCTCCGTCGTAGAGGGACCGAACCTTTTCGGCCTCGTGCTTCATAATCGTTTCGTCCATAGTTGCCTGACCGTCCGACCCGAGAGCAATTTGTCCGTTGTGTCGAACACCGAGAACAGTTGTTGCATGGGGAGAATCAGTCTCAGCGGTCATGTACTGAAGGAGTTCGTCAGAGAAAAGTGCAGGACCTCGTTCGGGCGACAAGGCCGAGCCGACAGGATAACATCCTTCACCCGTACGATTTCCCTGTTGGGGGGGTTCGAGACGGCGTGGACTTTGCTCCGTTCAACCCGTTTTTCGACAAACTTTAGCTGGAAGAGAAGATGTAGACTCCGAAAGAGGTGTGGAGGAGGGGAACCGGGTCCTTATAACAGTGGAGGGGGTCACCCAATCGGGGTTTCGTCGAGTGCCTCTCGTTTTGGATTGGGGGTCCGGAGGATGACGACGGCGTGGCTGATCTCGTAGAGAGGGACGGCGGGGCGAAGAAAAATTTGAAGTTCATTTCGTCCGGACGGGGTGCCGACCGAATCCACAGTCCCCACCATGCGGCCGGGGGGAAATATGTCACTGTGGCCGCTCGTAACGACTCGATGGCCGGGCTCCACGGGCTCGGTCTTTACGACGTGATCGAGCTGTAGGCGGTCGAGACGTTCACCGTCCCAGCGGACGATTCCTTCGGACTGAAGGGAGAGCACAGTCCCCGGTACGCGAAAGTCAGTATTGAGGAAGGGCATGACCCGGGCGTACTCCTCATTCACGAGTACTACGGTGCCCACGATTCCGCTCTCATGGACGACAGGCATGTCTTCCCTCACCCCGTCGGTTCGCCCGACATCGAGAGTGAGGAAATTGTCCTGCTGAAACATGTCTTTTGTCACGATTCGGGCGACCCGAACCGGTGCCTCGCTCGAATCAGTGAGATTCAATAGGCGCTCTAGTTCCTCATTGCGTTGACGGAGGGCTCGAGTGCGGGCTTCCTTGCTCGAGAGCCGGACGTTTTCACGTCGAAGCTCGTCGTTCCGTTCAAGCGCTCGCAGATAGCGACCCATCCACGCGAAGGAATTTTCGACTTGAGCGGTCCATGCCATCGTGTGCGCCCGTACAGTGCGGAACAGCGGTTGGTTTTGTGAGACCATGACGCCACCCGCCACCAGGAGGAGAGTGCTGAGGAGAAGCCAGTCACCGGGTTGGTTCTGGAACGAGGCCATCGGCGCGGAAAAATCCTCTGTTTCAGGGAGGCCCGGGGAGAGAGCAGGGACCAAGGGAAATCCCTCACCTTACGTTAAAACGCGTTCGTAGTCCTCCAGGTTTTCGAGCACTTCGCCAGTGCCCCTGACGACAGCTTTTAAGGGATCCTCGGCTACGTAGACGGGAAGTTCAACGCGATCCCGAAGCATCTGATCGATGCCTTCCAGGAGGGCGCCCCCTCCCGTCATCATAATGCCACGCTCCAGGACATCCGCGCCGAGTTCCGGAGGAGTGCGTTCAAGTGTGCGAAGGACAGCGGCACTGATCTGTTCGAGGTTGTCGTAGAGTGCCTCCCGCACATTCACCGACGAAATGGTACGAACTTTGGGGATACCGCTCACGAGGTCTCTGCCCTTCACAGAAAGCTCCAGTTCGGTGTCAAGCTCAATGGCACTGCCCACCTCGCACTTGATCCGCTCGGCCGTTCGGGAGCCGATGAGGAGGTTGTGGTTGCGCTTGAAGTACTGGACAATCGCCTTGTCCAGCTCCGCCCCCCCGATGCGAAGCGATTCGTCGAGGACAATGCCGGAGAGGGCAATCACGGCGATCTCGGTCGTCCCTCCGCCAATGTCCACGACCATGTTGCCGACGGCCTCGGAAATGTCGAGTCCGATGCCGATTGCGGCGGCCATCGGTTCGGACACAAGGTTGACCTTCCGGGCTCCGGCGTGCTCGGCGGAGTCGCGCACGGCCCGCTTCTCCACTTCCGTGATGCCGCTGGGCACGCACACGACCATGCTTCGAATGGAGGTAAGCCAGTTGTTTTTCACCTTTCGGAGCAGTCCCTGGATCATTTCCTCCGCCACCTTGAAGTCGGCAATCACACCGTCCCGTAGCGGCCAGACTGTTTCGATATCCTGGTGGGTGCGCTCGTGCATCTGGAGGGCCTCGTAGCCAATTTCGCGCACCTCGTTGGTGTCGGAGTCGACCACGACAATGCTCGGCTCGTTGAGGACGATGCCCTCGCCGCGGATGTATACGAGGGTGTTGGCCGTGCCAAGATCGATGGCGACGTCCTGTGAGAAGTTGAAAAACATCGATGCTACTGAAGGAGTGGAGGCCGAATGGGGGCGAAGGAGACGTTAGGTTCGACCAGATTGACGCAAGAGAAGCAGTCCAGTCGAGGCAAAAAGGAGCGGTTGCCGGTGATTTTCCGTCGTGCGGGTTCACACGATCGGAGGGTCGACGGGAAAAGGGGCTCAATGCCGAAAGTGACGGTGACCGGTGAAAACCATCGCCACGTCTCGTTCGTCGGCAGCCTCGATGACTTCGTCGTCTCGGATGGAGCCACCAGGTTGGATGGCGGCTCGAGCACCCTCGTCCGCAGCCGCAACGAGCCCATCGGCGAATGGGAAAAACGCATCTGACGCTACCACGGAGCCATTGAGGTCAAGTTCCGACTTTTCGGCTTTCATGACTGCGAGTTCGGACGCATCGATGCGGCTCATTTGACCGGCCCCAATGCCGAGCGTGGTCCGATCGTTGGCGTAGACGATAGCGTTGCTTTTCACGTGTTTTGCTACCCGCCAGGCAAAGTCGAGGTCGGCCCGTTCGTCGTTTGTGGGATCACGTTCAGTTAGGATCTCCCAGTGTTCCTCCTGGTGGGATTGGGGGGGGAGCACAGGGTCTCGGGTTTGCACGAGGAGTCCCCCGAGTACGGATCGGACGTCAAGGCCCTCACCGTCGCGGTGGGCCGCCTCGTGCCGGACGACGCGACGGCGGTCCCGCTCGGCCAGCAGGTCGAGAACGCCGGATTCGAAGTCCGGGGCGATAATGATCTCGGTGAAGATTTCGTCGATGGCTTCGGCGGTGGAGCGGTCAAGGGCTTGATTGACAACGACGATTCCGCCGTAGGGAGACTGTGTGTCCGTAGCGAAGGCCTGGTGCCAGGCAGTCTCCAGCGTGTCGGCGGTGGCCACGCCGCAGGGATTTGTGTGCTTGAGAATGGCGCACGTGGGGCCGGCGTCGCGGAATTCGTCGATGAGGGCGAGGGCGCTGCTGGTATCCAGCAGGTTGTTGTACGAGAGATCCTTGCCGTGCAGTTTGTCAAAGAAACGAGACGGATTGCCGTAGAGCCCGCCCTTCTGGTGCGGGTTTTCACCGTATCGAAGGGATTTGGATTGGGGCAGAGAGGTCTCGTACGACTTCGGAAGCTCTTCTTCGCCCGGCTCATCTCCGTCCGCGGCGCCAGAGAGATAGGTGTCAATTTCTTGGTCGTAGGCCGCGGTGTGGGCGAAGGCCGTCTCGGCGAGGCTGCGGCGGGTGGGGGCGGAGAGGTGGCCGTCGTTCTGGTCGAGTTCTTCGGCGACGGCCTCGTACTGGTCGGGGGCAGTTACTACGCCCACGTCGAAGTGATTTTTGGCGGCGGCGCGCAGCATGGTTGGGCCGCCGATGTCGACGTACTCCATGATCATCTCCAGGTCGGCGTCCGGATCTTGAGCCGCGTCCCCAAATGGATAAAGGTTGCACACCACCAGGTCGATGGGCTCATAGCCGTGCTCGTTGAGGGCCGCCATGTCGTCCTCGTTCGATCGCCGGGCGAGGATGCCCGAGTGAACGGCGGGGTGGAGGGTCTTTACGCGGCCCTCTAGGACTTCGGGTACGCCCGTCACGTCGGCGACGTCAGTGACGGGGAGATCGGCGCCGCGCAGAGTCTCGGCCGTTCCACCAGTAGAGATCAGTTCGACGTCAAAGGTGCGGAGTTGTCGAGCAAAGTCGACGATGCCGCTCTTGTCGTTGACCGAAAGGAGGGCGCGGCGGACGGGGATGGGGGCGTCGGTGGGCATTGGGGGTTGAGAGTTAAGGGTTGAGAGTTAAGGGTTGAGAGTTAAGGGTTGAGAGTTA
>CAYRPX010000050.1:0-14576 GCA_964426195.1 uncultured Salinivenus sp.
GCGATCCGGGCGCCCATCTGCTCAGCCTCCTGGTCGTGGCGGCCGCCCTGAGCTCAACGAACGCCACCATCTTTACCGGGGCGCGGACGAGCTTTGCGCTCGGGCGGGACTTTTCCCTGTTCCGCTTTCTGGGACAGTGGGAGGACGACGCGAAGACCCCCGCCAACGCCCTCCTGGTCCAGGGCGCCATCGCACTCGCGCTGGTTGGGGTCGGCGCCTGGACCCGTCAGGGGTTCGAGTCGATGGTCGACTATACCGCTCCAGTCTTCTGGCTCTTCTTTGGCCTGGCCGGAGCGTCCCTCTTCGTTCTTCGGAGGAAAGAACCGGAGGTCGTCCGCCCCTTTCGGGTGCCCCTCTACCCCCTTACCCCCCTTCTTTTCTGCGGAGCCTGTGCCTACATGCTCTGGTCGAGCTTAGCGTACACCGGCATCGGGGCCGTGCTGGGAGTAGGGGTGCTCCTTGCCGGTGTCCCCCTCCTGTGGTTCCGCCATGACCAGGACCTCGCGCCTGGCCAGTGATCCGTCCCCTTCTCGTCCCTTAACACGCCCCTCTCACTCCCCTCTTTCCGCAAAACCACCTTCTCTATGCCGAAGCTTCAGAAAATCTTCTGGGTCGTCCTTTTGCTTGGATTGCTCGTCGGCAGCGGCCCTCAGTCCACCACCGCCCAGGAGAGAGATACGACACGCTTCCGTGTCCCCTTGCCTGAACTGGAGGTGCCGCCCCGACCTCAAGAGTCGGACGTCCCGTACGTGCCAACCTCAAAGTCCGTCGTGAGCCGGATGCTGAAATTGGCTGAGGTCGACGAGAGTGACATCGTCTACGACCTCGGTAGCGGAGATGGACGCATCGTCATCCAGGCCGCCAAAAAATACGGGGCTCACGGCGTCGGCATCGAGATCGACCCGGACCTCGTCGCGGAAGCGCGACAGAACGCCCAATCAGCGGGGGTGGCCGACCTCGTGGAGTTTCGGCAGGGAGACCTCTTCGAAGCCGACATCAGTGAGGCGACGGTGGTCACGTTGTACCTCTTGCCCTCGGTCAACCAAAAACTCCGCCCCAAGCTATTTGAGGAGCTTGCACCCGGCACGCCGGTGGTATCACACGACTTTGATATGGGCAAGTGGGCCCCCGAGGAGACCGTGGAGATGGACGGCGATACCATCTACCGCTGGACCATTCCGGAGGAGATCCCCAACCATCTGAAAGAGAAGCAGTGATCTGGGACTGGCGGGAGCAAGCAAACGCCCCGGCTCTGACGCTCGTAGTCAGTGCATCGAGGCGGAAGCCTTCCGGATCCTCCGCCGGGGACGCGAGCGGTCCTCGGCTACTTCACCTTCGGTCCCTGCGGGACGAATCACGCCGTATGTCTGCGGAGGAGACCGAAGTCAGGTAGCCCGGAACCGGGAGCGAAGCGGACGTTCCGGGCAGAGGTGGAATCTGTCCGAGGACTTGTGCCCTGCAGAACTGGTATTTCACACAAATACGTGACGAGCCCCGCGGTCACGCTTCCTCGTAGACCGTGTCTGGATCGAAAACTTTTTCCCCGTCCGCAACGAGAGTTTCGTCTTCGGCCCGACGATAGAAGCAGCTCCGATAGCCAGTGTGGCAGGCTCCCCCCTCCTGCTTCACCTTGAAGAGAAGCGTGTCCCCATCGCAATCGACGCGCACTTCTTCAACCGATTGCGTGTGACCACTCGTTTGACCCTTTACCCACCGTTCTTGACGCGATCGACTCCAGTACACCATGCGACCGGTATCGAGTGTCTCGCGGAGGGTATTAGCCGTCATATACGCCATCATGAGCACCTGGTCCGTCTCTGCGTCCTGCACGACGGCAGAGACCAGCCCGTCGTCGTCGAACGTTACGACATCGAGAAGCGAATCGGGAAACGACATGCGCGGAGGAGGTTTGCCAGAAGAAACGTGGGTCCGATTCAAAGCCCTCGCCCCTCGATGGTTCATCCTCATCTACAGATCGAACCTGTGGGGTGTACGGTCCGTCTAAGTGTTGCGAGGGCATTTGCGGTAGTCTCTTACGGAACGAGGGGGAAGCATCGCTCCCTAATTCTCCCGCGCTCCCATTTTTCAAACTCCCATACCCCCACGCTCTCTGCTCACCCCCCCACTCTCTCCCCCTCTTTCACCCGTGCGCCGCGCGTTTTCCTTTCTGGTCCGACTCCCGCGCTTGCTCCTCATCGGGTTGGTGCGCACCTACCAGCTCATACTGTCGCCTCACCTGGGCCGCACGTGCCGGTTCCATCCCACATGCTCCAATTACGCGATCCAGTCATTCCGGAAGTATGGAGCACTGAAAGGCCTCGTGCTCAGTGTTCATCGACTGTTTCGATGCCACCCGTGGGGGGGACACGGCTACGATCCGCCGCGGTGGTTTGGAGAGGCCTCCGTTCAGCCGACCCGTCAAGCATCCAAGCCATCGGGAGAACGATCTTCTGAACCTCAGACGATGAACAACCAACGCGGAATTGTGGATGAGTAACGTAAGGGGCCTTCGATTATCGGCACGGTCAACTGGCCCCTTGAATCCAGGCGCATTGAGAACCCTGGACTCATTGCCCCCAACCTTTAGCCGCTTTCTTGCCGCCGTATGTCCGCTCTCTCAACGATTCTGGTAACCGGCGCGACAGGCTACGTTGGGGGTCGCCTCGTTCCTTGCCTCTTGCGTGAGGGACATCGCGTCCGGTGCTTCGTGCGCGATGCCGGGCCTCTCCGTGCTCGCCCCTGGGGCAACGACGTCGAGATCGTCGTGGGGGACGCTCTGGACGCGGACACGATTCCGCCCGCGATGCACGGCGTAGACGCTGCCTACTATTTGATTCACTCCCTTGCGTCTGGCGAAGAAGCATTCGCCGAGCGGGACCGCCGGGCCGCTACCAATTTTCGAACGGCCGCCGAAGACCAGGGCGTAGACCGGCTAATCTACCTCGGAGGCATGCGGCCAAAGGGAGAGCAACACTCCAAACATCTGCAGAGCCGGCTGGAGACGGGGGACGTGTTGCGCGACGGCTCGGTGCCGGTCACAGAATTTCGGGCCGCTCAAATCGTTGGCTCAGGGAGCCTGTCTTTCGAGCTCGTTCGCTATCTGACCGAGCGAGTGCCCGTGCTCATCTGCCCGCGCTGGGTCCAAACGCCCACGCAGCCCATCGCCATCCGCACCGTCCTTCAATATTTGATCGCCGCTCTGGACCAGCCGGCGAGTGCAGGGGAGATTATCGAAATTGGTGGCGCGGACGTGCTCACCTACGCCGAGATGTTCCGAACGTACGCCGCGGTTCGAGGATTGAAGCGCCCCATTGTGAACGTGCCCTTTCTCACACCTCGACTCTCCTCGCACTGGATTGGGTTCGTTACCCCTCTCCCACCCACCATTGCCCGGCCCCTCATCGAGGGGCTGGACAACGAGGTGACGGTGGACGATCCGAAGACGGCCCAGCAGCTCTTTCCCGGCATCGAGCCCATGCCGTACGAAGCAGCCGTCCGTTTGGCCCTGCAACGGGTGGCCTCAGATGACCTCCCGACGGTCTGGAACAGTGCTGTTTCTTCTCCCACTGGGTCGACTGATGACGTACGTCGGTTGGACCTGACCGAAGGGCTGTACCGCGCGATGCGAAGCACCACGGTCGAAGCCCCCCCCGACGTGGCCTTCGACACCATCACACGACTTGGGGGCCAGAACGGATGGCTGTACGGCGATTTTCTCTGGCGGCTACGAGGCTGGCTAGATCGGTTTTTCGGAGGCGTCGGTGGCCGGCGTGGCCGGCGCAGCGACACAGATCTCCGTATCGGAGACACAGTTGACTTTTGGCGCGTCGAGGCCTTTGAGGAAAATCGCCTCCTTCGCCTGCGTGCCGAAATGAAGCTCCCAGGTCGCGGGTGGCTCCAATTCGAGGTGCAAGGGACGGACGAGGCGGACACCTCAACTCGAATTACCCAAACCGTCTTCTTCGAACCGAAGGGATTGGCTGGTACGCTGTACTGGTACGCGGTACTTCCCTTTCATGGCGCTCTCTTTGCCGGCCTACTGCGATCCCTTGCCGAATGGGTCGAGCGTCGTGCTTCGGAACTCGCTGTGGAATCCTCTGGCCCCGCCCCAGACGACGAACGGACAGAGTAATCGATCCTGAAAATGAATCCGAGGGTCGGGTCCGGGGTCCCTCCTATAGCGGAGGACACCCCCGAACATGAGCTTCGACGAGGACACCTCTGCACGATCGTCGAAGAGATCGCTCCCGGCACGTATGAGGTTGAATTCAGCGACGACGAGGGCCGTCCGTTTGCCATCGATCCGCTGAAGCCCCGCCCGCTCTCGAAACTTCGGACCACTCCGTCCCCTACACTCCGACCCCCCTTTCTCTGCTCGCGGCCCCGATGAACTCAGCTCAAACCCGGCACAATCGCCCTCAGATCAGGTAAGCGGGCACTCGCATCTGATCTTCCTCATTACCCTGCGGCCCGCCGCATGTCGTCCCCCACGTTCCGCCTCTACAACACCCTCACCCACGAGACCGAGCCGGTCGAGCCGATCGAGGAGGAGCACCTTCGCTTCTACAGTTGTGGGCCTACAGTCTACATGTACGCCCACATCGGCAACTTCCGCTCCTTCCTTACCGCCGACCTCCTTCGCCGGACGGCAGAGGCGATTGGGTGGGACGTCACCAACATCAGCAACATTACCGACGTAGGGCACCTCACGCAGGACGACCTCGTGGATCCTGGGGGCCAGGACAAAATGCAGCAGGCCCTGGAGCGTGAGGGCGAGCGGTTCGCCAACATCCACGATCTCGCACGCCACTACACCGAGGCGTTTTTGAAAGACTGGCGCGCACTCAACTTGCGTGAACCAGAAGCGCGTCCTCGGGCCACCGAGCACGTGACCGATCAACTAGAGGCCGTCATCGAACTCGTGGAGAAGGGCCACGCGTACGCCACGGACCAGGGCGTGTATTTCTCCGTCGAGACCTTCGAGGACTACGGTCACCTGAGCGGCAACACAGAGATCCAGCAACTGGAGGCCACCGAGCGCGACGTGGTCGAGGACCCCGACAAGCGTGACCCCCGCGACTTTGCGCTCTGGAAAATTGACCCCGATCACCTGATGCATTGGCACAGCCCCTGGGGGTGGGGCTATCCAGGGTGGCATATCGAGTGCTCGGTAATGGGGATGACGTACCTTGGCGACCGCTTCGATCTGCACACTGGCGGGGAGGACCTCATCTTCCCCCACCACGAGTGCGAGATTGCCCAGAACCAGTCGCTTGCCGGGCATCAAGTCATCAACTACTGGGTGCACACCCGCTTCCTGCAGGTCGAAGGGGAGAAGATGTCGAAGTCGAAGGGCAACTTTTACACTGTCCGCGACCTCATCAATCCCAACCCCGAGGACGATCACGTCCCCGATTCCATTCAGGCCCAGGGCGGCGTCGATCCGCTCGCCCTGCGCTACGCCCTCATGCAGGGCCAATACCGCAAGCCCTTCAACTTCACGCTCGACACCCTCCACACTGCTGCCCGCCACGTACAGCGCTTTCAAGAAACCGCGGATCGGGTGGACGAAGCCCTAAAAGAAGACAGAGACGGAACGGATGTTTTCAGAGATCGTCTCGATGAGAATTACGACGACCTTGTGCTGCCTGCAATGTGCTCTGACTTGAATACTCCTGCCGCTACGGCAGCTGCTCTTGACGGACTGAAAATCATTGAGCGTCAAGACGATCCTCTCTCTGGTCCTTCTGCACAGAAGGCCCGCCGTTGGCTCGATCGCATCAACAATCTGCTCGGCATCGTCGAGTCTAAGTTTGCGGAGGAGACGACAGAAGAGAACGAGGCGGATGACGTTCTTCCCGGTGACCACTTTGCCAATTCCGTCGACGAGCTTCTGGCGGAGCGCGAAGCCGCCCGGACCGACGGCGACTACGCCCGTGCCGACGCTATCCGCGATACGCTCGAAGCGCTGGGCATCGAGGTGATGGACCGCCCCGAGGGTCCTGAGTGGCGTCGGAAGGTCGAGCTGGGATGATTGACGCGTGATTCGTGGTGCGCGACGGGGGCTTTTTTCTGCCAAACCAATGCCGTTTGGCAACGGGGTAGTCGCATGTTAATCTGATTGCGCCGAGTGACCACAATGGCGTTCTTCGCAAATCGCATCTGCGCCGTTTGAAGCGGGTTGCGTAGGTTGCATCGATCCCCAGAATTTTAAGATGCAATCGCCCCGCCGTTTGGCAAACGCCCCCGCACGCTCCATTCCGCCGCACGAGTCACGTTTCACGAATCACGATCCACGAATCCGCTAGCTTATGGCTTCTTCTGCTGAATACAGCATTCCAATTCGACCGAGGCGTCTTCGCCAAACAAACAACATCCGTCGCATGGCCCGCGAGACGCGGCTGTCGACGGACAACCTGATCGCGCCCCAGTTCGTGATGACCGGTGAGAAGGACCGGGAGGAGGTCCCGTCCATGCCGGACACCTACCGCCATACAATCGACCGGCTCGTCGACCACGCGGAGACCCTCCACGACCTCGGCATTCCCGCCGTCGCTCTTTTCCCCGCGATCCCGGACCACTTAAAGACCCCCGACGCCGAACACGCCCTCGCCCCCGACCACCTCTACCCAAACGCCGTACGAGCCCTCAAGGAGGCGGTGCCGGAGCTTATGGTGATCACGGATACGGCCCTCGACCCGTACAACTCCGATGGCCACGACGGCATCGTGCGCGACGGGCGCATCGACAACGACGCTACAATCTCGGTAATGTGCCAGATGGCCGTGCTCCACGCCGAAGCCGGAGCCGACATCGTGGCTCCGTCCGACATGATGGACGGGCGCGTGGGGGCCCTCCGCAACGCGCTCGACAGTGCCGGACACACTGACGTAGCCATTCTCTCGTACACGGCCAAGTACTCCTCCTCCTACTACGGCCCGTTCCGCGACGCGCTCGACTCGGCCCCGAAGTCACAGGAAGAAGCATCCCAGAAGGATATCCCCGACAACAAGGACACCTACCAGATGGACCCGGCCAATGGCGAGGAGGCCGTCCGCGAACTGATGCTCGACCTCGACGAAGGAGCCGACATGGTGATGGTAAAACCTGCCCTCCCCTACCTCGACGTCATCCACCGGGTGCAGGTGCAGAGCGACGTGCCCGTGGCCGCCTATAACGTGAGCGGCGAGTACGCGATGATCAAGGCCGCCGCCCAGAACGGATGGCTCGACGAGAAAAAATGTGCCCTGGAGGCACTCACCGGCATCCGCCGGGCGGGCGCCGACGTGATCCTCACCTACTTTGCTGAGGACGCTGCCCGCTGGCTGGAGCAATGACGAATTTCGAGTGGCGAATTTCGAATTCGTCTCCATCGTCCATCCTTTCTGCCCGGCTGTTCCTCATTTGACACTCAAAATACCCAGTTTGAAATGTCTGTTGAAGTTTCTCACATCGACTACAGTGATCTTTCTGGCGGGCTCGTCCGCATGATGGATCGGTTTAAGGAGAAAGGCACTCTCACCGGCGACATCGAGGACGACGATCGCCTCCGTGAGGACCCGAACGCTGCCCTTCTCGGCCTCCTCTACGACCAACGCGTCCGGGCCGAGTCTGCCTTCACTGGTCCCCTGCGCCTCAAGGACCGAATCGGTCACCTCGACATGCAGAAAATTGCGGAGATGGACTACGACACCTTCCAGGACCACTTCTCTGAGTCTCCCGCCGTACACCGCTTCATCAACAAAATGGCGGAGAATACCCAGAAGGTCGCCGCCCATATCGCGGAGGAGTACGACGGCACCGCCGCCAACATGTGGAACGACGGCGCCGACCTCGACACCATCGAGAAGCGCCTGCAAGACCTGCCCGGCTTCGGCCCCGCCAAGGCCTCTAAAATTAAATACGTGCTGCACTACTTCGGGCACCGCGACTTCTCGGACGCAGAGTAATCCCTTCTTTCATCCCGTGCCCGGCGAGGAGTGGGCGTCCGGGGACTCGACCCTCTCGGGGTGTTTCTCTTGATCCGTGTCGACACCGGGCGGTTCTTGATCGAGTTGCTTCCGCTCAATGTTGCGCTCAACCGACTTCTGCGCCGCCGGCGCCACGTAGCTGTAAGCCGCCGCAACACCGAGGTTGAAGAGCGCCGCACCCACTCCCAGGGCCGCTCCGAAATATCGGGGACCGGAGAGCGAGAGCCGAATCATCACGGTGGCCGCGGCGAACCCGGAGTTGCGAAAGACAACGTGATACGTCGCGCTGTACCGCAGCGAGATCAGGACGATGAGGACATCACTGAAGATGAGAATCGTGTAGAAAGTGTTGAAGAAGGGGATGCTCTCGCCTCCCATTAGGGGCAAAAGGACGGAGTACATCCCAAGCCCGAGTAGAATGACGAGGAGCAGGTTTGACACCAACTTCTTTTGTCCCACGAAGTAGTGACTTTCCTCTTCCGTTTGGGCGATGGGCTGATGCTGTTGAAGCTTGTAGAAGAGACCCAGGGTCAGAAAAATGAGGAGGGCCGCCGTTGCATCCACCACGAGATACTGAACCGCCTCTCGCCCGGCCTCAAAGGACCACTGGATGGGCTCCTCCTCAAACTTTACCAGTTCCTTGAAGCATCGCCGGAGCAGGATCAGCGAAAAGACCTCGAACTGTTTCCCCGCGGTGTCCGCCACACTTGTGGCGAGTCCGACGACCAGCCCAATAAGCTCGGCCACCAGAAACAGGGTGAAGGCGACATCAATCGCCTTAAAGTGATTGGTGGACATCGACCCCGCCACCGATTGGGGAAGCCATCCCAATCGGTGGACTTCGATGACCACGAGGGAAAACAAGAAGGCCCCGACAAGGACCGTTGCAATGAGACGGCGTGCCTCGGTCCCCTCCCACCAGTCCTCAAACGCATCGAAGACTCTACTATTGAGGCGAAGAAAGAATCGTATGGCGCTCATGCGGCCCCGCGGGAGAAATCCGGTCAGACCGTGAAGGATGACCCCTATGTTTGATAAGGAGTAGGGGTTTTGCAGACGCCCGAAATCTCCCAACTCTGTCACATTCCCCCCGTCAGGCACTGCCAGCTTCTCTCGGGCCCCGGGACGCAAGTGTCCCTTCCGAGTGTAGGATCCGAGTGTAGGAGGGGTTACAAAGTTTCCGAGTCTATCTCGACTACCTGTCGATTCATCAGTGCGAGCGTACGGGCGGGGTACGACTTCACGAGGCGGTGGTCGTGCGTCGCCACGAAGAGAGTCATGCCCTGGAGGTGTAGATCGAGCAGAAGCTCGTGGATCTCATCGGCCACGGCCGGGTCGAGATTGCCGGTCGGTTCGTCGGCGAGGAGAACCCACGGATCGTTGGCGATGGCCCGGGCGATGACGACTCGTTGCTGCTCGCCTCCCGACAATTCATGGGGATAATTGTGACGCTTGTGACTGAGACCTACACGGCCAAGTGCCTTCGTGACCCGGCTCTTCACCTCTGAGTGCGATGTGCCAGTGGCGTAAAGTGCGAAGGCAACATTTTCGTACGCGTTTCGGTCGGGAAGGAGTTGGAAATCCTGAAAGACGACCCCGAGCGAGCGACGGAGGTACGGAATCTCGTCTTCCTTAACGTGATTAGACTGGTACTCCCCAATCTGAACGACCCCGGAATCGGGGAACAAATCCATGTACAGCAGACGCAAAATGGTGCTCTTGCCACTGCCGGTGGGGCCGACCAAATACGCCTTCTCTGAGCGACCGAGGTGAAAGGACACGTCTTCTAGAACCGAGCGCTGTTTCCCGTTCGGCAGGGGGAAGGAGACGGAAACGTTTTCGAAGTCGATCACAGGCGGAGCAAGACGTACGGAGCGGGAAGTCTACAAGATCACAATCGGAGACGAGTCACATCGGAACACTTCCCTTTCCCCTCATGGCCACTGCCTCCTTCAGTCCCCGGAATCGACCCTGTGCACCCCAAACATCGGAGGTCAAAAAGAACGGACCTATCCGGCCGGCTCGGCCTTCTGACGACGATGCCGAGCAACGGCAACGGCAAGCTCAAGGGCGTTGCGCGTGCTTCCCGGAAGGGCCATGCCCTTTCCGGCAATGCCGTAGGCGGTGCCATGGTCGGGCGAGGTGCGCACGATGGGTAGCCCGGCTGTGTAGTTGACGCCGTGATCGAAGGCAAGGGCTTTGAATGGCACTAAGCCCTGATCGTGGTACATCGCCAACGCGGCATCGTGATCAGAATCGAGTTGAGTGCCGAAGAATCCGTCCGCCGCGAGGGGCCCCTCAACCCGAAATCCCTCTTGTCGGGCGGCTCGGAGGGCCGGAGCAATTACTTCCTCTTCCTCAGCCCCAAATGCCCCTCCTTCTCCAGCGTGCGGGTTGAGCCCAAAGACAGCAATCTTGGGCTCCTCAATCGCAAAGTCGTCTCGCAGGGCGGCATCGATGACACGGAGCTTTTCGAGAATGGCCTCCTCGGTGACCGCCTCTGGCACCGCTGACAGCGGGACGTGACTCGTCACGAGCCCGACGCGAAGCCCTCCGGCCACCATCATCATCGTGGGCCGGGGACTATCCGTCATTTGCGCAATAAACTCGGTGTGGCCGGGAACGTCGTACCCGGCCTGCCGAACGGCTTCTTTCGAGATCGGTGCGGTCACCATGGCGTCGACGGTGCCGGCCAGACACGCCTCCACAGCCCGTTCCACGCCCCGCATGGCCAGGCGCCCCCCTTCCGGGGTCACTGTTCCAAACATGACGGGCGGCTCCGGCTCCTCGGCCACGTCGAGCACAGCGACATCTCCGTGGGGCACCTCGTCCGGCACCTCGTCGACGACGTGGATGTCGAGGTCCGAAAAGCCAAGCACGTCGGCGTGCACCCGGAGCACGTGAGCCGACCCGATGAGGACCGGCGTCATGGACGGCATCATGCTGGGGTCGTGCAGGCTCTTGAGCACCACTTCGGGGCCAATGCCGTTCGGGTCCCCCAGCGTGATGGCGACGCGGGTCGGGGCTCCATTCGGGGCCGACGGTTCGGGGCGCTGAAATGTCGGTCGCTGTATGCGCATATGGAAATCGGTTGGTTCAGGGAGGAGTTACGCAAAGGAAAAGGCCCGAGACATCAGGCCTGCTCACGAGCCCGCACATAGTTGTTCAAGTAGTCCGCCACAAGCCGCACGCCAAATCCTGTGCCGCCCTGGGGCTGATACCCCTGCGCGCTCCTGCGAAAGGTAGGCCCGGCTATGTCGAGATGCAGCCAGGGCGAACCGCCGACAAAATGCTCCAGGAACTTGCCGGCCGTGATGGCACCAGCCTTGCGTCCGCCCACATTTTTGAGATCGGCGATTTCGCTCTCCAGATGCTCGTTGTACGTGTCGTACATGGGAAGGGGGTGCACTCGCTCCCCCGTTCGCTCCCCCGCACGCTGGATGGCGTAAAGGCGCTCGGCCGCAGTGTCGGTCTCGCTCGTCATGACCCCGGCCGCGGCCTGCCCAAGAGCAATGATACAACTTCCAGTCAGCGTTGCGAGATCCAAGACCACCTCGGGCTCGTAGGTGTCGTCGGCGTAGGAGAGAGCGTCGGCCAGGAGGAGGCGCCCTTCTGCGTCGGTGTTCATCACCTCAACCGTGGTCCCGGAGTGCATCCGTATTACGTCGCCCGGCACGTACGCCTTTCGGCCGGGGCGATTGTCGGTCGCGGGAAGAAGCCCGACGAGGTGGAGCGGAACCTCCAAGTCGGCCAGGGCCTCGAAGGCACCCACAATGGCCGCCGCTCCTCCCAAATCGGCTTTCATCATGTCCATTGAGTCCTTCGTCTCCTTCAAAGAGAGGCCCCCGGTGTCGAAGACAACCCCTTGTCCAACCATCACAATGGGCCGATCGTTAATGGCCTCCTCAGGCGCCCACATAAGCACCGAAAACGTGGGAGACTCGAAACTGCCCCGATTGACGGCGAGCAGCCCCCCCATTCCTTCGTCCCGGATTCGATCTTCCTCCCACGTCTCCACCTGGTACCCGTGGGTGTCCCCCGACGCCGCGATCGCGTCGGCAAACTGACGGGCGGTTTTCTCGTCGGGAGATCGGTTGACGAGATCACGCGCCGTACAGGTGCCCTGGGCAAGGCAACGTCCTCGTTCAGCTCCTTCTTCTACCGACGCAAGATCGTGGTCCTCCCCCACGTGCACAAGAAAAGCCGACGGCCCATCAAAGCCGTCGGCAGTTTTGTAGCGGCGATATTGGTACGTGCCCAGGACGAAGCCTTCTACGAGCCCCTGGGCTGTTCGGGCGTCGCTGAGAACCTCCTCGACGGGGAGCAAGCAGGCGACTGCCGCCGCCTCTTGCTCCAGGGCCACGTCGCCCCCCGCAGCGCCGGCGGCGCGGAGGGCCTCGGCGTCCAGGTCCGAAGCGGGTCCGAGCCCAAGAAACGCGACCCGGGAGGCGTGCGTCCCTCCGGGGTAAAGGACTCGGGTCTTCCCCTCTTCGGACTCGAAATCCTGCAGAGCTCGCTCGGTGGCGGAACCGAACGCCCCTATGAGCGCATCGACGAACGGATCCGGCGGGCCTTCCGTGAAGGGCAGGAGGAGTAGATCGACCTCCAAATCAACCGGTGCATCCGTCGTCGGAGAGACGGTCATTAGGGAAAAGCAGTTGTAGCGGCGAAGGCGAGTAGTGCCCCTCGAAAATGAAGGAGCCGAATCACGTCAAAGAGATACCACCGTCACATTAATCGCCGTTGGCGCTCAACGTCAACCCCGTCCCCTTGGTGTTTCCCTGCACTTCACAGAAGAGGCAACCTGGCTACAGTAACGTGTTTGTCTGCTACTTCGAATCAGAGGTTCCGTCTAAAAGAGTTTCCAGGTAGGACTGGTCCTCGGGAGAAAGCTCCTCATCAGGAGCATGACGCGATTCGAACGGAATGTAGTCCGAAGCGGCCTCGATCACGTCCTCGATGGTTTTCTCGAACGTGGGGCGTTTGACGTATGCCCCCGCAGCGTTCCGGTGTCCCCCCCCTCCAAAATGGCGCGCCCATTCGTCGACGCGGACATCTGCCTCCGACCGGAAGCTGATTTTGGATCCGTCGTCAGTTTCGGAGAAGAGAAGTGCAGTCTTCACTCCTTCGATTGAAAGGACGTAGTTCACAAAGCCTTGCTTGTCGTCCCAGCTGGCACCGGTGTCCTCCACCATCCGCTGCGTAACCACGGAATAGCCGAGTTGTCCGTTGTAGCGCAGCCGGATCCGATTGAGCATCCGACCCAGTAGGCGCAGACCCGGCATCGACTTCCGGTCGTAAATGGTTTCGTGAATGGGAGCCGGCTCGACCCCTCCTCGCTCTAGCACGTCCGCCACGATCCGATGGAGCTCCGGAGTCACGCTGCTATACCGGAAGGATCCAGTATCTGTCATAATGGCCGTGTAGAGCGCGATGGCAATCGCCTCATCGATGTGAGTGGGGTCCAGCGCGTCAATGATCTCGTACACCAGCTCTCCTGTAGCTGCCGCCGCGTCACGAACGAACAACACGTCGAACCACCGTTCCGGCTCTAAGTGATGATCAATGAGAACCGTCGTGGCGGTGGCTTCTCGAACGAGAGATCCGACTTTGCCGATCCGCTCCTCGTCGTTGGTGTCGAGAACGAAGGCGACATCGGATTCGGCCAGCGCTTCGTGCTGGGCCAGAGATCCGTCGAAGACCTCCACCCGATCGGCGCCGGGCATCCAGTCGAGGTTGTAGTCCATCTCGTCACTATTGACCATCGCAACTGACTTTCCGATTTCCTCCAGAAAGCGGCCGAGGGCCAGTTGTGATCCGATGGCATCTCCATCCGGCCCGAGATGGGTCGTGATAAAGAACCGATCATTATTACGAATCAAGGCAAGGACGGTATCGAGCATGCGTCGCCTCCGGGCTCCCATAGTCGAGATGGCAAGAATAGCCTTCCCTTAACGTGAGCCCCCCAGAAAGGGTTCACACTTTTCTCCTCCCCAATCGCTCCCCTCTTCCGCACTTCCTCTGGCGAGAAGGCTAGCCTCGAAGAATTTGCCCTCAATATTTAATGCAAACATCGCATGTTTGGGCGAAGATAAGGTCTCCTTTGCTCCTACTGGCCCTCAAAGTGGAGTGCAAGACAGTTGATAGCTGCCTCCCATCTTCAGCGCTCTCCTCCGGAATGACCAAACTTGACGGATTACTTATATATTACGTCTTGTATCATATAGTTAGTTGTAACTTTGAATAATCTGGCACATTTTATTGCTAAACGTGTTATTTAAAAGAAGCTCAACTCAGTTGACGGATCGAATTCTTTCTCGACGTCGAAGGAATTACTCACAACAAAACCACGAACAGTGAAAGCAAACTTGAACTCCGGTGACTGCTCCTGACAGTAACGTCGCTTTCTGAGACGGAAAATGGTAATCCTGAAAAAATGCTGTGGAGAATCGTGAACGTGGATTCATCCGCCGTAATCCGGCCCAAAGTCCTTCTTTTCCCCACCGTTGAGGAGACCGACGGCTCCAGCCCTTAATTCCGATCTGCGTCGTACAGTTGCTTATCCGAATCATACTCTCTAAATTTTACAATCGAGGTCCGACTTTC
>CAYRPX010000051.1:0-14544 GCA_964426195.1 uncultured Salinivenus sp.
CGCCCGGCAGAAACTGCTCGCGGGCCACGAGCGCACTCGCGTACCGGACGACGTGTGCCCAGTAGGTCACGTCGCCTCCGATCAACTGGCCGGGGGCGAACATCTCCCGATCGTGGCAGGCCCCGAGCAGGTCTACGGCCGCCATGCGGTCAAGGGGCACGACGGGCACGCGCCATGGGGCAAGGGTTGTGTCCGCATCACCGGGCGGCGGGTCTCCTAACATCGACGACGAGGTCACCGCTGTTCCGTCCACCGTGGGGAGCCACGCAACGAGCGTATCCGACTCACGCTGAAGTCCAATGTCGCGCCCGCCGAGGAGGTCGCGTAACGCCTCGGTCCGACAGGCACGGGGTAGCATTTCCGATTCGGCAGAGCCGACTTGTGCCTTGCCGTCGGACGTTTCGCCCCAGAGATAGAGTCGATCGTCCCACCAGCCGAGATGGAAAAGGCGCATGGACCAGGGTGTCTGTACAAGAGAGCAGGGTCGAGCGAGACGGGAATAAAAGGGCCTTCTTCAGAGTCGTTCGACGGATTGTCTACGATCCTGCGACTGCGCGGCTCTCGTGCAGGGCCTGGTTGACCCGACGCCCGATTCCGTCAAGCTCCCCTGTTCGATAGTGAAGGAATGTCCACCAAACCGGGGGAGGTCCACACATCTGGTCCTTCGCCTCCTCCTAGAGAGAAGAGCCGAACTTTTCGCTGTACCCTTTCTCCATGGTCATTGCTTTCATCCCGTCTTATTCGCGAAGCTGCGCAGTAGACGTTTCCAGCTCTCCTTGGCCCTACCACAAGTCGTGCTCAAGAGCCGGTCGGTTCTACGACCAGTCGGTGCTGCTGGCCCGCCTCCACTTCTACTGAAAGCCCGTCTACCAGCTCGTCCCCTCGATGGAGCGCTCCCTCTTCATCCGGAGCGGCCACGCGATAGCTCGCATCGGACTTGACCGGGAACCACTCGGGAAACTGATTGATGCGCGGGTAGTCGAGCGGTAGGTTCATCGCCGTGTCGTGGCGCGGGGGATCAAATCGGAGCGTGCCGGACCAGTCCTCCTCGGCGGACACCGTCAGGTACAGCCGGTCGCCCTGCTGCACCGCTCCCAACTCCACGTCCGCCCGCCACGGGCGCAGGGTTACGCCCTGTTGTTTCCAGAGCGCCCACATGATCGCCGTTCGGGTGAAGTTTCCGTCCCCGTGCCAGCCCTCGACGACGCCACTGGGCCGCTGCTTTTCCAGCATCCGCTGGATGTTGGCGTCTATCCAGTCGGCCACACCCGCAATGTCTCCCTCCCGGGCATACAGGTTCAGCGCGCTCTCGACCGCGTCGGCGATCCCGTCGGCACTGCCGTCTTCCCAGTCGTGGGCGCGGTAGTGGTCGTTGAGCGATCCCAGAGCCGTGCGCACGGCTTCCCGATAGCGCTCAACGTCGTCGATCAAATAGAGGGTGTAGAAGCCGTTGTAGTTATAGCCCCACGTGTCGGCGAGGTGCTCGCTGCGGACCTCGCCGGTTTGGGGATTGATCTCGTCATACATCATGCCGTGCTCATTCACCCCAATCTCCAGGATGCGGTCAAACACCGCGTGCAGCGGCTCTCGGTATTGCTCCACCTTCTGCTCGCGGTTGACGTGGGCGGCCACGTACACCTCGGTCAGGCCGGAGATCAGTTCGTTTCCGTGGTCGCGGAGACGAAGCACGTCGAGATCGCGGGTGGGATGATGGTTTCCGAGCAGATAGTAATCTGCGATCTGCACGGCGCGATCCAGATATCGCTCCTCCCCGGTCATGAACCGAAGGCGGCTGAGTACCTGCATCATCTCGCCGTTGATTTCGACGTCGTCGGAGGGAAGGCGGCCGAACCGCGTGTCGTGGATCCCGTGCTCCAGAATCGAGTCGACGATGTCGATCATGCGGTTCGCGTACGGCGTCGGACCGAGCCACTCGGTGATCGGCATGAGTCCATCCTTCACATACTCCGAGCTCTCAAAGAGCATCCGGCCCAGATCGGGCTCCTCGTGCAAAAAGTCGTCCGATCGGAACGAATACGGGTCGACCAGGGCGCCTCTCCGACTCGTGAGGGCCGTTTCCGTCCGGAGCATCTTGCGCATGCGCCCCTTGTAGAGGGACCGGTCGGTCAGCGACGTGGTCAGGACCATGAACGGCCAGTTGTCCGCAGCTGCGTCCTTTCCGTTCCAGAAGTGACGGCTCTCCTCGAGATTGCGGGGAATGAGACCCGTCTCCGCGTCCGCATGCTTGAGCCATCCCTCGACGAACCGGCGTGACCGCCGCAGTGCCCGGTTGGCCTGGCCTCCCCGCCGGGCCGCCTGCTCGAACGGCTCCTCGACAATTCCGTCCCCCTTCAACGGGGAAGGATCATCCAGAGTGGTCGGTCCTCCCAAAACAGTGACGAGTCCGAGTAGCCCCGCAACTACGGAAGCGCGCATAAGAGCAAAAACAGTTTTTCGAATCTCGCTACCGAACCGTTCTCGCCCAGCGGGGGATTTTTCCGATTACGCTCCGGAAGTATACACGTCATTCTGAATGGAGCGTCACCGGCATACAGTTGGAAGCGGTCCGAACGCCGGTGTGTGTGAAGAAAAGACGCTGGGAATCGGAATTTCTTTCTCAAGGTGACGCTGCGCGTCCAGCCGGTAATCACGATTTTGTCTTCGCACAGTCCGAGTTCTCCGAACGGTCAAGCGGGGGTCCTGAGGGCGACGGGAGAAGTGAGTTTGGGCTCTAGCATGCACCAACTGGTGTCCGGAGTTCGGTAAACCTACCGAGCGGGGCGTTTGTAGTCTTTGCTGAGCCGCCCGTACCTGCCAAGCCACGCAAACGCACGCTCTACGAGCCCACGGCGAGGGAGGACCTCGAAGCCGTCGTGGAGTGCTATCCGTCGTACTCTGGGTTCAACTGCTCCCGAACCTGCGTCAGGAGCGCCTTGCTCTTCCGAACACCTTCGAACTCGCTGAAGGCATCCCCTTCATACTCGATGCCCACGTGTCCCCGATAGCCCGCGTCGAGAACGATGCGCATGATTCGCTCGTAGTCGATAGTCGTCTCCCTTCCCTCCGCGTCGAAGTCGTACGTCTTGGCGCTCACCCCCTCGGCGTAGGGCATGAGTTCCCGAACGCCTTTGTATCGGTCGTAGGTCTCGCCCTCCCGGATCGTGAAGTTTCCAAAGTCCGGGAGCGTGCCGCAGCGGGGATGGTCGACCCGTTCCATGACGCCAACGAGCCACTCGCCGTTCGACGACAGACCGCCGTGGTTTTCCACGAGGACGTTTAGCTCTTCCTGCTCCGCATGCTCGGCGAGCCGACGGAGGCCATCGGCGGCATGTTGCATCTGCTCCTCGGAGCTACCATTGCTCCGTGCGTTGACGCGGATGGAGTGACAGCCTAGCCGTTGGGCAGCCTCAAGCCACTTGCGGTGGTTCTCGACTGCCTGCGCACGCTCCTCCGCGTCGGCCGCCCCGAGCGCCCCCTCCCCATCGACCATGATGATCAGGCTCTCCACTCCGGCCTCGTCGGCCCGTCGTTTCATCTTTTGCAAGTAGGCCGTGTCAGTGGCCCGGTCCATGAAGAACTGATTCACGTACTCCACGGCCCCAATGCCAAACTCCTCCCGAGCAGTGGGGGCAAAATCGAGGTTATCGAGCTCTCCGTCGAACAGGGTGTTGTGCAGGGACCACTGCGCCAGCGAGATCTTGTAGAGCGGAGCCGACGCGGCCGGGGCCGAATGCGGAACGACCGTACTCAGACTCAGGCCGGCCAGTCCCAGAGCCGAGGTCTTAGCAAAGTCGCGACGCGTCATCGAACTGAACATAGCACAAGGAAAGGTGGAAAAAAGCAGTCGTAGTCCGTGCTCCCCTCTACCGTCAATTTTCCGGAAGGGCACGGGCAACATTCCCCCGTCACACGCCGACTCCAGGACGAAACACCGACTGTTTTCTCCTCGAATCTGACGGAGACTCCTGACCATTCCCGCTACTGCGCCGCCGTTTTGATGGTGTTTTGAACACCTTCCAGCGCCCACGGCTCGCGGGGATTCTGACGGGCCAGATACTTGTTGGCCTCCGACACGTTAGTCACCGTTCCCGCCTCCCCGTCCCAGTGAAGCTTGCGATGGTCCGCCCGGAGAGAAACGAGCCCCAGCAACATCGTTTCTGTGAGCCGAGTCGCATACTCAAAGTGCGAGGTGGCCTCCGTCTCTCCCTTGATGGCGCGCACCCAGTTCATTTCGTGGTTCTCGTCCTTGACGCGATCAAATTGCTGGGGAGGTTTGTCGAGCTGGTTCGCTTTTTCTGTCGGCAGAATCTGCGGGTTTTCGCCGTAGGTCTCGTGCAGGAGGTATCCGTCGTCGCCCACGTAGAGCACGCCCCCTCCAGGAGGAAGATCCTGGTCGTCTGGGAGCGCCTCGGGCCGTTCCGGCTGCAGGCCGCCGTCGTACCAGGTCATCTCTACGGGCGGCTGATCGCCGCGGGCCGGAAACTGGTAGTAGGTGGTGGTCGCCTGCGGCCAACTGGCTCCATTGAAGGGCGTCGATCGCGTTTGGATCGTCTCCGGCGCGCCCATCTCCAGTGCCCAGTACGGGTGGTCGACTAGGTGTGCTCCCATGTCGCCCAGGGATCCGGTCCCCCACTCCACCCAACCGCGCCAGGCGAAGGGATGAAAGTCCTCGTGATAGGGCTCGTCCGGAGCCGGGCCCAGGAACAGGTCCCACCGCAGTTTATCCGGAGCGCGCTGGATGTCCTCCGGCATCCCCATCCCTTGCGGCCAGATGGGGCGATTGGTCCACACATGCACCTCCTCCACAGTCCCAATCGCTCCACTGCGGATGTACTCATTGACGAGGCGGGCGTCATCGCTGGAGTGGCCCTGATTTCCCATCTGGGTGACCACGTCCGTCTCGGCTGCAAGCCGACGCAGATAGCGCGCCTCGGCGACCGACCACGTCAGCGGCTTCTGGGTGTAAACGTGGAGCCCCCGACGCATCGCATCGGCGGTGATCTTGGCGTGGGTGTGGTCGGGCGTCGCGACGATGACCCCGTCAATCTCGTTCTCCATTTCGTCGAACATCCGCCGGTAGTCGTAATACGTGGCGGCCTCCGGATGAGCCTCAAAGGCGTCCGAGGCGTAGTTGTGGTCCGCGTCGGCAATCGCAATGATGTTCTCGGACTCGGCGACGGCCTCAACATTTCCGCCTCCCACCCCACCGATCCCGACCGCGGCCACGTTGATCGTGTCGCTGGGGGCCTGATAGCCCGTTCCGCCCAGCACGTGGCGCGGTACGACCAGCGGAACAGAGGCAGCCACTCCGGCCTTGGCTGCGGTTCCAAGGAATTCTCGTCGGGAGAGATCTTGATCCGTCATAAGGCTGCGATGTGATTTGTGGACGACAGAGGACTCCCCCCCCCGAGGGAAGTCCCTGCCTTGGAATGAAGGCAATTCTAAGAACGAAAAGAAAGAACTCGAACGCAAGCGATTCTTTCAGTCGTGTTCAATTTCCCCTCCTTGAATGTCGTTCAGGACCGTTTACTGACGAGGAGACATTGGGCCTGCCCTGGTGACCTTTAGAGCAAATGTAGTCCGGTTCCAGAATCATGATGGAAGTGTCCCGCTCAGGGCGACCACGTTCCCTCCTGCACAGCAGGGACAAAATCGTGTAAGCCGTCGGGTTTCCAGTCGAGGGTTCGTTCCTGTTCGGCGCTCATGTAGGCCGTCATGAGCAGTTCCGTGACCTCGTGACCGCTGTGGAAGTCAAGCTGGGGCTGCTTGCCATCGAGGAAGTGGCGAACGAAGTGCCGATTTTCTCCGGTGTAGCCGTAGGTGGCGGCCTCGTCGCCGACGACCGGCATGAGGCCCTGCTCGGCGTTCTGCTTTTCGACGAGGTCTTCGCCCGTCTCCCCCTCCACTTCCCGACTGAGGAAGACCTCGGTCTCGCTCTGAAGCGAATTGTTCTCCATCGCGTATTCCGGTCCCAAGAGCTCGGACCGCAGCCGCAAGCCAGCGCCCACAAAGCACCACGAGGTGGTCGTCTCGCTGATCAGGGTGCGCCCGTGCTCGTCCTCGTACTCGATGGTGGCCCGGGCAAAGTCTTCGGACGGCCGCTCGCGGTAATCGATCTCGGATCCGTATTGCTCTTGAAGCTGCTGGGCGTAGTGCTCACGCGACCACTTGAGACTTGCAATCTGGGCGGATACCTTCGTCGGGCGGATGCTGTCGCGAGGGGCCCCCGGCTCGGTAAGCAAGAATCGAGCAACCTCGACGCTGTGGCACATCATGTCATTGAGCACGCCGCCCCCTTGCTGGTCGCCCCGCCAGAACCAGGGCGCGTGGGGCCCACTGTGCTCCTCGGCGGCGCGGGCCAGGTAGGGACGACCGGTGAGCGCCGCTCCACGAGTCCAGATGATCTCACGCCCGCGCCGGAGGCCCGGAGAGAAGAGCTGATCCTCCAGGTAGCCGTGCAGCACGTCGATTTCTTCAACGAGCTCTACCATCCGCTGGGCCTCCGTGACGGTCCGAGCGATCGGCTTCTCGCAGGCCACGGCCGTGAGGTCGGCTCCCTCCTGAACGGCCTCGACGATAGCCTCCATGTTCGCGATACGCGTGTGGTTGGGACCGCAGATCCAGATGGCGTCGACCTCGGGAGCGGTCACCATCGCCCCGATGGAGGGATAGGCCTGGGCGTCGCCGACCCGTTTCTCTCGGGCCAGCGCAGCGGCCTCTTCGGCGTGGTCGCGGTTCGGGCTCCAGACACCCCGCACGTCGGCCTCGCGGACGCCCTCCCAGGCGTCGATGTGAAAGCGAGTGATGAAGCCACTGCCGATGAAGCCAACGCCGAGCCGTGAGTCGTGAGTCATAAAAACCGAGAGTGGTGGAGAAAAAGCAGAATCCGTCGCCCCCTAAGATCTGGAGCACATCGAACGGAATCAAGGCCGGCCGGCACTCTCGCGCGTGCTAGCGACGACACGGATGTTGCGTCAAACAGTGCTCTCGTTGTGTCCCCCAATCCCGAGACGCGTCGTCTATACAGTCTCCTCGGTGTTCTTGCGCGGGGTGTTGTGCCGAAGTGCCAACAGGCTGCCAAGGGCCAGGTTGACGGTCGTACCGATAACCGTGTACCAGGGCCACCCGATGCCCTTTAGATTGGCGTCCGATACGTAGGCGTCCGACGGCTTCAGCACGAAGGTCCACCCCTCTGTGGGGCTGTGCCACACGCCGAAAATGACGAGTACCATGACGCCGATCGTGACGAGAAAGGCAATAATGGCGTCGGATTGTTGCGTCTTCTCGTGCCACAGGCCCAGGAGGAAGACGCCCAGCAAGCTTCCATAGGTAAACGAGGCGATGGAGAGTCCCAGCTCGACGACCGGATTGTTGCTGTCCTGAAACAGACTCGCAAACCCGATGAAGACAACGCCCCAGAACAGAGTGAGGAGGCGTGAGACGAGCAGCCCCCGATCGGTCTCAAGCGGGTGGCCCACGAGATGCTCGTACAGATCGTTCACCGACGAGGACGCCAGGGCATTGAGGGAGGAGGAGAGGGAGCTCATCGCCGCGGCCACGATGCCGGCCAAGATGAGCCCAGACAGGCCTGCCGGCATGCCTTCGACGATGTACTTTGGAAAGACTTCGTCGCCCCGCTGGAGGCCAAGGGCCTCAACGGAGGCCCCGCTGTAGTGCGCCCAAAGCAACAGGCCCACAACGAGAAAGAGTGCGAACTGGACCATGACCACCAGCGCACTGCCGATGAGGGCTTTTCGGCTATCCGCCTCGTCACGGCAGGTGAGGAGGCGCTGCACGATGAGTTGATCGGTGCCGTGGGAAGCCATCGAGAAGACGGCCCCGCCAACCACGGCCGTTCCGAGCGTATAGGGCTGCGTCAGCCAGCGCCCAACCGACTGGTCGAAACCGAGGTCAAGCAGATTCGTCTTGCCCGCCGCCACCACCTCCCCCCACCAGCCAGTCGGCACGTCGCCCAGCAGAAAGCCGATGGCCGCGAGCGCCCCGCCCACGTAGAGGAGCATCTGCACCACGTCCATCCACACGACGGCCCGAATGCCCCCCACGAGCGTATAGATGGCCGTCACTACGCCGATCACAAGAATAACCTGGAAGTAGGACACCTCCAACCCGGCCATGGTGGCAATCACCTTGATCGGGATGGCCGTGGCGAAGAGGCGCACCCCGTCGGCCAAGAGGCGCGTGCCGAGAAACGTGACGGACGCAACTGCCTGCATGTTGTCGCCGTACCGCGCGCCCAGAAAGGCGTAGGCCGTCTGAAGCTTGCCGGCGTAGTAGCGAGGCAGGAGATATACGCTCACGAGAATTCGCCCTATGAGGTAGCCAAGCGTAATCTGAAGAAAGGTGAGTGTGCCCCCGTACGCCACGGCGGGCACGCCCACGACGGTGAGCGTACTCGTCTCGGTGGCGACGACCGAAAAGCAAACGGCCCACCAAGGAAGATTGCGGCTCCCCAGAAAGTAATCGTCCGTCGAGTGCTGCTCTCCTCCTGCCCAGATGCCAAAGACGGCGACGCCGAGCAGATATACGACAATAACGACAAAATCCAACGTCGTGAGCATGGTGGCTGTCGGAGGTTGGAAACCCAATCAGGAAGAGACGACGCGGGGGACTCCAGTCGGCGTGCACTGAAGAGCGTGTGAGCAGGGAAACACGGAGATCCGGCCGAAAAAAAACTACCTGCTTCCTTTCTCGCCCCCATTCTTTCACACCTACTCCAGCTCACGAAGCCAGACGTTGCGGAAGCGAACGCGGTTGCCGTGATCCTGAAGCTGTAGGGAAAGACGCGAAGGGTGAGCCTCGTACGGGGGCCGCTCTTTCCAGGACGTCGGCCCTGTCAGCTCCTCGTGGTCCTGCACAAGCACGCCGTTGTGGTAGACGGTCATGCGGGCCGGGGCCACCACCTCGCCATTCTCGTCAAAGTGGGGGCGCCGAAAAATAATGTCGTAGGTCTGCCACTCGCCCTGGGGACGCGTGGCGTTTACCAACGGGGGATACTGCCCGTAGATGGCCGCGGCCTGACCGTCGGCGTAGGTGGTATTGTCGTGGGAGTCAAGCACCTGCACCTCATACGTCTCCATCAGATAGACGCCACTATTTCCGCGTCCCTGTCCGTCTCCTTCATTCGACTCAGGGACCTGCCATTCGATGTGCAGCTGCACGTCCCCGAATTTCTCTTTGGTCTGGATCGCCCCGCTTCCCGGTTCTACGACGAAGTATCCCCCTTTCCGGACCGACCACGAGGGCACGCTCCCGTCCGAGTGCTCCCAGGCGTCGAGGGACGTGCCGTCGAAGAGCACAACGGCGTCGGATGGCGGTGATTGCGGAGGGGGGGCAGGCCCCGGATCGACAACGGCCGGGCGGGCCCGGGACGAGTCATGAACCGGCCAGTGTACCGGGTCTCGAGACTGAGCCTCCGCCTGGAAGAAAAACGGCAGACCGAAGACAAGAAGCGTGAAGCCGAGAACGAGGCCCCGAGCCGTAGCCGACGCCTCCATGACAGAGCTGAAGGGCAAGGTCGCAGAGATATTCATTTACACGAAACGAATCTTTGAGAAGTCAAAAGTTGGAAAGGGCGAAGCTGTCTTCCGATCTGCGGGAGCTTCTCTCTGGGAAACGTTCAGCCGATCCGGGGAGAGTTCCCTCCCTCCTGTTTCCGGGTCCGCACGTTCGGAAAACAACGGAGGCAAATGGAAGCGCAACAGAAGATAATGCGGTTCCACACTGCACGTGAGGGAATCTCTTGCCGAACTTGAGAAACGCGATCCGTCTACCGGAAGCAGTGCCGTCTATACGTCCGGCAGCGACCAGGGATCGCGGTAGGAGGGCCACACGTGCTCGTTGACCTCGTCGGCGGCAAACTCTCGCCCCTCTCCGTTCCACCGAACCGTGCGTCCCGTCTTGTAGGCCACATTGCCCAGATGCGCCACGACGGCCGTCTCGGCCGCCGCGTCAACGGGACAGTTCAGCGTCTCACCTTCCCGAATTGCAGCCACGAAATTCGCGGCGTGGGCGTCGAGGCTGCCCTCCCCCTCTCGGGGCGGAATGGGATCGAGCTCGTACTGATCGTCCTCCACCTCCGGAAGCACCTCCCAGCCCTCCCGATCCACGACGAGAGTGCCGTGATTGCCAATGAACGCAACGCCGTGCCCCCGGTCGTAGAGACGCCCTGCTCCAATTCCATGGGTGTGCTGCCACTCGACCGTGAAGTCGTCGAAGTCGTAGAGGGCCTTCATCATGTCGGGGGTCTCGCGGGCCCCATCGGGATAACCTAGCTTCCCTCCCATGCCCGTCACCGACCGCGGCTGCTCTACGTCCATTCCCAACAGGGCATAGTCAAGCAGGTGAACGCCCCAGTCGGTCATCAGGCCGCCGGCGTAGTCCCAGAACCAGCGGAAATTCCAGTGGAACCGATTGGGGTTGAACGGCCGCTCGGGAGCGGGCCCGAGCCAGAAGTCGTAATCGACTCCCTCGGGAGGCGAGACCTCGTCCGGCTCCGGCGCCAAGCGTTCCCCTCCATTGTAAATCCACGCCTTCACGTGCCGGATGGTCCCCAGGGTACCCGACTGCACATAGTCGACCGCCGCGGCCCAGTGGGTCCCACTTCGCTGCCATTGCCCGACCTGCACGGTCGCTCCATATTTTTCGGCCGCATCCCGCATCAGGAGGCTTTCCCCGATGGTGTTGGCCAACGGCTTCTCGACGTACACGTCTTTTCCCGCCTGGCACGCGTGGACCATTGGGAGGCAATGCCAGTGATCTGGCGTACCGATAACCACGAAGTCGAGGGTATCGTCCTCGAGCATGCGCCGGTAATCCTCGTAGAGGTCGGGCCTCGCGCCCGTTTGGTCCTCCAGTTCTCCGGCACGCTCCTCGAGAACGTTCCGATCCACGTCGCAGAGCGCGGTGCACTCGACGCCGTCAACCTTAAGAAGCGCATTTGTATTGGCCCATCCCATGCCGTTGATGCCAATGGCCCCGAAGCGGAGGCGATCGCTAGGGGGAACCGAGTCGCTGGCTGAGGCGGCTTGAGGAACCGTCCCCGACAATCCCGCCCCGGCAAGCACCGCCGACCCTGTCCCGAGAAACTCGCGTCGGGTATAATCACTCATCACTGAACAAAGAAAAATTTTGGGGAGACCGAGCTACTGGTATTCTAGAGCGCGACGCGCGCGGCGAAGGGCGCCGACCACCGGCTCGTGCTGAAGAACCTCAACGGTCCAGTCCGGCACTCGACCACGAAGGGTATGGAAAAGCACCTGAACATAATGCTTGTTCCGGAGCATTCCCCCGAGCATGGCGATTCGGGGTGCAATGCCATCCCTTCCGTTAAGCAACCACTCGACCTGTTGAACGAGCCCATCGGTCTGGGAGGTAAGAATCTCGGCGGCTACCGGATCGCCGTCCGCGGCCTCTTCAATCACGAGGGGAGCTACGTTTTGAAGGGCAACGTCTTCCTGATAGACCCACTGAATGAGGGCTTCCCGCTCGTCGATGCCGTACTTTTCGCCGACGCGGGGCCGAATAGAAGTGTCGGCGCCGCCGTCGAAGGCTTCCGCCACGGCCCGCAAGCCCGCCTGTCCCACGGCGTACCCGCTGCCCACATCCCCCAGGAGGTGTCCCCAGCCCCCAACACGGCGGGTCGTACCGTCCCGCATCCGGGCAAACACCACGGAGCCCGTTCCGGCAATGACCACAAGCCCGCTGCCCGATCCGAAGGCCGCATCCAGGGCAATATGTGCGTCGTGCACCACCTCTACGTGAATGGTCTTTGCCTCGTCCGCGAGGTCCCGACGAAGATGACGAGCAAGGGCTTCCTGTTCGTCGGACCGACCGGCCCCGGCCACCCCTGCACAGACGGACAGCTGATCGACGGGTCGATGCGGCTGAAGAGCCTCTCGGACTAGGGTTGCTAGATTGTGGGCCGATTGGTGGACGCCGATCCGCTGGGCGTTGACTGCGGGTCCGTGACGATCAATCCGCTCCGAACAATCCTCGCACTCTGCGAGAAGCGACGTCTTGGATGCCCCGGCATCGAGGCCTGCAACAAAGTGAACTTCAGACACGGAGGAAAACGCCTGTGTCGAGAAATGAGAAGAGTAATATCCGCGGAGGAGGCCGCTTGCTCCGTGCGAGCACTTCTTTGGTGTTCTACGAACACCGCCCCTCCTTCGCGAGGTGTACTAATGCAGTTCGCTTGAAGAACGGGACTGGCCGGTACTTCCACAAGGTGGAAGCGGTCCCACACTTGTTCTGGAAGCGGTTCCAGATAATTGTCTGCATTACCAATTGGCCACGCGGAGGTGGTTGAAGTTTATAGAATCCTGTCGCTCGTCATTATTGAGGCGGTGGTGCAACGGCAAATCGTCGGTCACGACCAGATAGGAGCCCTCCGAGACCTTCGCAATCCCCGTGTCCGTCAAGCGGAACTGGCGGAAGTAGGGGTGCTCACAGAGCTCTTCGGAGGCGCGATGGGTCTCGTCGAGTTTCGGATCCGGGCGATTTTGCCGATGTCAGTTCCTCTCCTCAGTTCGATGGCTCTCCCGGCGCGGGCCCCGGCAACAGCGGCCGTGGTGGCCCCACGATTGATTGATGCACGAGATCCGCCACTCGTGGGCGTACCTCTACGATTTGGCTGTCGGTGTCGTCGGGGTAGACGCGGTTTGTAAGCAGAACGAGGAAGAGGTCTTCTGCCGGATCGACCCAGAAGGAAGTGCCCGTGTAGCCGGTGTGGCCGAAACTCGACCTCGAAAATTCGTCTCCGGCCGAGGAGTAGCCCTCCTGACTCTTGGTATCCCAGCCGAGGGCCCGGGTACTGTTCGGCACGTCGGCCTGCGCGGTGAAGGTCTCGATCGTCTGGGGCTTGAGGAACTGACGGCCGTCGATCCGACCGTCGTGGACGAGCATGTAGCCGAAGCGGGCGAGATCGGCGGCCGTGGAGAAGAGTCCGGCGTTCCCCGACACCCCGCCCATGTCGCGCGCCATCGGGTCGTGCACCGTGCCCTGAAAGCGGGTGCCCGTCGTATCGGTCGTGGGGACCGCCCAGTCGCGGGAGGCACCGGCCTGGTAGAAGCCTGTCTCCTGCATGCCGAGCGGCTCGAAAATGCGCGTTTCGCAGAACCGGTCGAAAGGCTGGTCGCTGATCGTTTCGACAATGCGCATGAGCGTGAGCATGTTGAGTCCGCTGTAGTCAGATTGGGTTCCGGGGGTGTACGTCAGCGGCTGGGCCATGATGGTGTCGAGGATCGCCGCGCGGGTCGGCCCCCGCTCCTCCGGATCGAGGTACGGCTTCAGGCCCGAAGAATGAGTGAGGAGCTGACGCACGGTCACGGCCTCCTTTCCGTTCTGGGCAAAGTCGGGAAGATAGCGGGCCACCGCGGCATCCAGCTCGAGCGAACCGTCTTCGTATAGCAACATAGCGGCCGTCGTGGTGGCTAGTACCTTCGTGAGAGAGGCAAGGTCATATTGTGCGTCCGTCGTCACCGGCTTCGTCTGGTCGTAAGTAAAGTAGCCTTGGCCGCCGAGCTTCACGACGGCGGGTCCGCGTCCCACCGCCACGGCGGCCCCCGGAAACGTCCCGTCGAGCATGGCCGAGCGGAGCAGCGTATCGACGCGGGCGAGGGCCTCTTCGTCCATGCCCACCGATTCGGGCAGTCCCTGCCGGGGTGCCACCGGATCCTGCGCGATGCCGTCGCCTTGCTCGGCGACCCCCGGAATGGTTACGGGCAGGCGGCCGGGCGTCCCAGCAGCCCCAACGAGGGCCTGGGCGGCGGCCCGCTGCGAGGCGTCCCCGGAGCTGTAGGCCGCAAGCAGAGCGTCGGGCGCGGGCTCGAGACCAGTCGGAGCGTAGGGGTTGCCGAAGGCGACGAACAACACCGGCGGTCCCGCCGAGCCCTCCAGGCCCGCGAGGTCCTCGAGGAAGTCGTGGTGCATGTCGGACAGGCCAATCGACCCGCTCCAGGCCCGCACGCGGAGGAAGGAGGGCACGATCACGACATCGTAGTCCGGGGCCGCCGACAAGTGGTCCTTGACGTCTATCGAGTCGGAGCGAGGGTCGAGGCGGCGGGTGTCCAGCGTCTTGATGGCGGGCTGCCCGCGAAGGCGGTCGATGAACGTATCTCCGGTCCCAGGGTACTCGCTGTCGCTGAGCGTGACGACCAGGGCGTCGTACTGGTCGGGCGGCGTGAGGGGAAGCAGGTTGTTCGTGTTGGACAAAAGCGTGAGCGGCTCGCGGGCCACCGTGCGGGCCAGCACGTCGTAGGAACGGCGGGCGACCTGGTGTCGCGTCGTGTCGAGCGGCACCTGCCGCTGCTCGTGGAGGCCGAGCCGCTGCTTCGCCGCGAGCAGGCGCCGGACCGAGTCATTGATTTCAGTCGTGTCGAGACGTCCGTTCACCACGGCCTGCCGAACCGCCTGGTGGGCCGCGTGCGGGTTCGTCGACATGAGCACCAGGTCGGCCCCGGCCTCCACGGCGCGCACGGCCGTCTCGCCGACGCCGAACGTGCGGGTGACGGCCTGCATACTCAG
>CAYRPX010000052.1:0-13045 GCA_964426195.1 uncultured Salinivenus sp.
GTCGACGTACTCGGCCCCCTTGTTGGCCGGGATGGACACGAGCAGGTCGAACGGCTCTTCTTTGCCGTCGTAGGTGCGGAGCGTCTTTTCGTCTTCGTCCACCTCCATGAGGTAAAAATCGGGCACTACTTCGATCCCTTTCTTCTCCATGAGGGTGCCGAGGGCCTTGCTGGCAATGGGCTTCGTGAAGGCCCCGTCGTGCGGCGTTGCGAAGACAATCTCCACATCGTCGCGCATCCCCTTCTCGGTGAAATAGGAGTCGGCGAGAAAGGCAAACTCCAGGGGGGCCACCGGACACTTGATGGTGGGCTCGGCCATGTTGATGACGAGGCGTCCCCCCTTCCAGGTGTCCAACTTCTCGGCGAGGCGGGTCGCGCCCTCATGGGTGTAAAAGTCGAACGCGTCCTCGTACCAGAGCGAGCTGTACAGGCCGGGGGTTTCCTCCGGGTCCGGGTGGACGCCCGTGGCGATGATGAGGAGGTCGTACGAAATCTCTCGCCCGTCGGTGAGCTGGACAGCGTGGTCCTCTGGCGTTACCTCTTCGACCTCGGCCCAGATCGGTTGCACCCCATCTGGAAGATAGTCGGCCTTCGGCCGCGTCACGTCCTCGGGGTCGTACATACCGAACGGAATAAACAAGAAGCCCGGCTGGTAATAGTGTGTCTTCTCCTTGTCGATGATGGTCATCTCCCACTCCTCATCGTCGAGCTGGGGACGCAACTTGTTGGCCATCATCGTCCCGGCCGTGCCTGCTCCAAGAATCAAAAGGTGTTTCATGGCTCGTTTGTAGGCGTGGGAAAAAGCATTGGTAGATGTTGCCTCTTCACCCTCCCGGGACGCTGCAGTCAGGGTCCGTCGCCCGCCCGATCCCGGCCTCATTAGCGGGCCAGAACCTTCAACAATAGAATGCGAGTGATCGATCACTCGCGCTAGCGGGGCATTCCCGTCATTGATGTGGGGATTTTTCCGTGACAGTTGTGGGACCCTCCCCGATCCCTTGAACGAGTCTGGTACGGTACCTTACGGATGAAAACGACCTCACCACTCGTTCTTTCTCCTCAATCTGTCGCTCGACCATGGATGTCGGATTTGTTGGCCTCGGTGCCATGGGCACCCCCATGGCAAAGAATCTCTACGACGCTGGAGTACTCACCGCTGTTTACAACCGGACGCGCTCAAAGACCGAATCTTTCGTTGACCGCGGGGTCCCCGCTGCCCCAACGCCCACTGCACTCGCTGAGCAGGTGGAGGTGATGTTCGTAATGGTGACGGCGGACGACGCCCTGCATGCCGTGTTAGAAGGCCCCGAGGGCCTCCTTGCTGGTTTAGAGCCGGACGACGTCGTCATCAACACCAGTACCGTCTCCGTGGAAGGCACCGAGCAGGCGGCGAGTGTCGTCCAGGCGGCGGACGGCCGGTTCGTCGACGCCCCGGTGAGCGGCACGATCGGACCCGCGGAGGAGGGCACACTGACGGTGCTGGCCGGGGCCGACGCCAATCTCCTCGACGAGGTGCATCCGGCGCTTGAGGTCGTGGGCAAGCCCATCGTGCACTGCGGGGAGGTGGGCGCCGGCACGAAGACCAAGCTCTTCACGAATCTTCTTCTGGGCAGCCTCATGCAGGGATACGCCGAGGCGCTCGTCTTTGGCAAAAAGCACGGACTGTCCCTCGACCACATGCACGAGGTCATTGAGTCGAGTCCCGTGGGAGCCCCCCTCTTCGAGTACAAGGGTCCGGTGGTCGCCGATCGTGACTTTGAGAAGCAGTTTCCCGTAGATCTCCTACTTAAGGATCTCGATCTGATCGCGGAGGCAGCGGAGCACCAAGGCGTCTACCTCCCGCAGACAGCAGCCACCCGGGAGGCCGTAAACGGCGCGAAGGCACTCGGACACGGCAACGAAGACATGACAGCGATCATCAAGCTCCTGGAGTCGGTCGCCGGAACGACGCTGGGCGGAACGGAAACGCCGGATGGCGCTTGATCGTGGACATTATCACTCGGAATCGGCGTTCCGTCCCGCCGGCGTAGTAGGGAACCAAACGCACTGGAATGATCTACAATGTATCTGCGCAACATACAAACAATCAATTGGATAATGGCTCATCCAGAGGAGCGTCGCTTTAAAGACGCGCTCTACGAGGAATTTGCCCGTATCGGAAAGGCCCTCTCGAACGGAGGGCGGCTGGAGATGCTCGACGTGCTGGCCCAAGGCGAACACACCGTCGCTGAGCTCGCCGCGAGCACCGGCCTCACCGAGGCGAACGCGTCCCAGCACCTCCAGACCCTCCGGCAGGCCCGGCTGGTCGAGGGGCGCAAGGAGGGGAAGTACGTCTACTACCGCCTCGCCGACGAGCGGGTGTATCAGCTCTGGCGGGCGCTCCGAGACGTAGGAGAACACCAACTGGCCGAGATCGACCGGCTGGTCGATGACTACCGCCGGTCGCGCGAGGAGCTTGAGCCGATTGGCATGGAGGAGCTGCTTGAGCGGATGCGGCAGGGAGAGGCCAAAGCCATCGACGTGCGCCCCGAAGAGGAGTACCGGGACGGTCACATTGCCGGCGCCCGGTCGATTCCGGTCGAGGAGCTCGAGGCCCGAGCGGAGGAATTGCCGTCCGACACCGAGGTGGTTGCCTACTGTCGCGGGCCGTACTGCCTTCTGTCCGACGAGGCGGTCGAGACCCTCCGTGAGCACGGAATTTCCGCCCGGCGTCTCGAGGAAGGCTTCCCGGACTGGAAGGCAGAAGGATATCCGGTCGAGCGGGCACGCTCAGACGCCCATTGAAAGAAGGCTCCGAGCGGCTTTCCGGGAAGCGGCTCTTCCACGATTCCGGAGATTCTGTTTTCATCTCATACGACTCGCTATGGACACCTGGCTCAAAATGCTTTCCCCAGAAGAATCGGGCCTCGCGGTGCTCGGGCTCGCGCTTTTGATCGGGTCCGGGGTCGAGGGGTGCCAGTCCCACCGGCCACAGCGACCGTCGGAAGAAGCCCTTACTGACTCGCTGGCGGAGGGGTACCAGTGGCTTGGGGAGCAATACGAGCGGAGGGGAGACGCGATGCCACCGGCGATGCGCGGAATGAGAAGCCGTATGCAAGCCATGCGTAGCCGCAGCACGGAGGAAAGCCGGATGGGACGAATGAAGGAGAGAAGGGGAAAAATGAAAGGGATGATGGGGGAGCGAGGGGCCGAAGGCCTGGCCCGAGACACGACCGACCGGCAATTTCGAATGGGACACAGGGACATGAGCGCGATGCATGAGACGATGGCCCGAATGCATAGCGAGCGTCGGGCCCGCATGGCCGCTCGACACCAAAAAATGGCCCGGTGGCACGAAAAAATGATGGGCGGTCCCTCAGAGGAGTCCTCCCAAGCCTCTGGTGAGAACACGCAGGTTCCTGACGACGCGACCCGAAGCGGCGCGGCCATTTTTACCCAACAGTGCGCGAGTTGTCACGGCCAAAGTGGACAGGGCATCTCGGGGACGTTCCCGCCTGTGGCTGACTCGAAGTGGGTGACCGGAGACGTGTCTGTTGCAGCCCGCATCGTGTTTCACGGTCTCGAAGGCCCCGTTGAGGTAAGGGGGCAGCCCTACGACGGCGTCATGCCGGCTTTCGGAGGGCGGCTCTCCGACGCCGAGGTGGCCGGGCTGCTCACGTTTCTGCGAACATCCCTGAATGACGGCGGCTCGCCCGTCGGCGCAGAGGAAATCGAGCGAATTCGAGAGGACTACGCCGACCGCAATCAGGCCTGGACGGCCGAGGAGCTACAGTAGAGGAGTAGAACGACCTCTTCGCCCGGTGAGAACCGGAATGGACTATTGAACTGCTTCTTTCCTGCTTTCGATACCAATCACAACTGGACAGACAGACCCATGAACCCTTGCTGTTGTCGACGCTCGGGCTGGAGACCTCGGCCTGCGACATCTACGGAGACAGAATTCCGCGAGCGCCCCCTAGAGACCCTTCGGCGCCGCTACGCGGAAGGGGAAATCTCGACAGAGGAGTACGAAGAGCGCAAAGCGCGCCTCGAGCGACGCCAGGGGCCGGGCACGCCCTCAGACAAGAGGGGGTGTTGTGCGAACCGCCCGCCTCACAGGCACCCGAACTGGCCCTAATGAGACCATGAGAAGCTGTTTGGCGGACGTTCTGTGGCCACCCCGGGGAGTACTCGGTCATTCCGTTCCCAGCGCTGCGACTTCGTGGCTCTTGCGCAAAAAGCCCTCTGCATTCGCCTGGTAGCGCCGCTACAAGGCTCGTTTGGGCGACTTTTTGCGGCGTCGCCCACTGTGCGCCCACTGTGTCTCCATCAATCCACCAAATAGCTTCTGACCGGCACACAAGAACGCTTTGACCAAGACGACGGCCATCCGCTGCCCCTTGACCGCGAATTTGAAGCAACCCAGAACGAAATTCTTCGATCCTGACCATGGCTGCACTCCTCGATGCCCTTCAGCAAACACAGACGATCGCCATGCTCGTCGGACTGGCGGTCCTGATGCTGTGGGAGACGGCCCATCCGTTCTTCGAGTACTTCCGGAAGGCCCCGAAAAAACGAGGCAAGCATGCCCTGCGCAACCTTTTGCTCGGGGGCCTCAACGCCGGACTCATTTCGGTCGTCTTTGTGGGACTCTGGGGCGTGGCCGCGATTTGGGCCGACCAGCAGGGTCTCGGTCTGCTCCACTGGCTCGGAATCGCGGCCGGACTTCCGACATGGGGCCATGCCCTCGGCGCCGTGCTGCTGCTCGACGCCTGGATGTACGTGTGGCATCGCATCAACCACGTGATTCCGTTTCTCTGGCGCTTTCACCGAGTCCACCACAACGACCCAAACATGGACGTGACGACGGCCAGTCGCTTCCACACTGGGGAGATTGCGATCTCCTCGGCGCTTCGACTCGGGATTATTCTCCTTTTTGGGATTTACCTGTGGGAGCTGGTGCTCTACGAAACGGTCATGTTCGCCGTCGTGCAGTTCCACCACGCAAACGTGAAGCTTCCGAATCATGTGGACCGGGCGCTCCGGACGGTGATCGTGACGCCCGACATGCACAAGGTGCACCACTCTCGCTACCAGCCGGAGACCGACTCGAACTACAGCTCGCTCTTTTCCTTTTGGGACCGCATCGGGCGGTCGTTCCGACTGCGCGATGATCCCTCAACCCTCGAGTTGGGTCTGCACGGCTGGGACGCCCCGGAAGACCAGAGCTTTATGGGCATGCTTCGGGCTCCGGTGAAGCGGACCGACCTCGCGTCCATCGAGGCGCCTCCTGAAGAAGTCGAGCAGAAAAACCATACCGGTTAACCGATGAGATCCGTTTCTCTACTCGCGCGGTTTTACCCTCAAAGACCGTGGGACCGGTCGTCTCGCAGAGGCAGGGCGGAGGGCCGATCATCAACAGCATCGACACCTAACCTGGTAGGCCTATGACCATCCTTTACGTCTTCCCGCATCCCGACGACGAGTCGTTCGGGCCTGCACCGGCGCTCGCCAAGCAGCGGCGCCAGGGCCACGACGTGCATCTGCTCACGCTCACGCGAGGGGAGGCGACCTCGGAACGCCACAAGTACGGCCACTCCGAACGCGAAATGGGCGAGGTGCGCTCCGAGGAGATGCAGGAGATGGCCGACGTGCTCGACCTCTCCAGTCTCACCGTGCTCGACTTCCCCGATGGCGAGCTGGCCGATCTCGATCCCCGCCCCCTCGAGGACGCCGTCGAAAAGCGGATGCGCGCGATCGAGCCGGAGGTCGTGGTCACCTACGCGGTGCACGGCCTTAGCGGCCACCGGGATCACATCGTCGGCCACGCCGTCGTGAAGCGGGCGTTCTGCGCGCTGCGCGACGACGCCTCGTATCTTCGGCGCCTTGCTTTTTATGCACTTCCGCCCGACGCTGACCCGGAGGCGTGCCCCTCTCCCGCACACCTCACACCGAAGGAGGACATCGATATCGTCGTCGAGTTCGAACGGGAGGACCTCGAGCGGGCCGAGGCGGCGCTCGACTGCTACGTGACGTATCAGGACGTCATTGAAGAAAATGATCCGCTGGGCAACGTCGAGCGGCACGGCGTGTGCTTCGAGACGTTTCAGGCGTCGCCTCGACCGCGCCTTCGAGACCTTACCGAAGAGATCCCCAAGGACTGAGACTCCGTCGCCCAGGTTTTCCTTCTGGGGCCGCACCGGACGTTCGTTCCAGCTGCGTGAGGCCCTTCCCCTCGAATTCCAGGAGCAAGACGACACTGCTTAACGCAAGAAACTGGTTTTACCCCAAGCTTTCATTCTCACACTCACAGACTGAGACTTTCCCATGACCCGAGACACCAACCCAATCGAACTGACTGACGACAATTTTGAAGACGAAGTTCTTGCCTCCGACCAGCCCGTGCTCGTCGATTTCTGGGCCGCTTGGTGTGGCCCGTGCCACCAGATTGCTCCGATCGTCGAGGACCTCGCCGAGGAGTTCGCCGGGCAGGCCAAGATCGGGAAGCTGGACGTGGACGAAAACCCACGGGCAGCCCAAGAGTACGGCGTGCGCTCGATTCCCACCCTGCTCTTCTTCAAAGACGGCGACGTGCAGGAACAGGTCGTAGGGGCGGTGGGCAAACAGACCCTGAAGCAGAAGCTCAATAATCTCGTCGGCCAGCCGGCGTAGCCTGCCCAGCTTGTGATTGCCCAATCGACGGCCGGCACGAGGCTGGCCCCCGCAATGTGGGAGCGAGGCCGCGAGCAGGGAATTGATGTCCGAAACGGGACAGGGCCTGCCCTACGCTGACGACCGCCTCGACAAGGTCCTCATGACAACGACGCTCTGCTATCCCGACGATCCGACGGGAGGCGCTGGTGGATTGAGAAAGAAAAGATCCCCGCTGCCGATACGTTCGCGAACCGTCGCGCTTCTCACCTCCATTGTTCGACTGATTGACGACCGCTCGCCCCCATGAAGCCTCCCTTGCTTCGGCACAAGGCCTACGACGAACCGTCCGTTTTCGCCCCTGAAAATCTGCTCCGGGAGGCCCGCCGACAGAACGATGTCGAGCACGGACCGGTGCCGGACATCTGCCTCCTCGACCCGGACGGCGACATTGTGGATCGCCTGCGCGAGGCCAATCGGGCCGCTCCCCATCCTCACTGGCCCGGGTACCACACGACGCTCTACGAGACCGAGTTAAACGGTCGCTCGATCGGCGTGCTCGGGCGAGCCGTGGGCGCGTCTTTCGCCGTGCTGGTTGCCGAACAGCTCTTCGCCACGGGCTGTCAGCTTCTCATCAGCATCACCTCCGCCGGGCAGATCGCGCCGCGCGGCCAGCCGCCCTATTTTGTCCTCATCGACGAGGCCCTCCGCGACGAGGGCACGAGTCACCACTACCGCCCGCCCTCCACGTACGCGGCGCTGAATCCAGCATTGCGAGAGCATCTCGACGGCGCATTTTCGTCCGTTCCAGTGCCGGTGCACGCGGGTCGGGCCTGGACCACCGACGCGCCGTACCGCGAGACGAAACCCGCCATCGCCGCGGCCCGCGAAGAGGGAGTGCTCGCCGTCGAAATGGAGGCGGCCGCCCTCTACGCGTTTGCCGCGGCGCAGGATCAGCCGGTGGTCTGCTTCGCCCACGTCACGAATCAGATGGCCGTGGAGGAAGGCGACTTCGAAAAAGGCCAAGCCGACGGGGTGCGGGATGCGCTTGCGCTGACGAACGCGGCTGTGGAGGCGTGCGAAGATCTCCTTCCCAATCCCAAAGACGAACAATCGGATGGCTAAGACGACCCCGTTCGAGGCGCATCCTGACCGCTACGACAGGTGGTTCGACCGCCGGGAAGCAGCGTATCGATCTGAACTCCGGGCCCTCCGGGCGCTTCTTCCCGGCGGAGGAGATGGATTGGCCATTGGGGTGGGCACCGGTCGATTTGCCGCCCCCCTTGGCATCGAACGTGGGATCGATCCCTCACAGGAGATGCGGAAGCGAGCCCGCGAGCGGGGAATTGAGGTCCGAGACGGGGTGGCCGAGGCCCTGCCCTATCCCGATGCCCGTTTCGACAAGGCTCTTATGACGACGACGCTCTGCTATCTCGACGATCCGACAGGTGCTTTTGCGGAGGCCTTCCGTGTGCTCCGCCCCGGCGGCGTCTTCGTGGTCGGAGTTCTCGATCGAGACAGTCCCCTTGGGCGCCGCCTGGAAGAGACGCGTGGGGAGAACGTCTTTTACGAGTCTGCCCAGTTTCACTCCGCAGACGAGGTTGCCGATCTCTTCGAGGAGACTGGGTTCAAGGACCTGGAGACCCGGCAGACGCTCTTTTCCGATCCGGAGACAATGACCGAGCCGGACCCGGTGCGGGAGGGACACGGGGAAGGAGGCTTCGTGGTACGCCGGGGGGAAAAGCCTGCCTGATACTACTTCACGAGTGACTTTTCCCCGCAGAACAATACCAAGGGATGAACGGCCCCAGTGAAAACGACGACACCTTGGCCCACGGATTCCGGATGAGCGGCCCAGAGGCGGAACTGATCGAATCGCCCGATGACCGATGGTAGGCGTAAAAAATGATCTTGGAGACGTTCCACACCGTTGAGTAGAGGGGAAACTCCATTGCTCAGCTGAGGCTCAGCGACTTTCCCCTCACTTTTCGAGCCTAAATGTGACGGGCAGGGACATTCTGACCTTCACCGGTTTGCCGCGCTGCATACCCGGATTAAACTTCTGCTTTTTCACCGCCTCAATCGCGGCCTTGTTCAGCAGCTTATGCACGCCGTTCGTCACGGTCGGATTTGTCACATTGCCGTTTTCGTTCACGACAAACTGCACGATCACCCGTCCCTCGATTCCGGCCTTCCTCGCAAACCCCGGATATTCGACGGCCTCTTGCAGCGCCTTCATTCCTCCAATCAGCTCCGGCTGCTCCTCGACGATGACAAAGACCTCCTCCTCTTCCTCTTCGTCTTCTGTTTCCTCTTCCGCCTCAGAAGGAGGACCGAGATCAGTGTCGAGAGCCTGATCCATGTCGAGCGAGGCATCGAAGTTGACGTCCTCCTGCTCGACAACCTGGTCGTTCGGCACCTCTACCGGCACCGGAGGCCGAGGAGGAGGTGGGGGCTCTTCCTCCTGCTGGGTCTGCTGAATCTGCCTCATGTCGACGGTCTCCTGCTCTTCCATTTGCACCCGGAAGTCCTGGCTCGTCGAAAGGTCGACTTGGAACGCCACGATCAGCAGTGCAAGCGCGAACACCAGGCCGACTTCAAGATGGACGACGTACTGTTCGCGAAGATTCGTTCTCTTCTTTGGCAGACTCATGGCAAAAGCAGGGCGTGTTCTCAGAACACCAGAAAGTCCATCATCAGTCCGACTTTGGTCGTCAGGCTTTTTATTTTCGTTCGGGAATTCTGGGAATCAGAATCTCCTCCGAGTTTTCCAGTGACTTGTACGAAAGATGAGAGCCTTAGATGAACGGATCTGTGGGAAACTTGTGGGGACAAATCTCCTGTACGTGTAGGGCTTGATCGGGGGTCGCTGTGGGGCTCAGGACACGCTGAAAAGAATTGCCCCCGAAGGATGTGGGCGGACGCACCGAAGGAATTCTGACTCCTGCTCCGAGAATGAGGGGAGACCGCACTGTACGCTTAGTGCATCATCAAGAGCTTCTTTTGGGGGCGTGAAAGGCTCGCCATTCTGAGGGAGCCACCAGGCGAACGAAGAATCTCTTCGAATCTGTCGTTCTCGCCGCATTTAGGGAGACCTTTCGACTCCGCTGCGCCCTGACCGAAGGGAGGAAGCGCTTTTAGAGTGCACTCCGCTCAGGATGACTCCACTGCAAAGGGGATTGCTTGAGACTACATTAGGGAAAAGACCTCCCTAACAAACCAGCTCAGACCTCCTTCCGTGACAGCTTTATTCGGAACCGACCTCCAACAATCGGTGACTCCTCTCTTCCTCATGAACACCCGCCTGCTCCCGAAGACAAGTCGCCCGAGGGGGTAAGTGAATCAGAGCCGAAATGCCTCGGCAGACGAACGTCGTGAGGCTGGTATCTTCCTAGTGGCAACGCTCCATCCGTCCGAATTTGGTCCCGTCGCGGGCAGGTGTCCCTTCCTGGCCATTCTCGGTCCGTCCGGAGATCTACTGGCCTCCACCGAACTTCCGAAAGGAAGCGTGAGAAGAGGTGCGCTAACACGGATCGAGGTGCGTCTCGCGACCTATTCTGATACTGCCTCTATTACTGGGGAAATGGGGGCAGGCCGTTCAGTAGGTTCTTCTAGCTGGCAGCACCAACTCCCCGAGAGGGTTCGCCGGGATGCCCAAGAACGAAGTGAGGGGACATCCTCGCTTCACACACCGCCGTCTGGCTCTGCACATCCGGGAACGTCTACGTCATGCGGATCTCGAACTATGTATTTCGTATTGCCCCCCTCCGGGATAAGCTGCGCCACTCACTCCTCCTTTCACCACGTGCCCGTTCTCACACCTCCTCCGCCCAAACAATCCGAGAACGCGTTGTGCTATATGTGAACAACAGTGTCCCCGCCTCCAACCGCCAGAAAGGACTTTCCTCGTCGCTCCAAACTTGCTTTGGAGCCCATGGACCCGCCAGTTGCACGTCTTCTGCCGGTTGATGGGCTCTGAGTCAAGCTCAGAGCGACGGAGATGGTAGTTATCCATTGGAATACGCTGATTTCGGCGCTCTGCACATATATCGCACAATAGCACAAGCCGTTCTGAGTATCACTTTTCGGCGGTCGACGCCGTCCTCACGCTTTCTGCATTTCCGCCACTGCGTCGGTGATCTCGGCGACCGCCTCCTTCGCGTCGCTGAAGAGCATCTTCGTGTTGTCCGCGTAGAACAGCTCGTTGGGCACCCCCGAGTAGCCCGGACTCAGACTGCGCTTGATCATCACCACCGTGTCCGCCTCGTCGACGTTCAAAATCGGCATGCCGTAAATCGGACTGTCCTCGTCCTCGCGGGCCGCCGGGTTGACCACGTCGTTGGCCCCCACCACAATCGCCAGGTCCGTCGTCGAAAACTCAGGATTGATCTCCTCCAGCTCGTAGAGCTTCTCGTAGGAGACCTTCGCCTCGGCCAACAGCACGTTCATGTGCCCCGGCATGCGACCAGCCACCGGATGAATCGCGTATTTCACCTCCACGCCCTGCTCCTCCAAATGGTCGGCCAACTCCCGCACCTCGTGCTGCGCCTGCGCCACGGCCAGCCCGTAGCCCGGCGCAATCACCACCTTCTCGGCGTAGCGGGCCAAAATCGCGGTGTCCTCCGGCGAGGTCTCGCTTACGGTCTTGCCCTCCGGCACGTCCAGCCCCGCGCCAGCCTCTGCCCCCCCGAATCCCCCGAGCATCACGTTCGCCAGCGACCGGTTCATCGCCTCACACATCAAAACCGTCAGGATCATCCCCGCCGCCCCCACCAGCGTGCCGCTCACAATAAGCGCCGTGTTGTCCAGCACAAACCCCGCCGCGGCGGCCGCAAGGCCCGAATAGGAGTTCAAAAGCGACACGACCACCGGCATGTCCGCCCCGCCAATGGGGACGATAAGCAAAATCCCAAGCAAAAACGCCGAGGCCCCCAGCCCAAGGGAGCCCAAAACCATAGGCCCGGTCACGGTCGGAAACCCTTCCGCGTAGGCCACCATCACCCCGAACGATCCCCCGGCCCCCAACAGAAAAAGCCCCGTAAGCACCCGAAGCCCCGGAAACGAAATGGGATTGCCCGTAATCCAGCCGCTGAGCTTCCCGTTGGCCACGACGCTGCCCGAAAAGGTGACGGTCCCAATCAAAATCGAAAGCGCAATGGTAACGGCCGACACAATCCCAAATCCATACACCTCGCCGCTTATGTACTGGGACAGCTCCGCCCCGGCCACCAGCGCCGACGCAAGGCCCCCAAACCCGTTGAACACCGCCACCAACTCCGGCATGGCCCTCATCTCAACCGTCCGAGCCAGCACCACCCCAATGAGCCCCCCCAGGGCCAGCCCGGCCAAAATCATCGGCCACGACAGAATCTCCCGCAAAAACAAGGTGGCCACAACCGCCACGAGCATGCCCAAGGACGCAAGCCCGTTGCCCGTACGGGCCGTCACCGGCGACTGCATGCGCTTGAGCCCGAAAATAAAGAGCACCGCCGAGAGAAGATACGCAAGATCAACAATGGCAGCTTTCATGGCAGGAAGCCTGCGCTTGAGAACAGGCGTTGAGGATAGTCTGTCGGGAAGAGTCGAAAATCGGAGGCAACGGGCAAAACCGGAGGCGCCGGGGAAAACCGGAGGCCCCGGCAAAACCGGAGGCGCCGGGGAAAACTGGAGGAGACCTTTCACAACTCAACCGGGGGCGCCGTCGGTTCGCTCAGCAGCCGCAGCGGCGTCGACCTGCGGAGAAGCCCCCTCCTTGCGACCAAACATCTGAAGCATCCGGTCGGTGACGAGAAACCCGCCGACGACGTTAATCGTGGCGACCACAAGGGCCCCGAACCCGATCCAGACCGCCCAGGGATCACTGGTCATTCCCGTCGCCACAAGCGCGCCGACAATCGTGATGCCACTGATGGCGTTGGCCCCCGACATAAGCGGCGTGTGCAGCGTCTGCGGAACCTTGGTGAGCACCTCGGTGCCCACAAAAGCCGCAAGAACAAAAATAATTATATTGTTGAGCATAGCGTCTGGGGCGGCAGAAAATCGTCTGTCGAAAAGTGGGGGCTGTCGAAAAGTGGGTGCTTCCGAAAAGTGGGGGCTGCCGAAAAGTGGGTGCTGCCGAAAAGTGGGTGCTGCCGAAAAGTGGGTGCTGCTCCTGGCTCACATGCTGCCTGAAGAAAGGAACTAAAACCTGAACTAAAACCTGAACTAAAACCTGAACTAAAACCTGATGCGTGACCGGTCGCGGTAAGCATCCCCCCTCCTCACGTCTTACGCTTCACTTCGCACGCGTCGCGGTTCCCCGTTCACGCAGCCGCCTATCCGTGCAGCCGCCTATCCGTGCAGCCGCCTATCCGTTCCCCGTAGCCGCCTATCCGTGCAGCCGCCTATCCCGCTTCTCCCTCCGCAGGCGTCTCTTC
>CAYRPX010000052.1:13145-14329 GCA_964426195.1 uncultured Salinivenus sp.
AGCCGCCTATCCGTGCAGCCGCCTATCCCGCTTCTCCCTCCGCAGGCGTCTCTTCGGAGTCCAGAAGGCCGCGGACGCGATCGCTGCGGATCTCCCCGGCGTGCACAAGACAGGCCCCCGCAAAAATGTCGTCGCCAAAGTCCGGCGTGAACGCGCCATCCTCAAGAAACTCCTCGATCGTCGCCGCGATGGTCTGCGCGTAAAGCTCGCTGGCGTGCACCGGCATCTCGGCCGGCAGATTGGTCGGACCCAAAATCTGAACGTCGCGTCGGGTCACCTCCTCCCCCGCCTCCGTCAAAGCACAGTTCCCCCCGTTCGGCGCCGCAAGATCCACGATCACCGACCCCGGATCCATCGCCTCTACCGCGGCCTCCTTGACAAGAAGCGGCGCGGGCTTGCCGGGGATCAGGGCCGTCGAAACCACAACGTCGGCCTCCGCAACGTGAGGCCTCAACAGCTCCGGCTGGCGCTCTTGCTTTTCCTTCTTCACCTCCTCGGCGTAGCCGCTCTCGTCCTGGCCCGCCTCAATCTCAACCTCCAACTCCACGAAGCTCGCCCCGAGACTCTCCACCTCCTCGCGGGTCGGCTCGCGAATGTCGTACCCGAACACGCGGGCGTCGAGCCGCTTGGCCGTCGCAATGGCCTGCAGGCCTGCCACCCCAGCCCCCAATACAAGCACGCGCGCCGGCTTTACCGTCCCGGCCGCCGTCGTCAACAGCGGAAAAAACCTCGGCAACCGCTCGGCCGCGCGAAGAACGGCCCGGTACCCCCCAATCGAACTCATCGCCGAGAGGGCGTCCATCTTCTGCGCCCGCGAGATGCGGGGCACCAGCTCCATCGCCAACGCCGTAACGCCCCGCTCGGCCAGCGCTTTGGCCCGGTCAGGCTGCCCAAGGGGATCAAGAAGCCCAACCACAACTTGACCCTCCGAAAACAACTGCACCTCCGCGTCGGACGGAGGCGCTACCTTCGTAACAAGATCAGCCCCGAAGACAGCCTCCCTCCCCACAACCGAGCAGCCGGCGGCCTCGTATTCGGCATCGGCGTGGTAGGCCCCCGTCCCTGCCCCCTCCTCCACAAGCAGGTCCACCTCGTCGTGGCTCTCCGCGAGGCGCCCCGCCACCTCCGGAACCACGCTCACCCGAGTCTCTCCCTCATTTGTCTCCTGCGGAATGCCAATCGTA
>CAYRPX010000053.1:0-14265 GCA_964426195.1 uncultured Salinivenus sp.
ACCCCGTCTGAATGACGACGAGCCGGGCCCACGCGAAGAGAAATGAGACCCACCCCCCGAAGGCCCGCTGAAAGTAGTAGTAGTCGCCCCCAGCGTGGGGATAGGCCGTGGTCAGTTCGGCGTAGCAGAGGGCCCCCACCAAGGAGACCGCCGCACCCAGCAGCCAGGCGAGGAGCATCGTGCCGCCGTCGCCGGTGTTTGCGGCCACGTCCGGCGGCGTCCGAAATACGCTGGCCCCAATGACGACCCCGACGGTCACGGCCACCACGTCGAAGGTGGACAGCGTCGACGCCAGTTTCGTCTGGCCGGGTTTGTTCATTCCAACCTATTCGTTGAAAAGTTCATAGAAAAGGAGGTGGGTCCCGCAACGCGCACCCTCTGCCCCATACAGATCCAATGCCACACAACCCAGTGGAGGCACGGTGGCTCAAGGGGAACGGCATGGTTCGGGACAAACCCCAAAAACACCGCTTCAGGTTGCTTCTTGTAATTCGCAGGAAGTACGGGTCACGCACGGGTGCGTTCACTCGGCGCATGTCAAAACCCTTCGAGGCGAGTGGAGGTTTTTGGAGGGCGTCGGTCTGAAATACAACTATGCGGTCGTTTTGAGGAATCGAGGAGCAACCCTTGATAGGATTCCCCTTCTTTTTAGCGGACGGGGGCCGGAGCTCCCAAAAAGGCTTTCGAGCGGACCTGATTTCCAGGTGGAGCGGTACGATTCCCGGACACGATTTCATAAATGATACCGACGTTTGGCGACTGGCGCGGTGGACTGATCCGGTTGAGGAGCCCTGGGGCACGATTTCCTCGCTGCGCTCCGTCGTTCACTTACGGAAGCGTTTCACTCTGAGAGATGAGCTACGCGCCCCTCCCTGAACTTCCATGCGCCGAAGTCTCGAAAAAACTTTCTCTTCAGGTCATTCTGCGTTGAGCTCCGTGTCGGACGTTCCTGGGGAACGTGCTAATCTATTGACTCCGGCTCAGGGGGGCGTAACAACTCAGGGAGATTCTTTGTCAAAGCAAGTGGGTTTCATTCCTTATCCTGCGGTCCAAGTCCTGGTGTCTTCATGTTGCAACGCTCTTTTCTCCGAGGATCGGTCGGCCTACTCGTTCTTGTAGGAGGATTTCTCGTCGGGTGCAGCTCGTCCGCTCCCTCGTCTCCCGATCAACGATCCACCATCACGGATTCGTCATACCTCACGGCCGATCTGTGGAACGACGGACAGGCTGAGGTGGCCTTCTATCAGGTCCAGCGGACCCGGGATCAGTACGGTCGGGACAACGACCAGCGCTTTGTGGCGGGCACGTACCTCGTGAAGCACCAGTTTAGTCCGGCCCAAATGTCGAAGGTCACCGACGGGTCGGGCATCTCGTCGTTCAAGTACGCCCTCTTCTACGAGCTTGAGAGTGGATCCTACCAGTACAAGCGCAACTGGGTCGTCAATGCCCGGCAGCAGGACTTGCGTCCTTATAAGCAGTCGTTTACGAGCTTCGACTGGTGCTCCAACCTGTACCGGGAACTTGCTTTTCCGCCCGACGGATCGATTGAGGTCCGGAAGCGGAGCGACGACTACGGCAACCGTCGTGACTCTTTTGCCCCGCAGGCCAACTCCCATCCGCCTGCACAAATCGCGTTGCTTGTGCGGGGGCTCGATTTCGGGACGGCGGACACGCTCGCGTTCAAGGTAAGTGTGGCGGACGACACTGAGCACGTGCCGGCGCAGGCGGTGCTAGAAGGTGTGGACACGGTACAGACGGATGCTGGATCCTACGAGGCAGAGCGCATTGCCGTCTATTACGAGTCCACAGTGCCCTCGCTCGTCGGTGAGGAAAGTGCCTCCGCCGAGACGTACTGCGTGCGACGGGACCGGACCGGCGGCTCGTCCGAATGGCCGCTCAGAGCGGACGGTACCGCATGGAACTGGTGGAACACCTCCGGACGCCGTACTGGGAAAAAAATTTCTGGCCAAAGCTGGCCCGTATTGAGGAGCGGCCGTGAGGCTCCTCCGACACTTCTGAAGCCGGATCGTTTCATCGATTTCTATATCGATCTCGACAATCGGGCGTTGGGCTGCATTCCAGATCGGGACTGTGGTCTGCCGCCCGCGGACCACGGTCAGGCCGGACGCTGGAAAAGACCATCGATTCCAACTCACGCCTGAAATGCTACCCAGTCTTGGAAGTCGAGGACACCGGGATTGGGGATGGACCCGGGCGCGGTCGAGGGGCCCTTTGAGGCCTTCAAGCAGGAGTACGAAGGCCTCGATCGAGAGTTTGAGGGGAGCGGGTTGGACCCATCGATCGTGAAGCGGCTCACCGACGACCCGCGGCGAGAAGAGACGCGACGACTGAGGAGAACGTGCGGGAACCGAGAAGAGGCGGAGTCTCGTTCGTACGGTCCGTCTACTGCCGATCAATTTCCTTAGGCGAATGAAACGATCCCTCAAGATCGGGTCCGTGTCCGGAATCGGGATCTTTCTGCACTGGACCTTTCTGCTTCTCATCGCCGCGATTTTCGCGTATTATTACTTTCAGGGTCAGAGCCTAGGGGCGGCACTTTCGGGGGTGGGCCTCGTTCTGGCCGTGTTCCTCTGCGTGGTCTTGCACGAACTCGGGCACGCACTCACTGCGCGACGCTTTGGGGTGCCCACGCGAAGCATTACCCTCTATCCCATCGGTGGGCTGGCGCGACTGGAGCGCATTCCGTCTGAGCCGATGAAGGAGTTTTGGATTGCGATCGGGGGGCCGGTTGTCAACGTTGTTATTGCGTTGGGGCTCGCATTTCTGCTCCTTGTGACCGGAGGAACGTTTGCGCCCGATGCCCTGCAATCCCCAGGGCAGCACCTGCTTGCCACCCTTATGTGGATTAACGCCGTGCTAGCGGGCTTCAACCTCCTTCCGGCCTTCCCGATGGACGGCGGCCGCGTGCTCCGGTCGCTCCTCGCGCTCCGGCAGGACTATGCACAGGCCACCCAAACGGCGGCGAACGTGGGGCAGGCAATGGCTATTTTGTTCGGATTGGTCGGAATTCTATGGTTCAATCCCGTTCTGCTGTTCATTGCCCTCTTTATCTACGTCGGGGCCCAGCAAGAGTCGCAACAGGCCATGTACCGGGCGTTCACCGAAGGGACGCCGGTGCGACAGGCAATGATGACCCGGTTTGCAACGCTCTCCAAGGACGACACGCTGGGAGACGCGGTGGATGAACTCCTGGCTGGTACGGATCACGACTTTCCCATCGTCGAGAACGGGGCTGTCGTGGGCGTGCTTCGTCGCAAGCCTCTCATTCAGGCCCTGTCCGATTACGACCGAGACACCCCCGTGTCTGAAGTGGCCAAAAAGGATTTTTTTACGACCGATCCCGGGGCCCCACTCGACGAAGTATTTCAGCAAATGAATGCTCAGAGTTGCACCACTGTCCCCGTGGTGGAGGACGACCGCCTTGTCGGTCTTCTGACGCTCGAAAATGTGGGAGAGCTCATTATGGTGTCGAGCGCTCTGAAGACTCGGACGCACACGGGCATCCCGCGGGAGCGTCTTTCAGAAAAGCCGTTGCGGGAGCGGTCAGAGAAAGCGCCGTCGTCGGGTTCCACGGCCCTCCCATGAAGACTTCCGGGGAATTAGATCGATCCTGGTTCTGTGTCACGCATTTCCCCGGTCCCGCTCCTACGTTTGGGAACGCCTCACTCCCCGTCGGGAGCTTTGGAACGGTTGTTTGCTCGCATTCTTCTGGCCAACGCCTTTCAAGTATGGAGCGCCGAACGAAAATCGTCTGCACACTGGGTCCCGCATCATCGGACCCGGAGACTATTCGTCAACTCGTGAGGGCGGGGATGGACGTTGCACGCATGAACTTTTCGCACGGCAGCCACGAGGAGCACGTCGACCGTGTGCAGACGGTGCGCGAAGCGGCAACGGCCGAGGGCGAGAATGTAACCGTTTTGCAGGATCTGCAAGGACCGAAGATTCGGGTGGGGGCGGTTCGGAATGGATCTGTCATGCTTCAGGAGGGCGAAGAGGTGGTGGTAACAGTTGACGACATCGGAGAGAGTACGGCGGAGCGAATCTTTATCGACTACGATTCGCTGGTGCAGGATGCTCGGGAGGGAGAGCGCATTTTGATCGACGATGGGCTGCTGGAACTTGAGGTAACCGGGAAACGCGATTCGGAGCTGCTTGCGACCGTCGTCGAAGGGGGACCGTTGCGGTCGCGGAAGGGAGTGAATCTCCCCGACATCGAAACGTCGACGCCGCCGATGACCGAGAAAGACCTGAAGGACCTGGAGCTCGGGCTTGAACTGGATGTGGATGTCGTCGCCCTTTCGTTCGTTCAGGAGCGATCCGACGTGGAGGCCCTCGTCCACCGAATCGATCAGGCGGGGAAGAACACGAGCGTAATTGCAAAAATTGAGAAGCCGCAGGCCGTCCGCAACATCGACGCCATTTTGGAAGTGGTTGACGGCATCATGGTGGCCCGGGGCGACCTTGGCATCGAGATGCCGATGGAGGAGGTGCCGGGCACGCAAAAACGCCTCATTCGAAAGAGCATGGCCAGGGCGAAGCCGGTCATAACGGCTACGCAGATGCTTGAGAGTATGGTTGAGAATCCCCGGCCGACCCGGGCCGAGGCAAGCGACGTGGCCAACGCAGTGCTCGATGGCAGCGACGCGGTCATGCTGTCCGCCGAAACGGCTGTAGGGAATGACCCTGTTCAGGTTGTGGAGGCGATGAACCAGATCATCCAGCAGGCCGAGGCGTACTGGTACGAGCAACGTCGGTCGTTGACCATGGTCCCGGACAAACTCGAGCGGGGGCAGGACGTCACGGACAGTGTCAGCTTTACGGCGTGCCGGCTCGCCGAACAGGTAGGGGCGGAAGCCGTCTGCTGTTTGACCAACTCGGGGACCACCGCGCGGTCTATTGCTCGGCACCGTCCCAGTATGCCCATTTACGCCTTTACCGACAATCAGCGCGTCGTGGCTCAGCTCGGCGGACTTTGGGGGACGTATGCCTTCTACATTCCGTTCCAGCAAGATACCGATCAGGGAATCGCCCGCGTTCACAGCGTGCTCCACGAACACGAACTCGTGGAGTCGGGGGGAAAGGTCGTCATTACCGTCGGGATGCCACTGCCAGCACGCGGGCGGACCAATACCGTTCACGTCAGCTCCGTGAAGTAAGGATGGCCGTGGAGGGGGAGAGCGAGTGCGAAGGATCCCTGGAGGCGGCTCGTCATTGTATTTTTCAACAAGTCCCTCCTCATTTGCCCGGTGTGGTAGACGGTCGTTATGGGTCGTTCTTGTCGTCGATTGCAGCGTTCGATCCGCCCGCTCTGGGTCCTCGGTTTGGGAGTTCTTGTCGGGGGAGTGCTGCTGGGATGTGGGCGAGGATCGTTTATCGGGCGGCAGTACGACGACCTGACGGCCTACTACAATACCTTTTATAATGCGACCCAGGCTTTCGAGAAGGGACTCGAATCGGTCACCCAGTCCCGTTCGGACGTCGATCGGACCCGGTATCTTTCAATCTTTCCCGAGCCGCAGTCCGGATCGCCAGGTTCCTCGTTCAAAGAGGCGATTCAGAAGAGCGCGGATGTGCTCCGGGAGCATCCGAACTCAGAGTGGATTGACGATGCCCTTCTCATCATTGGCCGCTCCCGGTACCACCAGCAGAACTACGTGGGGGCGGTGCAGAAATTCCGGGAGGTCATTGCGCTCGGGGCCGAGCGGGAAGGGGAGGCTCGGTTTCGGCTGGCGCAGACGCTCGTAGCGGCTGACCGGTACACGGAGGCCGCAGAGGTCCTGCGTATCGGGTTGGAGCGGGAGGCTGAATATGGCACCTGGACCGCCCGAATGCACCTGGTTCAGGGCGAACTGTTCGTTCGCCAGGAGCGATGGACGGAGGCGGAGGCAGCTCTCGACCGAGGACTGGAGGATTCTCTTCCGGATGAGGTGGGGGCACGGGCCGCCTTTCTGCTGGGGCAGGTGCGCGAAACACTCGAAGAGCTCGAGGGGGCGAGGGCAGCCTACGAGCGGGTGCTGGACTATTCGCCCAGGTATCAGCTAGAGTTTGCGGCTCGGTTGTCCGCCATTGAGATGCAGGGGACTTCCGGGGACGCGAAGAAGGCCTTGGGGCGCTTGGCTTCGCTGCAGCGTGAGGACGATACGAAGGCAATGCAAGCCGAAGTTGCTCTCGTACGGGCGCGGCTCTATCAATCGCTGGGCCAGCCTGAGAGAGCCAAGCAGGTCCTCACCTCCGCCCTGCGAGGCGAGGACGCTCCCACCGGCGCGATCCAAGGGCGCCTCCACTACGATTTGGCGACGCTGTACCGCGACAGGTACGAGGACTTCACGCAAGCTGCGGCCCACTTCGATACGGCCGCGACGACCCTTTCGTCGGGCTCGGGCCAAGGGAGGGACACCGACCAAGAGACTCGACTGCTTCCGCGGGCCCCATCTGACGCCGGCGTTCAGTCGGATCGCTTTGAGGGGCTCGCCGATCGGGCGCAGGCGGTGGCGCGGATGGATTCGCTATTGCGTCTCGGCCGGATGCCGCCGGCCGAGTTTAAGTCCTTCGTGGAAGATCTTCGCGAGCAGCGCCGAAAGGAGAAAAAGAAGGAGACGCAGGCTCGGCGACGGCAACAACAACAGTTTCCAAACAGGGGGCAAGGGGCTGTGGACCGTCGCGATCAATCTGCCTCGTCCCAGGCCAATGCCGCTCAGACAGTCGAGTCCGACGCGGGCTTTCTGTTCCATCGTGATCCAACGCTCGTTCAGCAGGGGCGCCGTCAGTTCCAGCAGACGTGGGGCGATCGTCCCCTAGTCGATAACTGGCGTCGGGTGAATGCCATTCAGGAAAGCAATGCGACCGCCGCCGCAGAGGAGGCGGGTTCCCAGGCGGGATCGCCGAACGGGCAGGGAGCTTCGGAGGGACTGGTCGACCTTTCGGCGGTGCCGCGCGATTCGGCAAGCCTGGCAAAGATGGAGAAGAAGCGGGCCCTCGCCCGCTACGAGTTGGCCAATGCCCTCTTTCGGGCCGCCGGTCGTCCCGACTCGGCCGAAACGTGGTTCCGACGAATCCTGGACGAGGATGAGAACCATCCGGTTGCCAAACAGGCGCTCTACGGATTGGCCCAAGCTCATCGAGCACAGGGGGACACGGCCGCAGCAGAAGAGACCTACCGTCGAATCATTGAAGAGTATCCCCGCACTCCTTTTGCAACACGGGCCCGGGAACAGCTTGGACTGAATCAATCCCAGTCGGCGTCGAGGTCCGAAACGAGCCAGGCCGACTCAGCCTATGCTCGCGCCTACAAAGCGTGGCGAGCGGACGCCCCCCATCAGGCTCTCGACGGGTTTTTGACCGTGGCCGAGACGTATCCGGAAACGTCTACGGCCCCCCGTGCTCTGCTGGCCGCCGGGGTGGTCTATCACCGATCGGTCCCGCAGGACACCAGCGGGCGCCTTCGGACACAGTTTAAGCAATACCTGGATTCTCTGGCACAATCGGGTCGTGAGGCAGAGTCAGGTGATAAGGCCCAGTTGGCCAATGGGACGTCGGCCGGACCGAAGCCGAGTGTCGACACGACGAACAATGATCCACAGGGGTCCGATCCGCGGGAATATTCTTCTCCCGACACCACGATCGGACAGGACCAGCTCCGGCAAGGCGCCGACACCACCGGTCCGAGGCCCCCCTCCCAACCTCCAGCGTCCCCCGAGCAGAGTTCGGACGCGACTCCCGAGATCTCCCAATCTGCCCGTTCCGATACCTCCTCGCGCACAGCGGACTCTTTACGGGGGCGATCCCCTCGACGGGTCGACTCTACCCGGACTGCTCAACGGGATTCTTCTGTCCGACGGACTGACAGTACCGATGTGCAATCTCCCCTTCCGGGAGCGGACACTTCGGCCGTCGCCGACCAAGGACCGACGCCGGACAGCTCGCGGATGTCGCAGAGTGCGACGCCTGACTCCACACGGGATCATGCAGAACCCGAAGAACCGGCGGCGTCGTTTCGGGTTCTTCTGACTCATCTTACTGAGCGATACGGAGATACGCCGGTGGCGAACCGCGCCCAAGCCCTTCTTGACCACCTGGACGCGCAAGAGTCCGCTGCCGACTCTTCGGCGCCCGGGATTCCTGACGAGACAGGGGCTCCCTCGGATTCGGTGGTCTCTCCGGCGGCCCAAGATTCAACTGCCGATGCGTCACCCTCCTCCGCTGTCACCCCGCAGCGACCCTCCGCCGACACGACTCGCACTAGAAGGGGGGACCCGCGGCAACTCCGTCGACGGGACCCGACAAGGACGCCCGTTCGGGATTCTACTTCCCTACGGGATGAGACTCCTGCCGGTCGGAGTCCTCCGGACACGAGCGGAGTAGAGTGAGACTTTGTGACATCTGCGTTCTCCTTTACCGCCGGTTGGAGACCTCCTGGAAACCCCTCTGGGACGGGTTTCGTTCTACTTCAAGTACTGCCAAGTAGCATAGCCCTGCTGGTCTGTGCCTTGGCATCGTGAATCCGCTTCGGGGCCCCACCAATTCCTCCTGATCATGCCGCAGTCCGAGTCCCCCCCATCAGGGACACGCCCCGATCCGTCCCGAGAGCCCTCCGGCTTCGATCGACTGTGGTCTTTTTTTCGTTCTCGGGCAGCGCTCTGGCTTGCGGGGGCGATCGTCGCTTCTCTGCTCATCCACTTCGGTCTTACATGGAAGAACGCAGCCGCCCCGGTCTCCATCGAGTATAGCACGTTTCTCGAATACGTCGAGTCCGGCTACGTAGAGCGTGTGGAAATTGTCAATGGCACGCAGGTCAAGGGCACATACACGGCCGAGGCGGTTCGGGAGGGACGAGTCGAAGTGCCCAAGGAAGAGACAGGCCCAATCGGTTCTCTGGCGGGTGAGTCGCAACGAGGCTTTATCACGACCAAGCCCGACTCCCACGAGTTGACCGCGTTTCTCCGGCGTCACAATAAGGCCGCGGCGACGTCCGAGCAGGCCACGGTCACGTTTGCCGCCTCGCAAGACGGGGAGTGGCTCGAGACCCTGTTGTTGTGGGGGCTTCCTCTAGGCTTCATCGTGGGGATCTGGGTCTTCTTTATGCGGCGGATGACAGCCGGGGCTCAGCGGTCGGACCTCGGCGACAATACGGCCACACTGTTCGACAGCGCCGACGCCGGCGACGTGACGTTCGACGACGTGGCAGGGTTGGAAGAGGCAAGGGAGGAAGTGGAGGAAGTCGTCGAGTTTCTAAAACGCCCGGAGGCCTTTACGCGACTCGGCGGTGCCCTGCCGACCGGCGTTCTGCTCGTGGGACCGCCCGGGACGGGCAAAACCCTCATGGCGAAGGCGGTGGCCGGCGAGGCGGGGGTGCCCTTCTTTTCGATCTCCGGCTCGGACTTCATGGAAATGTTTGTGGGGGTTGGGGCAAGTCGGGTACGGGACCTCTTCGACAGTGCTAAAGAGAAAGCCCCGTGCATCATTTTCATTGACGAGATGGACGCGATTGGGCGCACGCGAGGTCGTGGCCAGATGGGAGGAGGCAATGACGAGCGCGACAATACCCTGAATCAGCTGCTCGTCGAGATGGATGGATTCGATTCCGACGAGGGGGTGGTCATCATGGCGGCGACCAATCGGCCCGACGTGCTCGACTCGGCCTTGCTTCGGCCCGGTCGGTTCGATCGGCAGATTGCCATTCACAAGCCCGACCGCCACGACCGGGCAGAAATGTTTCGCGTGCACGTGCAGGACCTCCTCCTGGACGAGACCGTGGATCTCGAAGTGCTGGCCCACCAAACACCCGGATTTGCGGGGGCCGAAATCGCGAATGTCTGCAACGAAGCGGCCCTCCTTGCAGCCCGGAAGGGAAAGACGGCCATTCAGATGAGGGACTTCGAGCGGGCCATCGATCGGGTGATTGCAGGCCTCGAGAAGAGCAACAAGATCATCTCGCCCGAGGAACGGGAGGTCATTGCCCACCACGAGTCCGGACACGCCCTCGTCGGGTGGTTCCTCGAACACACCGATCCCGTCGTAAAGGTCTCTATCGTGCCTCGGGGCGTCTCGGCCCTCGGCTACGCCCAGCATCTGCCGGAAGAGCGCGACCTTTATTCGAAAAACGCGCTCATGGATCGGATGACCGTTGCGCTCGGCGGTCGGGTCGCCGAAGAGCTGATCTTTGGAGGCGTTACGACCGGGGCGCAGGACGATCTGGAACGCGTCACGAAGATGGCCTATGCCATGGTGGTGGATTATGGAATGAGTGACCGTATCGGGCCTCTTAGTTACAAACGGTCCCGACCTGGCGAAGAGAATCCACTTCTCGGCAAGCCCTACTCCGACGCCCTGGCCGAGGCGATCGATGAGGAGGTGAAGGCACTCGTCGACAAGGCCCAGACTAGAGCAACGGAACTCCTTCGTGAGAAGCGTTCCCTGCTCGACGAAATGGCGGAGACGTTACTGGAGGTCGAAGTCCTGAACACGGACGATCTGGTGGAGCTGTTGGGCGAGCCGCCGCACGGAAAGTACGCGGAGGTGAGCGAATCCGGCAGGACGCTCCGGCGCGACGAGCCCTCGACCGACGGTGTTTCTCGCCCGGTCCCGGAGCCAGATGGAAGTTCCTCTGAATCCGCTCCAACAGGCGACTCTTCGGAAACTCCGGAGAATAGTACCCCGTAAACTCCTTCTGCAAAGATAGATAACCGTACCGACGATAGGGTGAAAATCTCCCGCAGGCGGGCTCGGCTCGCCCTTTTCTTTGCCCTCTTTTGTTAAAAGAGATTGATCAACTGGTACAGTTCAGTATATCGAAGGAATTCGGGACCGAGCCCTCTTAGCAGCGTTCTGAGCCCGCAAAATTCCCTTCATCCCTTCTTTGCTCCGTTTTGGGGATCCTACTTGCGAGAAGGAAAGTAAAAAACGATTGTGCGCATGAGGGGTTGCCCTGTTGCTGCTCACGACGTGACGTTGTCCGACATCGATTAGAAAAACGACCGACACCGACGTGCCGACGACACAGCAATTGATTCGAAAAGGACGAGAGTCCGAGGAAGAAAAAAGTGACGCCCCGGCGCTCGAGGGGAGTCCCCAGCGTCGAGGGGTATGCACACGGGTGTACACCACGACGCCGAAGAAGCCGAACTCGGCACTCCGGAAAGTGGCCCGCGTGCGGCTTACCAATGGCAATGAAGTGACCGCATACATTCCGGGCGAGGGGCACAACCTTCAGGAGCACTCGATTGTGCTCGTTCGAGGGGGACGCGTGAAGGACCTTCCCGGCGTCAAGTATCACATTGTTCGCGGTGCCCTCGACACCGCCGGCGTTGAGGATCGTCGCCAGGGTCGTTCAAAGTACGGGACGAAGAAGCCACGCGACTAATGATCGAAGCGTGAGATGAGGCGTCCCGCCGGGGCGCCTGTACGCGGGTGGATCCTCTGACGAAATCATCGACGAGATCACGGATACATTATGCCACGAAACGACGCTCCTGAACAGCGCACGACACAACCGGATCCTATTTATCGGGACGACATGGTGTCCCGATTCGTAAATGCCATCATGCGGGACGGGAAAAAGAGTCTGGCGCGGCGCATCGTTTACGACACATTGGAGGTTATTGAGGAGCGAACGGGAGAGGAAGGGCTGGAGGTCTTCAAGAAGGCTGTGAATAACGCGGCACCCCTCGTAGAAGTCCGGAGCCGACGGGTTGGAGGGGCAACCTACCAGGTTCCTACGGAGGTTCGCCCGGAGCGCCGCATCACGCTCGCGTTTCGATGGATCATCCAGTACGCCCGAGCCCGCAAGGAAAAGAGCATGGTGAATCGTCTCGCGAGTGAGTTGGTCGATGCTGCTCGGGGGGAAGGTGGCGCCGTGAAGAAGAAAGATGACACCCATCGCATGGCCGAATCCAACAAGGCCTTCGCTCACTTCCAGTTTTAGCCCGATGGTTTGGGCAATTGGTCGGATCGGGTCAAGACCGATCTGAGTGGAGCGTTTAAGAACGTATCTTGACACGTACCTATGGCTACGCAGAAAAACAAAAGCTTTCCGCTTGAGCGGACCCGGAATATCGGCATCATGGCCCATATTGATGCCGGAAAAACCACTCTTACGGAGCGGATTCTCTTCTACACGGGGCGTCTGCACCGTATGGGAGAGGTGCATGAGGGGGCCGCGACCATGGACTTTATGGAGCAAGAGAAAGAGCGTGGGATTACGATCACCTCAGCGGCCACGACCTGCTACTGGGACGATCATCGGGTCAACATTATCGACACGCCGGGCCACGTCGACTTCACGGTCGAGGTGGAGCGTTCGCTTCGTGTACTGGACGGGGCCATTGCCCTGTTCTGCGCCGTTGGCGGGGTCGAGCCGCAGTCCGAAACGGTCTGGCGCCAGGCGGAGAAGTACGACGTGCCGCGGATCGGCTTCGTGAATAAGATGGACCGGACCGGGGCCGACTTCGAGAATGTTCTCGAAATGATGGAGGATCGGCTCAGTGCTAATCCGGTTCCGGTACAGTACCCGATTGGAGCAGGCGACATGTTTCGGGGCGTCATTGACCTGATTCAGGGGAAGGCCGTCGTCTACGACGAAGAGTCCCAGGGCATGAAGTGGGACGAAATCGAAATTCCGGAAGACCTCCGGTCCGAGGCCAAGCACTGGCGCATCAATCTGTTGGAAAATCTCGCTGAGTACGACGACGAGTTGCTGATTAAGTACCTCGACGAGGACGCCGAGGTGCAGCCGGAAGAGGTGGAAACCGTTATTCGTAAAGCGACGCTCAATCGGGACATTACGCCGATGTTCTGCGGCTCCGCCCTCAAGAACAAGGGCGTCCAGCGTGTGCTGGGCGGAGTGAACAAGTATCTGCCGAGTCCGAAGGATGTCTCGGCCATTCGGGGCCATCATCCGCAGGACGAGAACGAAGAGGTTGTTCGCCCGCCGAAGGAAGAGGAGCCCTTTAGTGCGGTCGCATTCAAGATTACGACCGATCCGTACGTCGGAAAGTTGACGTTCATCCGCGTCTACAGCGGAACCCTTGAGTCCGGTTCTCGGGTCTACAGTCCGACCCGGGACGAAGACGAGCGTGTCGGGCGCATGATGTTTATGCACGCCAATAGCCGAGAAGACGTGGACATGCTTCGTGCGGGAGACATCGCAGCGGTCGTAGGGCCCAAAAATCTCAAGACCGGCGACACAATCTGCGATCCGGATCACCCGGTGGTCCTTGAATCGATGGACTTCCCGGAACCGGTCATCCGAATTGCCATCGAGCCGAAGACGAAGGCCGATCGGGACAAGCTGACCAACGGCCTCACCAAGCTGGCCGAGGAGGATCCGACCTTTAACGTGCGCACCGACGAGGAGACCGGCCAGACGATTATTGCTGGGATGGGAGAGCTCCACCTCGAGATTATCGTCGACCGCCTTAAGCGTGAATTCAAGGTGGAGGCGAACGTAGGACGGCCACAGGTCGCCTACCGTGAAGCCATCACGCAAACGGTCGACGAGCACTACGTCCTGAAGAAGCAAACGGGAGGACGCGGTCAGTTCGCCGAGGTTTATATGGAGGTCGGTCCGAATGAGGACGAGGAAGAAACCGGCCTTGTGTTTGAGAACGAAATCAAGGGTGGCGTCATCCCAACGGAATTTATTCCGTCCGTCAAGCGCGGCATTCAGAGCGCGATGGAAGACGGCCCCCTGGCTGGATATCCCCTCGAAGGCGTATGGGTGCGTCTGTACGACGGGGACCACCACGAGGTGGACTCCGACCAGAATGCCTTTGAGATTGCCGGACGTCTCGGCTTTCGCGAGGCCGCTCGCCGGGCCAGTCCTGTACTAATGGAGCCTGTGATGGAGGTGGAGGTCGTGACCCCCGACGAATACATGGGCGACATCATTGGGGACCTCAACGGCCGCCGCGGCCGCATCGGTCAGATGGGGCAGCGAAACGACGCTCAGGTGATTACCGCCCAGGTGCCGCTCTCCGAAATGTTCGGCTACTCGACAGACCTTCGCTCGCTATCGCAGGGTCGGGCGATCTACACGATGCAATTTTCTAGCTACGAGCCCGTCCCCGAGGAGATTGCGGCGGAGCTCATGGACGAAGACGTTGTGGGCGCGGCCGCATAGCCGCTCCCCGGCACACGGGGTATTGCCCCTCTTCTTTTCTGATCCCTTTAAACCATACGCATTTATCGACCACACAGACTGCCATGGCCAAGGAAGAGTTTGAGCGAGAGAAGCCGCACGTAAAC